>JAAYHM010000156.1 GCA_012735405.1 Tissierellia bacterium | reverse complement strand
TGGTACCTGCAAGTTTAGCCATAGTATTTAAATCCATAGTATTGTTTTCTCCATTGGAATAGAGTATAACTTCATCCCCTGCTTTAGCCTCTGGTATATCTGTTAAATCCACCATTAATTGGTCCATACATATAAGGCCTACTACTGGTGCCTTCTTACCATGGACTGTTACAAAACCCTTGTTGCTTAAGTTCCTTGGGTAGCCATCAGCATAGCCTACAGGAAGGGTTCCAATTAGGCTATCCCTTTCTGCCTTCCAAAGGTAGTCATAGCTTACCCCTTCCCCTTTGGATATTTTTTTTATATGGCTTATTCTGCTTTTAAAGGTTAGGGCCTGCTTTAGTTTTAAGATCCCATGGCGAAAGCCTTTAATTCCATATATTATTGCACCAGGCCTTATCATGTTTAGCCTGTATTCTGGATAGTCTACAGAAGCTATGCTGTCTTCTATATGTTTATACTTAAATTCTATGCCCATACCTTCTAGCTTTTCTACAGCAGATATAAATATATTGTATTGCTTTTCATTTTCTTCCCTTCCTGTAAGAGCCAAATGTGAAAAGATACCTTCTACATATATATTAGGGATTTTGGCAATTTTTGCTATTTCCCCTATACTTTCTTTACTATCCTTAAAGCCTAATCTATTGAAGCCTGTATCATACTTTATATGGACTACAGGTTTTTTATTGTACTTTAAGCCTAATTCACTTAACAGCCTTCCTTGCCTATAGGAAAAAATAGTCTGGGTAATATTGCTTTTTACCACATATTCTAAGAGTCTATCAGGGGTAAAACCCATTATTAATATTTTGTAATCCTTATATCTTTTTCTGATTTCCAAGGCTTCACTTAAGGTGGCTACAGCAATATAAGCTGCTCCATTTTCCATAACTATCCTAGACACTTCAAGGGCTCCATGGCCATAGGCATCTGCTTTTAGTACTGCTGCTATGGCTACATCTTCTCCTACCATTTTTTTAATGCTTTGCATATTGTAGGCTATATGATCCAAGTTTATTTCCACATAGGTGTCTCTAATTAATTCAAACATTAATAGGCCTCCAGCTTACAAGTCATTTCTTATAATATCCTCATAGGTCTCCCTTTTTACAATTAATCTGTCCCTTCCCCCAGACACCATTACAACAGCCGGTTTTGGAATACGATTATAATTATTTGCCATAGAATAGTTATAGGCTCCAGTAGATAGAACAGCCAATATATCTCCTGCTTTAATTTCCGGTACCTTTAAATCCCAAATTAATATATCCCCAGATTCACAGCATTTACCTGCTATGGTCACTTCCTTCACCGGCTTTTCTCCATACTTATTTGCTACAAGTCCTTCATACTTTGCTCCATATAAGCTTGGTCTTGGATTATCCGTCATACCTCCATCAATGGCTACATAGGTTCTAATTCCCGGTATTTCTTTAATGGCCCCTATGGTATAGAGAGTGATTCCTGCTTCAGCCACAATCCATCTTCCTGGCTCTATTGTAACCAAGGGCCTTTCTAAATTGTTTTGTTTACATTCAAATTCCAAGGTTTGCATAATGGCATCAGTAAAATAACTTAAAGGCCTTTTCTCCCTGGAAAAAGTGATTCCGAATCCACCTCCAACATTTAACTCCTCTGTTACAAAACCTAATTCATCTTTAATTTCCTTTATTAAATTAACTATTCGTTTAACTGCTAATATATAACCTTCATTTTTATGGATTTGGGATCCAATGTGGAAGTGGAAGCCTAGTGGTTCAACATATTTAGAATCCATAGCCCTTCTTACTGCTTCTTTTATAATATTATCCCTTAAAGAAATACCAAATTTAGAATCAACCTGCCCCGTTTGGATAAATTTATGGGTATCTACTTC
>JAAYHM010000155.1 GCA_012735405.1 Tissierellia bacterium | reverse complement strand
GGAGATTGGCATTTTGGCTCTGCAATATCAATTATAATGATGATATTTATACTAATTACAATGGCTTTAACTTCTAAGTTTGATTCTGAAAAAGAAGGGAGTAGAGGTCTATGGTAAGCAGAGTATTTAAAAAGTTATATATATATTTAACCCTATTGTTTTTGTATGCTCCCATCATAGTTTTAATAGTATTTTCGTTTAATGATTCAAAATCAAGGGGTAAATGGACTGGATTTTCTTTAAGATGGTATAAGGACCTATTCTCCAATGATAGTATTTTAAAAGCCTTATATTATACTGTAGCAATAGCTCTTCTTTCTGCAATTATATCAACTATAATAGGAACCATAGCAGCTATAGGAATTCATGGAATGAATGGCATAGGTAAGAAAGTTATACTAAATTTAAACTATTTACCTGTATTAAATCCTGACATTGTAACAGCAGTATCCCTTATGACCTTGTTTAAATTTATTGGAATGGAATTTGGTTTTTCAACCATGCTATTATCCCATATTACTTTTTGTATACCTTATGTAATTTTAAGTATATTACCTAAACTAAAACAGATGAATAAACACCTGGCTGAAGCTGCAATGGACTTAGGTGCAACGCCTATGTATGCATTAAGAAAAGTAGTAATACCTGAAATTATGCCAGGAATATTTACTGGTGCACTAATAGCTTTTACCTTATCTATAGATGATTTTGTAATAAGTTTTTTTAATAAAGGTGCAGGAGTGACAAACTTAAGTATAGAGGTTTACTCCATGGCTAGATTAGGTATTAATCCTGTAATAAATGCTTTGTCATCACTTATGTTTGTTGGGTCATTAGCATTATTATTATTTATAAATAAAAGAAATGATAAAAATGTTAAAAAGAAAGGTAGGGTTATATGAAAGCAGAATCAAAAATATCATTACTTTTAATATTAGTTACAGCAATAAGTTTTCTAGCAATAGGATGCAAGGATGACAGGCCAACATTGAATGTTTATAACTGGGGAGACTATATAGATCCTGAGATAATTGAAGAATTTGAGGAAGAATTTAATGTTGAAGTGAATTATAGCACCTTTGCTACCAATGAAGACATGTATATAAGCATTGCAAAGGGGGGAACTAGCTATGATGTAGCCTTCCCTTCTGACTATATGATAGAGAGAATGATAAATGAAGGTTTATTGGCTGAAATAAATAAAGAAAATATACCAAATATGAAATATATAGGTGAAGAATTTCTGGGCTTAGATTTTGACCCAGAAAATAAGTACTCAGTTCCATATATGTGGGGAACCTTCGGTATTATTTACAATAAAACCATGGTTGATGATGTAGTAGATAGTTGGGATATACTTTGGAATGAAAAATATGCAGATCAGATATTAATGCTTGACAGTCAAAGGGATTCAATTGGTGTTTCATTAAAAAGATTAGGATATTCTTTAAATTCTAGAAATTTAGAAGAGTTGGAAGAAGCTAAAAATGAACTTATAAAACAAAAACCCTTGGTATATGCTTATGTAGGTGATGATGTTAAACAATTAATGGTTGCTGAGGAAGCTGCCTTAGCTGTTGTTTGGTCTGGTGATGCTGTGTCAATGATAAGAGAAAACAATAATTTAGAATATGTGTATCCCAAGGAAGGAACAAATATATGGTTTGATAATATGGTAATACCTAAAAACGCTAAAAATAAAGAGTTAGCAGAAGAGTTTATAAACTTTTTAAATAGGCCAGATATTGCAGCAAGAAATGCAGATTATATTGGCTATTCAACACCAAATGTGGCTGCACAAGAGCAACTGCCTGAAGAAATAAGAAATAGCCAAGTAGCATATCCATCTAGGGATATTTTAGAAAATACGGAAGTATTTCGTGATGTAAAGGATATGTTAAGTATATATGATGAATTGTGGCTTGAAGTAAAATCTCATAGGTAAAACTTAGGTGAAGAAGAACCTAAGATCACAAAGTCTTAGGTTCTTTTGATGTAAGTTCTAGACAATTTAAAACTATTACATAGACTAATTTACTGAAAATTGATCTCTCAAGGGGAGAAGGCAATTTTGTTGGTTTTAGTGAATTTTTATGTACTACAGCATTACTTATGTAATGTTTATATAGAAAAATAAAAAATAAAAGAAAGGTGGGGTTACATGAAAAAAGGATTGAAAATGTTCCTATTATTACTAATGATTTTAGCAATTGGCCTTACCACAATAGGGTGTAATGATAAGCCTACACTAAATATTTATAACTATGGGGACTACATCGCACCAGAAGTAATTAAAGATTTTGAAGAAGAGTTTAATGTGAAAGTAAATTACAATACCTTTGCAACTAACGAGGACATGTACGTGAGCATCAAAAAAGGCGGAACTAGCTATGATCTGGTTTTCCCTTCTGATTACATGGTTGAGAGAATGATAGAGGAAGGACTGTTAGCAGAAATAAATAAAGAAAATATACCAAATATGCAGTATATAGGGGAAGAATTCTTAGGATTAGAATTTGATCCTGAGAATAAGTATTCTGTACCATATATGTGGGGAACTTTAGGAATTATATATAACAAAACTATGGTTGATGATGTAGTAGATAGCTGGGATATACTGTGGAATGAAAAATATGCAGGCCAAATATTAATGCTGGATAGTCAAAGGGATTCTATTGGTGTGGCACTAAAGAAACTGGGATATTCCATGAACACCAGGGACTTAAATGAATTAGAAGAGGCCAAAAATGAACTTATCAAACAAAAACCCCTAGTATACGCCTATGTAGGAGATGATGTCAGGCAGTTAATGGTAGCAGAAGAGGCAGCCTTGGCTGTTGTATGGTCAGGGGATGCTATACCAATGGTTACCTGGGAAAATGAGAACCTAGAATATGTTTATCCTAAAGAAGGAACAAATATCTGGTTTGATTGTATGGTAATACCTAAAAACGCTAAAAATAAGGAATTGGCAGAGGAATTTATCAACTACTTGAACAGGCCGGAAGTAGCCCTGAAGAATATAGAATATCTTGAGTATGCAACTGTTAATGTGGCTGCACAGGAGCTTTTACCAGAAGAGATAAGAAATCATCCAGTTGCTTATCCATCTAAAGAAATCTTGGAAAATACTGAAATATTCCGTGATGTGAAGGACATGCTAAATGTATATGATGAATTGTGGCTAGAGGTAAAATCACATAGATAAGGTTTATAAGGAAAGACTAAAAAAGAAAAAGTGTGATCTATAGATCACACTTTTTCTTTTAAGTAGTCTGTTTTACATTTGTTCTTCGATAATTATGGAATCTCTTATTGGCTCTGGTGGTACATGTCCACGGTCGCCTGCAATTGCAACACTACTAAAACTAGCTAAAATTGTTAAAGCTGACAACAAGATAAGAAGTTTTTTCTTCATCTAGTTATCCTCCTTTTCTAAAATATTTTTTATTAATTTTTTTGCTTTTTCTATCTTGTTAAGTTCTAAATAAGAATAGATGGACTTTAATGAGATAAAATAGTTTTGGTTCTTATTTATATTTATAATACTGTTTTCATACTGCTCTAAAATAGCTTCAATTTTGTTTACTTTTCCTGTTTCCATATAAAAATCCAGAAGATCTGATAGGGTAATTGAGAAAATATTTTCATCTTTAAGTTTATTTGAATGTTTTAAAACTTCAATTAAATATAGTTCATAATGTTCATCATCCCTTAAATACTTATATGTATTGGATACACTGATAAGTATTTTAAGATAATGATAGGTATTTATATCCAATGAAGGCAATAATTCTAATATCTTGTTATGGTACTTTATAACCATTTCCTTGTTGTTTTTTTCAATATATATTTGAATTAAGTTTACATAGGCGAGGCAAATTTCTTCTATATTGTCTTTATCAATTATATCTAATAATTTATTATAAGATCTCAATGCTCCGTTGTAATTTTGGATTTTTACATTACATATTCCTTCTAATATCAATATTCTTTTCATTTCTCTATAGTCATCAAAGGCTACGTGAAATTTGGAATACACTAATTGGTCTAAAGCTTTGTCATAATCTTTTAAATAATAATAAGTTAAAGCTGAATTAAAGTAGAATATGCCCTTATATTTTTCAGTAATATCTTCTTGGGTTGTAATAGCAAAATCACAAAGCCTGATGGCTTCTTGGTATTTTTTAGTTACTATACAGTTATATACTAACTTTAAAATAAGTTTATATCTTTCTTTCATGTTAGGGTGTTCGTATGAAACTTCCAAAGCTTTTATATAATAGTAATATTCTCTGTTTAGGTCTTTAGCATTATAAAATATATCACCTAATAATTCATAAATTTTTACTTTCTTATCTATGAATCTCCACCTATTTAAGAAGTTCTCAATTTCATTTAATTTTTCAACTTGTATATTGTAATTTTGTTCATTTAATTGTTTTTGTAACTGAGAGATATATTCATTAGCTTTTTTTCTAGCCTCATACCTTTCAGGATTTAATATGTCCTCTGCTTGTATATATATATCTTGTCCTCTTTTTGCTAATATTTCATTGATATTTTTTGCTATGATGTTTGCCACATTGTGATATATGGGAGTCTTGTTATTTTCCATTAGGCTAATTAAGTTTCTTGTAACATCTTCTCCAGCAATTTGATACTGCTTTAAATTTAAATCTTTTCTTATTTTTTTTAGGTTCTCTCCTACAGTTGTTTTTTTCATAAAAATCAACCTTTTCATCTCTAGTTTTACAATATAATACCATAATCAAACAAAAAAGTAAACATATTTACAAACAGTTAAATAAAGATTTGTTAGCAGTATACCTGATGTTTGATTTTATTATTAGATTCTAATGAAGATAAAAAATAAATATAAAATATTTTGGTATAATATATATAATATTTGCCAATTACTTACTTAAGAGAAGGGGGATTGCAAAGTTGAATAATTATAAGCCAACTAGGGATGAGGCTTTCGAGCTTTTAAAAGAATTTAACAAGGAAGAAAGCCATATTAAACATGCACTTGCTGTGGAAGCAGTAATGACTCATTTTGCAGAATTACTAGGAGAAGAAGATGTGGAAAAGTGGGGAATAATAGGCCTTGTTCATGATCTAGACTATGAATTATACCCGGAAGAACATTGCAAGAAAACTGAAGAAATACTAACTGAGAGAAATTGGCCAAAAGATTATATTAGGGCAATTGTTAGCCATGGCTGGGGCATATGTACAGATGTAGAGCCTATAGAAACTATGGAAAAAGTATTGTATACAATTGATGAATTGACTGGCTTAATTGCTGCAACTGCCTTAGTAAGGCCAAGCAAAAGTATTTTGGATTTGACACCAAAATCAGTTAAGAAAAAGTGGAAACAGCCTAAATTTGCTGCAGGTGTAAATAGAACTATTATTGAAAAAGGTGCTGAAATGCTGGGGATGGATTTAAATAAAGTGATAGAAGAGACAATAAAAGGTATGCAAAAGGTAGCTGAAGATATTGGGTTAAAAGGAAATTTATAATGTTATGCAAATTATTTTTTATTTTTCATATTTTAAAGTTTAAAATAGTTTTGTTATGGTATTAATATAATACAAGCTTATATAGCTTAAATTTTATTTTACAAAAGATAAAGTTCATATGAGGTCCTATGAACAGGAAATCCTTCAATTTGAAGGATTTCCTGTTTTTTATTGGAAGTTAAAATATGAATATAAAAACAACAAATCCTTTAAACTATATGACTGAAGCTTACTATAGTTTAAAGGAAGATGAAGATGAAGGAACTAAAAAAGCTTTTAATTTTACTAATAATTGGCGGTAATATATATTATTTACTTGAAATTATTTGGAGAGGATATTCCCATTTTTCTATGTTTATACTTGGAGGGCTATGTTTTATACTTATTGGTTTAATAAACGAAAGCCCTAAAACAAAACATTTACCTTTAATTATTCAGCAAATTATATCATGTATAATAATTACTACATTAGAATTAATCTTTGGTTTAGTTTTAAATATATGGCTCAGGTTAAATATTTGGGATTATAGCGGTTTAAAATACAATTTTATGGGGCAAATATCTTTAAGTTTTAGTGTTTTATGGTTTTTCTTATCCCTTCCTGCCATAGTACTTGATGATTATTTGAGATACTGGTTTTTTGGAGAGGAAAAACCTAACTATAGCTTTATTAATTTCAATAGGAAAAGGATATAAATTGTAAGCAGAAGTATATTTTTATAGAATAATTGATTTTGTTGTATTTGGAACTAACTGTCATAGATATTGGAAGTAAAAAACAGTTAAAAAAGAAAGAGTGTTAAAAGGTATTAAATCCTTTTAACACTTTTTTAATTGATGACCAAGGTTTAATAGGATGTAAGCTTAACTGGATTTTGAGTACAGTGGATTATGCTAGGAAATGCCTTAAAATACATGAAAAAGAATTTTAATGCAAATAAATAACAAATGCTTGCATTGTGGAATAACAAAACTAAAAAAGGAATTCATATATTTTTATATTATGTATTGAAGTATATATGGGTAATAATTTAGTAAGAAATTAACAAAGGGGGCCATATGATGAAAAAGATAAAATATTTAATCATAGGAAATGGAATTGAAGGTCTTTCTGCAGCAAGAGAAGTAAGAAATCAAGATAAGGAAGGTACAATTATGCTTATTAGTAAGGAACCATATTATACATATTATAGACCAAAATTAACAGAAGGGATTTTCAAAGAATTTACAATAAACAATTTGTTAGTATATGATGAAAACTGGTATAAACAAAAAAATATAAAAACAGCTTTAAGAACTGTAGTCAAAAAATTAGATATAGAAAACAATGTAGTTCATCTATATGATGGCAAAATAATAACATATGAAAAACTTTTAATAGCAACAGGAGGCCGCCCTTTCATTCCAAATATTAAATCCAAAAATAAAGAGGGAGTTTTTGCTTTGAGAACGATACAGGATTTATATGAATTTAAAGAATTCTTAAAATCCTGCAATACTGTATCAGTAATAGGTGGTGGTCTTTTAGGTCTAGAAGCTGCTTGGTCATTGAAGCTATTAAAAAAAGAAGTCAATGTAATTGAGTTTGCACCATATTTGTTACCTAAGCAATTAGATATGGAATTAGCCAATAAATTGGAGGAAAGGTTAAATAGTTTAGGTCTAAGTATATATACTAATTCTCAAGTTGAAGAAGTTTTGGGAGATGCAAGGACTAATGGAATTAAATTAAATGAAAATAGACAAATCCCTACAGATGCAGTGCTTATTTCTTCAGGCATAAGGCCAAATCTTGATTTAGTCAAGGATACAGCTATTGAATATGATAAGGGTATAAAGGTAGATAGCCAAATGAGAACAAATATAGAAAATGTATATGCAGTTGGAGATGTAATTGAAGTAGATGGTATGATATTAGGCCTTTGGACTGCTGCTAATGAACAGGGAAGGGTTGCAGGTGCAAATATGGCTGGATTAGAAAAGGAGTATAAACAGCCTAAGGTATTTACAACATTGGAGATAGGAGATATAAAGATATTTTCAGCAGGTAATATCAGTAATTATGATAAAATCTATGAGTATAAAGATCCTGGCAAAGATATACATCATAAACTATTCACAAAAGATGGAACAATTACTGGAGTAATACTATTTGGAGATATAAAGGATAGGAATAAATTTAATACAGCAGTAGTGTCACAGCTTCCTGTTGATGAGTTTTTAAAAGATGATGATAGATTCAACTAGAGACCTAATTATTACTGGGAGCCCTACATATGACCTTATGCAAAATAATACTAAAAAGTATTAAAGAAATATAGTAATCAGATGGGGAATGAGATAAAAGTTAGTATTTCCCTGTATGTATGCTTTGTTTTATTTCTTCCGTATACAGTAGCAATAGTAATTTCATAATCAAAGAGTATGACATT
>JAAYHM010000154.1 GCA_012735405.1 Tissierellia bacterium | reverse complement strand
AGTCTTCCATCATCTATGGTAAATTCCCCGCTTAATAAATGTTCCATTATTTTTCCTACAAAGGAAGATGGACGGCCTACAGCTAGCCCGTCTGCGTCAGTTTTGTTGTCAATTCCAACATCCTGCACAGCTATTTTATCATGTAATCCTGTGATAAGGCCTAGCAGCATGGCAGGAGAATGGGTAGGCTCAGCAAAGAAGCAGTGAACACTGTCTCCATATACCAGTTTAAGCCCAAAGGCAACACCTCCAGGACCTCCACCTACACCACAGGGCAGATATACAAATAAGGGATGGTCCCTGTCTACCTTTATTCCCATATCCTTTAACTGTTCTTTAACCCTCAATCCTGCCACTGCGTATCCAAGGAACAGGTCCTTGGAGTTTTCATCGTCAACAAAATAGCTCTTTGGATCTTCCATAGAAAGTCTTCTTCCTTCTTCCACTGCCTTGGAGTAATCTGAAGAGTACTCCATTACTTCCACGCCCTTGCTTCTCAAAAGTTCCTTTTTCCACTCCTTAGCATCACTGGACATATGAACCTTTACCCTAAATCCTATTTTTGCACTCATAATACCTATACTCAATCCTAAATTTCCTGTGCTTCCGACCTGTACTGTATACTGGGAAAAGAATTTTCTAAATTCATCGCTATCCAGCTTTGAATAATCATCATCCATGGATAGGAGGCCTGCTTCAATAGCTAAAGTTTCAGCATGTTTCAATACCTCATATATCCCACCCCTTGCCTTAATGGAGCCGGCAATGGGAAGGGAATCGTCCCTTTTTATAAGTAGCCTTCCATATATGGGGTTGTCAAAATCCCTTTCCATCTTTTTTTTCATATTGTCAACAACGGATATGAAGGATTCTATGGTTCCATCCCTGGTTTCTGGAAAGACCTTTTTCAAGTAGGGTTTAAACCGGTTTAACCTTTCTTCCGCATCCAATACATCTTCGAGGGAAAGGGGCAACTTGTCTTTGATGCTATCAAAACTAGACAAGTTAGGATTTATCCAAAAGACTTCCTTCAAGGTCCTTATGTCCTCAAAAAGAGGCTGATTTTCCTTTGATATATTAAGCTTATCCATACCAAATCCCCCCTATATTATTATAAATTAAGTATATAACAAAAAAGTTAAAATAGATACAGTTAGTGCTTTTGTATTAATAAAAAATACAAGGAGATTAGATTTGTAGTCTATGGAGAGATTTGTCCGGGAATTGAAAAAGAAAAGCCTGGTTAAGTTATTATTAATACCTGTAAACTTAATTAAGATAAAATAAAAGAGGCCAGAAAGCCCCTGTGAATTAAATAAAAAGCTGTATGTCTGACTCTATGGCATCCTTTAAGTAATCTTGTGCTGTTACTATTTCCACCTGCTCTAATAATTCATCCTCACTAAAGCCCATTATTTCACAGGATAGTTTACAGGCCATCATTTTTATACCCTTGTTAAGGGCACCCTTTAGAAAATCTGTCAGTGTAGGGGCATGGTTTTCCTCCATCATCTCCAAAAGCATTTTCTTTCCCAATCCGGCCAGATTCATTTTGGAAAGGGGAAGATCTTCAATATTTTTAGGTGTCATATTTGCAAATAATTTTTCATAGGTTGATTTGTTTTCTTCCCTTGCACCATTTGGCTTTCTTATAAGCAAAAGCCCCCAAAAGGCAAAAAATATGCTAACCTCCATATCCATTTCCTTTGCTGAATTTGCCAAAATTAATCCAGCTAAAGCTTTGTCATAGTCTCCACTAAACATAAGTATATTCATTTTTTTATCCATAAAAAAAAGCCTCCTTTTCATTAGTTTAAGTAGAAAGAAGGCTTTTATACTTATAATTATAGTAATCTATATTGTTTCCAATTTGTTTTAATAGTTCTATCAAAACATTTATTTCATCAAAACTATTATACATTCCATAGCTTATCCTTACTGTTCCGGGTCTTGGAATATCCCTATTCCTTTTATATTTATCCATTTCCTCCACATTTATTTTAAGTAGCTTTTGAATGTAGGGCTGGGCACAGAAACAGCCACTTCTTATACCAATGCCTCCTTCCATGGACAGGGCTGCTGCCACTAAGCCATGATGAAGCCCTCTGATATTGAAGGATATAATGGAAACCTTATTTTTTATATCTTCATCATCGTATATAACTATATTGGGCACTTCCTTTAATCTTTCCAGGGTGTATTTTGTAAGCTTTCTTTCATAATTGGATATAGGTTCTATGCCTAACTTTTTTAACACCCTTATACTTTCCACCAGGGCCACTACACCAAATAGATTTGGGGTGCCTGCCTCTTCCTTTTCAGGAGGAGGTGCCCATGTAACTTCCCTGGGAGTAACTACATCTACAGTTCCTCCACCTACAAATTCAGAAAATCCCTTCTCAAAAGTACTCCTTGGACCAATGAGGACTCCTATGCCAAAGGGGGCATACATTTTATGGGCAGAAAAGGCTATATAGTCAATATGCTCTGGATGATCTACAGCTTTTAAGTTTACTGGATGGTGGGGGACTAGCTGGGCTCCGTCTACCATTATCTTGCTACCATATTTGTGACAGATTTTTGCAATCTTATGTATGGGATTTATATAGCCTGTTACATTGGAAGCCCCTGTCACAGTCACAAGCTTTACCCTGCCCCTGTATTTTTTCAAAAGATATTCAAGATGGTCAAGGGACAATCTTCCTCTTTCATCTACTTCTATATAATCTAGTCTGTACTTATATCTCCATGGCAGGTCGTTGGAGTGGTGTTCCATATAGGTAGACAGTACAATACCATCCCCTATTTCATCCTTCAGCCTGTAAGATAGTTTATTTATGGCTTCTGTTGTGTTTTTAACAAAAATGGCTGTATAGTGTTTTTTATCTGCTCCTAGAAAGTCTAATACTATATCTCTTGAATTATCATAGGCTAAAGAAGATATAATAGATTTATAGCCGGTACCTCTGTGAACAGATGAGTAAAAATGGGAAAAGCTGTTGATTCTTTTCATTACAGCTTTAAGAGGAGGGGTAGTAGCTGCATTATCAAAATTAATATAAGTGACCCTCCTGCCACCTTCTATGGGTACTAGGGTATCCAGACCATGAACATATTTTTTATACATAACATCACCTGATATTCAATGATAATATCATTATATTTAGCAGCCATAAAATGGTTACAGTTTGTTGTTAATAAATAAAAATATTGATAAAATATATATGGTTATTTTCAACATGGAAAAAAAGTAGGTGAATAGGTGAAAAAATATAGAAATTTACTGATTTCTTCCATAATAGTAGGTCTTGCTTCCCTCCTATATATTGACTTTTATATAGGAAACATAAAATTTTCCTTTGCAGCTGTTGTATTTCCACTTTCCCTCTATATACATGATGATTTAAACCCTGTATTATTTGGCTTTACATCAGGAATATCACTGTTTATATCCAGGCTTATGTTTTATGGAGCCCTACAGGGTCTGTTAGGAAGGCAGTTTTATTATACAGCACCGGAAATTATTTTTTATATAGTATATGGGCTGGTCTTCTATGCAGTTAAAAGGAGGAAGATTGCCAAGAAATATCACAATATATTTTTTATTTGTGCAATAGGGGATTTTACATCCAATATGGTGGAAACCTATTTAAGAATTGGCGGCATAATGTTTTTACAAAGTTCATTGGCCATGAAAGGGTTTTTATTGGTAGCAGCTATAAGGGCGGCAGCAGTTGTTATTATGGTAATAGTATACAATTACTACAAATTATTTTTAACCAAGGAGGAGCATGAAGAAAGATATAGAAATTTGCTGCAAATTATATCCCAGTTAAAAACAGAAGTATATTGGATGGAAAAGAATATGGATCACATTGAAAGAGTAATGGCTAATGCCTATGAACTGTTTTCAGAAATGAATGAAAAGGGGGGCTATGCTGATTGGACCAATAAGGCCCTGGAAATAGCCAAGGATATTCATGAAATTAAGAAGGAATATAAGCTGGTTGTAAAGGGTATAGAAGAAGTCATGGCCAATAGATTGGATAACAGGGGCATGTATTTTAAGGAATTAATATCTATACTAAAGGATACTATGGAAGTAGAGGTTAGAAACCAAAATAAAGATATTGGAATTACTTATAATATACATGAAGACTTTTACACAGAAAAACACTATTTTTTAATGTCCATATTTAGAAATTTAATTATAAATGCTATAGATTCCATAGAAAATAGGGGACATATTATATTTTCACACATAAAAGAAGGCAGCAACCACAAGTTTATAGTTGAGGACAATGGCTCAGGTATAAAGGAAGAAGATCTGCCTTATATATTTTCACCCGGATATTCAAGCAAAATAAATTATAGTACGGGAGAAATAAACAGAGGATTAGGGCTGCCATTGGTGGAAAATATTATCAGGAACAATTTAAAGGGCAGCATTAGGGTAGAATCAGAATACGGTATTGGAACTAAGTTTATAATTACAATTCCTAAAGATGAACTGGAGAGTGAACATTAATGAGATTTTTCATACTTGATGATGATATTAATGTTATTCAGATATTAAAGAGAATAATTGAAGACAAGGAACTAGGGAATATAGTAGGAGAAGAAACAGATGGGATTAAGGGATTAGAAAAGATTAGGACTACTATGCCAGATATAGTTTTAATTGATTTATTAATGCCTGGAATGGATGGACTGAATATAGTAAAAAAATTAAAGGAAGAATATGATAGTATTGAGTTCATAATGATATCCCAGGTTTCTTCAAAAGCTATGGTGGAAAAGGCCTATAAGTATGGGGTAGAATATTTTATATATAAGCCTATTAATGCAGTGGAAGTTGAAACTATAATAAGAAAGGTCATGGAAAGGATACAGATAAATAGGACTATTTCCAGTATGCAGGGAATACTGGGCAGAAAGAGACCTGCAAAAGTGGTAGAGACAGAAGAGCCTTATGAGAATCGTATAAACGGCATATTGACAGAGCTGGGAATTATTGGAGAAAAAGGAAGCCAGGATATAATAACCATAGTAAAATATGTAATTAAAAACAGGATTAATCTAAATCAAATTACCATAAAGGAGCTATTAAGTAAATTTACAGACAATCCAAAATCCATGGAACAAAGGATAAGAAGGGCTATTAATATGGCCTTAACCAATATTGCAAATTTAGGAATAGAAGATTATTTGAACTATACCTTCACTGAATATTCAAATACCCTGTTTAATTTTGAACAGGTAAGGACAGAGATGGAGTTTATACGTGGCAATATGGATAGGGGAGGCTCTACCAACATTAAAAAGTTTTTAATAGGCCTTATATATCATATAGAAAATACAAAAAATTAAAATATTATAGAAAAATATTTGTCACTTTTTTATGCATTTTGTAGTTTAGTGAAGTCCATATTATATACTCCCTAAAAAGGCTAGCCTTTTTAGGAGGTATATTGATATGGATTTTTTTAATGACATAGTTACAAAAGCTGCATCCATTGTTTGGGGACCTGTAACTATAGTATTGTTATTAGGGACAGGTATTTTTTTAAGTTTTGGAACCATATTTGTTCAGTTTAGGAAAATGAAAGAGGCTATTCTTTCATTATTTTCCAAAGCAAGTGAAGGAGAAGGTGACATCACCCCCTTCCAGGCCTTGATGACATCCTTAGCAGCAACAATTGGAATAGGCAATATTGTAGGAGTTGCATCAGCTATAGCTCTTGGAGGACCAGGTTCAGTATTTTGGATGTGGGTAAGTGGTATATTTGGTGGTGCCACAAAGTTTGCAGAGGTAGTGTTGGCAATGAGGTTTAGAGTTACCAATGAAGATGGGGAAAAATCTGGTGGCCCCATGTACTATATAACCAATGGTATGAAGGAAGTATATGGAAAGAATTTTAAATGGTTAGGTTGGTTATTTGCTTTCTTTGCCATAATTGCATCCCTGGGTACAGGAAATATGACCCAGTCAAATTCTGTTGCAGAATCCATGTACATTAGCTTCAATGTAAATCCGATAGTTACCGGTTTAGTAGTGGCAGTATTGACAGGATTAGTTATTATTGGTGGAGTAAAGAGTATAGGAAAGATCACTGAGAAACTTGTACCTTTTATGGCCATTGTTTACTTGGGCGGATGTATTATTGCGGTGTTATTCAATGCAAAAGCTTTATCAGAAGTTTTTGGAATGATTTTTTCAAATGCCTTTACTGCAAAAGCAGTAGGCGGAGGCCTTTTGGGAACGGTTATAAGACTGGGAATATCAAGGGGAATGTTTTCAAATGAGGCAGGTTTAGGTAGTGCCCCAATAGCCCATGCTGCATCCAAAAATGATGATGCAGTAAATGAAGGCTTAATAGCTTCCCTTGGTGTATTTATAGTAACTATGATAGTTTGCACCCTCACAGCTTTTGTAATACTTGCTTCAGGCATATTAACCTTTGATAAAACAGGATTTATGGTTATTGAAGGCGGATTAGACGGTGCTGCCTTAACAACAGCAGCCTTTAACAAGCTAATCCCAGGCGTTGGAGAATATATAATAACCTTTGGAATAGTCTTCTTTGCTTTTTCAACCTTAATAGGTTGGTACTATTATGGATGTAAATGTGTTGAGTTTATAGCCGGAGTAAAAGCTGTAAAACTATATAAATGGGCATGGATTGTTCTTTCCTTTGTAGGAGCAACTATACCTTTAGAGTTAGTATGGAATATATCAGATGTATTTAATGGCTTGATGATTATACCAAATCTTATAGGAGTACTAGCCCTAAGCCCATTAGTATTCAAGATGACAAAAGAACATGATTCAAGGACTAAGGCAGATAGTTTGGAATTTTTACCTGAAACAGAATAAGAAAATTTAATAGAAAGTTTTGTGGATGAGGATTTGTTGAAAACATCTGATTTTCAGATGACCGAAGGAGCAAGGAATAGAGGCTTACTCCCCTCTATTCCGAAACTTTCAGGTTAATGACAGCAAGTCTGACACACCCCTGGAGAGTCCCTTTTTAAAAGGGCATCGAAGAGGCAATCTATACCCTATGTATAGAGAAACTTTCAGATACAAGGACAGGGTGGTAGAGTAGTATTTTTTATGCTATTTTACCTCCATATTGTTTATGTATTCTGAGAACGGTTACAGAATTTAACTAGTAAAAGATTTAAAACAATATTATGGAGGGATATTTTAAATGTTAACAATTATAAAGGGAGTAAGTTTATTATTTCTAACTTTAGTATTGTTTTCCTTATTTAGTTTTAAGGCACCTAAAGGGGACAAGGCCATGTCAGGCCTTGCAGGGGCAGCCATTGCAAGCTTTTTAGTAGAAGCAATCCACAAATATATAAGTGGAGATTTTTTAAATATTGCTTTTCTTGGAGCAGTGGGAGAATCCTCTGGTAGTCTGGCAGGAGTTGCAGCAGCCAGTTTAGTGCCGTTATATATGGGAGTTAATCCAGTATTTGCACTGGTAGCTGGAGTTGCCCTATCTGGACTGGGTATACTTCCAGGCTTTATAGCAGGATATGTTGTAGGGCTGGTTGCTCCAATCATTGAAAAGAAATTACCTGAAGGACTTGATGTAGTTGTTGGTGCCCTGGTCATAGCACCTTTAGCAAGGGCTATTGCTGTAGGGGTAACACCTGTAGTAGATGCAACCCTATTACAGGTAGGAGACGCTGTAACTGCTGCAGCTAATCAATCACCTATAGTAATGGGATTTTTGCTGGGAGGTTTAATGAAGATTATATGTACATCACCCCTTAGTTCCATGTCCATAACTGCTATGATAGGGCTTAAAGGCTTAGCCATGGGTATATCTGCCATAGCCTGTGTTGGAGGAGCCTTTACAAATGGAATTGTACTAAAGAGGATGAAAATTGGTGACAAGAGCAATATAATTGGTATTATGCTGGAACCACTAACTCAAGCTGATTTAGTTACAAAAAATCCAGTACCTATATTCTTTTCAAACTTTATAGGTGGTGGATTAGCAGGAATAGGAGCGGCTGTTTTAGGAATAGTAAATAATGCGCCAGGAACTGCAGCACCTATACCTGGACTTTTAGCCCCCTTTGGATTTAATCCGCCTTTAAAGGTATTATTAGCCATAGTGTTAGCTGTCATAGGCGGCGTTGTTGGTGGATATTTAGGAACTAGCATTTTAAAGGTATTAGATGAGAAATTTGACTTAAAAGAGAAGATGGTCCATACAAGACCAGCTATTAGCAAAAATTAAAATAGAGTAAGGCCTGATGGGCTTTACTCTATTTTCTGTATTTTTCCATTACCTCAGCAAATATGTCTGCTGTACAAGGAGGGGTATAGGTAATGGCATTTGCACCTGCTTCAATGGTTCTTAGTATAGATTCGTCTGTGGGTCCGCCTGTTGCAATTATGGGTAGTTCCTTCCCATATTCCTGGCGAATTTTTCTTACTAGTTCAGGTGTTTTTGCTCCTCCGGAAATATTTAAAATTCTTGCACCAGCTTCTAACTTTCCCCTATAATCATCCTTTTCGCTGGCAACTGTTGCAATAATAGGTATATCTATAGTTTCATATATTTCCCTTATAACTTCATTAGATGTAGGTGCATTGACTACAACACCGTAGGCACCCATAAGTTCTGCCTGTAGTGCAATACTTACAGATCTTTTGCCAGTAGTAAGACCTCCTCCTACCCCTACAAATACTGGAACAGGTGCTACTTCCAAAATAGCCTGGGTAATGGAAAGCTGGGGAGTAAAAGGATATACTGCAATTATGGAATGGGCATTTGTATTTTTTATAATTGCAACATCTGTTGAAAACAAGAGTGATTTTATTCTAGTACCTAAAATTTTAATTCCAGAGGCTTTGTATATTACCTGGGGAACTTCAATTATTCGTGACCTTAACTGTGACTTTATCTCCGGTATATACTTACCTTTTTCCAATTCCTTTTCCTTTTCCATTTTATCTCTCCTTACCATAAGTTATTGTCTAATAAATATACCCTCTTAAAAAAACAATAAACTGTAACAAATATTTAAATGGAAAGCGTACTTATTCATTATATTATAATATTTGGCATTTTGAACAAATTTAATCAAAAAATAAGCAAATTTTAAAAGAGTCTTGCATAAGTGTATTATAAGTGTTATTATAAAAATAGATACAGTTATATAATTACACATAAGTGTACCCATACATATTAAACAGGAGGGGTGTGGATGAATAGTATGAAATTAAAACTTTTAACCAAATATGCTGTCCTCATAGCACTAACTACAGTTATGACCATGGTGATTACCATACCTACTGTAGCAACTGAAGGATATTTGAATTTAGGTGATATGGTAGTCTTTATAGCAGCCTTTATCCTGGGAAGAAAGGGGGGCCTCATAGTGGGGGGAGTAGGTTCTGCCATGGCAGACCTGCTTTTAGGATATACGCACTATGTACCCGTCACCCTTATAGTCAAGGGCTTGGAAGGATACATTGCTGCCAGACTTTTAGAAACTGATGTGGGTAGGAGAAAGCCAATAATAGCCACATCTATAGCTGGTATATTTATGGCTTTAGGATATTTTTCCTTTGAAATATTCATGTATGGAAAAGGAGCTATAGCTTCCATACCAGGGAATATAGCCCAGGGTCTTTTTGGAGCCATTACTTCAGTAGTATTATATACATCCCTTAAAAGGGCAAGGATTTTTAATTAAAAAAGCGGAGTTTGTCTCCGCTTTTATAGTGCCCAATTTCCATTTT
>JAAYHM010000153.1 GCA_012735405.1 Tissierellia bacterium | reverse complement strand
TTTTCTTTAAATTGCTCAGTATTTTCTTGATTATATCCTTTAGCAATTTTATCTAATTCCTTGTCTATATCCTCTTCTGTAACTTCAATCTTTTCAACCTTTCCAATAGCTTCTAATACTAAATCTGTTTTTACCCTTTTTTCAGCTATAGGTCTCAACTGCTCCCTTATATCTTCTAATTTATTTCCAGTTAGTTCTAGATATCTATCTAAGTTAAGGCCTTGCATTGTTAATCTATAGTTAAAGTCTTGTAATTCGTGATCTATTTGATGTTCAATCATGGCCTCTGGTATATCTACTTCTGCATTTTCAACT
This sequence comes from Tissierellia bacterium, assembly GCA_012735405.1. Lineage (GTDB taxonomy): Bacteria > Bacillota > Clostridia > Tissierellales > Tepidimicrobiaceae > JAAYFE01. Next base: position 2,412 of record JAAYHM010000153.1, on the reverse strand, counting down.
ACTTTTTCAATTACCTTATTTTCAAATTCTACCTTTTCCCTGTCCTTAGCATTTTTTTCTAATTTTTCTCTAATATCCTTCTTATATTCTTCTAAAGTATCAAACTCACTAACATCCTTGGCAAATTCATCATCTAATTCTGGCAATTCTTTTTCTTTTACCTCATGGATTGTTACTTCAAAGGTTGCATCCTTGCCTTTTAAGCTTTCTTCAAAATAATCTTCTGGGAAGGTTACTTTAACTTCTACAGTATCACCTTTCTTCTTTCCAATTAACTGCTCTTCAAAACCTGGAATAAAGGTATTGGAACCAAGTTCTAAAGTTTGATTTTCTGCAGTACCACCTTCAAATTGTTCTCCATCTACAAAACCTTTAAAGTCTATAGTTAATATATCTCCTTCTCTAGTTTCCCTATCTGAAGCATCTATAATTCTTGCATTCATTTCCTGTATTGTTTTTAATTCCATTTCTACATCTTCATCTGTTACATTATATTCTACTTTTTCAACTTCTATATTCTTATAATCTCCTAATTTAACTTCAGGTTTAACGGTCACATCTACTGAAATTACAACAGTTTTTCCTTTTTCTAATTCTTCTATGTCAATTTCTGGATTGTCAACAGGCTCAATATTAAGCTTTTCAATGGCTTCTTCATATGCTTTTGGTAAAATACTATTTAAAGCATCTTCATAAAAAATGCCTTCTCCGTAGTTTAGTTCTATGATCTTTCTTGGAGCCTTTCCTTTTCTAAAACCAGGTATAGTAAATCTATGTCTATTTTTTAAATATGCACTTTGAACCGCTTCTTCAAACTCCTCAGGTGTTACTTCAATATGAAATGTAACCTTATTATTTTCCTTGTTTTTAAGAACGAAATCCATTAAAACGCTCCTCTCCTAACATTATATTTATTCTTCAACTTTAAACTAGTTTATTATACCATAAAATTATATCACAATAAACAATATTAGCAAAATTTCATGGGTTAATTCCTGTTTTTATGTAAATATTAAAAAACCAATGGTCAAGCCACTGGTTTTTACTGGTGCGGGAGAGAGGACTTGAACCCCCACGTCCGAAGACACTAGATCCTAAGTCTAGCGCGTCTGCCAGTTCCGCCACTCCCGCCTATTAATTTCTTTCACCTTTTTAATTATAACACTTTTTCAAAATATGTCAATAAATTTTCTATAATTTATAGTGAAAAATTTTAAATCGGCACCTAAGGTGCCGATTTAAAGGTATTTAAATAACAAGTAAATTATCCCTGCTGCAATAAGAAAAAGGGGCCCAAATACCAATATTGCTGAAATAATTATGGCTATTATATCTTTTTTTTCAAGTTCAATACCCTCATATTCCTCTAGGCTATTTTCCCTATCTTCCACCCTATTTTTTTCCTTCAGCCATTTCATAGCACGTTCAAGTTTTTTCTTATAAAACATAGCAGTTCAAATCCTTCCATATTTAATCCTCAACATTTAGTTTATGATGGCAGGCTACAAAATGACCAGGTCTGGCTTCTTCAAATTCTGGTACCACCTTGCTACAAATATCTGTAGCATACTTACACCTTGTATGGAATTTACATCCAGGTGGAGGTGAAATTGGACTTGGAACATCTCCTTCTAATATTATTGGTTCTTTCTTTGAATCAGGGTCAGTTGTTGGTATAGCTGCTAAAAGTGCTTCTGTATAGGGATGCATTGGACGTGAATATAGTTCTTCAGTTTCTGCCAGCTCAATAACATTTCCTAAATACATAACTGCAACCCTATCGCTTATATATTTTATAACACTTAAGTCGTGGGATATGAACAAGTATGTTAAGTTTTGCTTTTCCTTTAAGTCCAATAGTAGGTTCAATATTTGTGACTGTATAGAAACGTCTAAGGCTGATACTGCCTCGTCACATACTATAAACTTTGGCCTTAAAGCAACAGAACGTGCAATACCTATACGTTGCCTTTGTCCACCAGAGAACTGGTGTGGGTAGCGGTGTAGGAAGTAGGAAGCCAGTCCACATTCTTCCATGGTTTTTAGGATATAGTCCTGGATACTCTTATCGCCCTTGGCAAACATATTGTGGGCATATAGGCCTTCTGCTATAATTTGCCCTACCGTTAATCTTGGATTTAATGAGGAATAGGGGTCTTGGAATATTAATTGTAGATCCTTTCTGAGTAACCTCATTTCATCTTCAGTTAGCTTTGTAAGGTCAATACCTTCATCCCTATAGGATTCATATTCTTCAAATTGTGGATGTTCTTTACATTTTTCTCTTAATTTTTCAATATCCCCTTGGATTGCTTCAATTTCCTTTTCAAGCTCTACTATTTTCTTTTTATTTTCTTCAATTTTAGCTGTATATTTACTTGTTCTATCCTTAATATCTTCCTGGCTTCTTCC
>JAAYHM010000152.1 GCA_012735405.1 Tissierellia bacterium | reverse complement strand
AGGCATTAACAATAACTGATCTGGTAATACCTACTCTATCAGCTACCTTGCTGGCTACAATTAATCCTTCATCACCATCTAATTCCTTAAATATATGTTCCATAGCCTCCAGTTCTGAATAAGAAAGGGTGCCAATTGCCATTTGAACAACTGCTTTCTTTCTTGATTCTTCTTCTATCTCTTCATTCTTAGACCTTAATATTTCCATTCCAACTATTGTAGCACTATATTCAGCCAAAACCAATTCATCTTCTGTAAAATCCCTTCCATATCGTGCTATAACTAGTGTACCTAACCTTTCACCACCACTGTTAATAGGTATAATGGTTACAATTTTGTCTGGATATGGGCATTCTGTTTCATGATCAAATACACATTCAGTAATTTCCTGAAAGTTTTCTTTAGTTTCACTAATTTTCAACAATTCATCATTATATTCTTTTGGGAATCTTTTTTCTTTTACAATTTCAGCTTGTATAACATCACAGTCATTACCATTGCTCAAAGCATAGCCTAATACTCTTCCTTTTCTGCTAGCAATATACACATTAGCATCTAATATATCGCTTAAAATTTCGCTCAGTTCTTGGAATGAAACTGGCTTTCCACCTGTTCTTTGTAATGTTTTATTTAATCTCCTTGTTTTTTGCAATAATGTCTCTGTCATTTCAATCCTCCTATTCTATAAAATATATTTGGTAATATCTTTTTCATCTGTGAATATCTTTAATTTATTATTGACATATTCTTCATCTATTACAATTTCCTTGCAATCTAATTCTGGTGCTTCAAAAGATATGTCTTCTAGAAGTTTTTCTAATACTGTATTTAATCTTCTAGCTCCAATATTTTCCGACTGCTCATTAATTAAAAAAGCAGCTTTTGCAATTAGATTTATAGCGCCCTCTGTGAATTTAAGATCAATACCTTCTGTTTTTAATAGATGTTGATATTGTTTGATTAAAGCATTTTTAGGTTTAGTCAATATTTCTCTAAAATTCTCTTCTGTCAGACTTTCTAGTTCTACCCTAACTGGAAATCTCCCTTGAAACTCAGGAATCAAATCTTCTACCTTTGATACATGAAAGGCGCCTGCAGCAATAAATAAAATATGATCAGTCTTTACAGGGCCATATTTTGTCATAACAGTTGTACCTTCAACTATAGGAAGAATATCCCTTTGAACACCTTCTCTGGACACATCAGGTCCAGCCCCATAATTTTTCCCTGCTATCTTATCAATTTCATCTATAAATATCATACCATTTTCTTCTGCCCTTTTTATTCCTAACTCTATAACTTCATCCATATCAATTAACTTTTCAGCTTCTTCATTACTTATAATTTTTCTAGCTTCTTTAATAGTTACCTTCTTCTTTTTTTTCTTCTTTGGAAGTATATCCCCAAATATATCTCCCATGTTTATATTAAACTCTTCCATACCTAAACCACTAAATAGACCTATAGTTGAGTTGTATGAATCATCTACTTCAATTTCTATAATTTTTTCATCCAGCTCTCCTCTTCTAAGCTTTTCAAGTAATTCTTTCCTCTTGTTCTGAATTTCTGATTTTTTATCTTCATCTTGAATCTCTTCATCCTTAATACTGCCAAATAGCATTTCAAAGGGATAATTGGTCTTTCTTCTTGAAGGATATGGCAAGAGAATGTCAACAATTTTCTCATCGGCAAGTATTTTACTCTTTTCATATACTTCCTCTATTTTTTTATTTTTTATCATCCTAATTGATTCCTCTACTAAGTCTCTTACCATAGAATCTACATCTCTTCCTACATATCCAACTTCAGTAAATTTTGTTGCTTCTACTTTAACAAAAGGCATATCAGTAAGTTTAGCAACCCTTCTTGCTATTTCTGTTTTACCCACTCCTGTAGGTCCTATCATAAGAATATTTTTTGGTTTTACTTCTTCTTTAATATCTTCAGGCAATAGATTTCTTCTATATCTATTTCTTAAGGATATTGCTACTGCCTTTTTTGCATTATCCTGTCCAATGATATATTTATCTAACTCCTCCACAATTTGTTTTGGAGTCAATTCTTCCATATAATCACACTCCTTAGATTACCTCGCAAGTAATGTTGCTGTTTGTATACACGCAAATTGAAGAAGCGATTAAAATAGATTCTTTAGCAATTTCTTCTGCACTTAAATTAGAATGTTTAAGAAGTGCCTTAGCAGAAGCTAAAGCGTAATTACCTCCGGATCCTATAGCTAGTACACCTTCTTCTGGTTCGATTACCTCTCCATTGCCTGAAACTAAAAGTAAATTATCTTTATCTGCAGCAACTAATAATGCCTCTAATTTCCTTAATCCCTTATCCCTTCTCCATTCTTTAGCCAGCTCTACAGATGCTCTTTTAAGATTCCCATTGTGTTGTTCTAATTTTTCTTCTAATATTTCAGCTAGAGTAAGTGCATCTGCAACAGAACCAGCAAATCCTATTATAACATTATTGTTAAAAATTTTCCTAACTTTTTTTGCTGTAGATTTCATAATAGTTTCATTACCAAAAGTTATTTGGCCATCACCTGCTATGGCAGTTTTATTATCTTTTTTTACTGCAACTATTGTAGTTCCTTTCATCATATATAACACCTCATGCTACTATTTATATATTTTACATTTTTCAGAAAATTTAATCATCTAATTAATAGATTAATATATTTTCCACAAAAAGTACAGACTTATTTATTTTCTTTTTTACTATACCCACACTCATTATCTATACACTTTTTAACAATGCTTTTTTTGTTGGCTTTCTTAACCAGAATCTTACCGCAATTAGGGCATTTCTCCTCTGTAGGTTCATCCCATGAAACAAAATTACACTCTGGATAATTGCTGCATCCATAAAAAACTCTGCCTTTGCTAGTTTTCCTTTTTATAATTTCACCATCACATAAAGGACATTTAACACCAATTTTTTCCAATATTGGTTTGGTATTTTTACACTCAGGATAACCAGGACAAGCTAAAAATTTGCCATAACGTCCATGTTTAATAACCATATTCCTTCCACATTTTTCACATTTTTCATCGGTTATTTCATCCTCTATTTCTATTTTACTTATCTCCTTTTCAGCAGTTTTTAGAAGTTGTTCAAATTGCTCATAAAATTCATTAACTATAAATTGCCAACTATATTCTCCTTCAGCAATTTTATCAAGCTTTTCCTCTAATTCTGCAGTAAACTTTTCATCTACAATATCTTTAAAGTACTCCTCTAAAAGATTATTGACTAGAATTCCTAATTCAGTTGGCACAAAAGACTTGTTTTTAAGAACTACATATTCCCTATTCAATATAGTGGATATAGTTGGAGAATAAGTACTAGGCCTTCCTATGCCTAGTTCCTCCATGGTCTTTATAAGTGAAGCTTCAGTATACCTTGGAGGTGGTTGAGTAAAATGTTGATTTGGAGTAATATCTTTTACTTTAACTTGTTCTCCTTCTTCTAAATCTGGAATACTGGATTCCTTATCATCATTTTCTTCAGAAGTATAAACTCTTAAAAAGCCATCAAAACTTAATTTAGAACCTGAAGCTCTAAATAAATTGCTATTTGAAATAAGCTTTATAGATATTGTATCATATTCTGCTGGGCTCATTTGAGAACCAATAAATCTTTGCCATATTAAGTTATATAATTTAAATTGATCACTTGTCAATGAATCTTTTATCTTATCAGGTTTTCTATCTATTGATGTTGGTCTAATACACTCATGGGCATCCTGTGTTCCTTCTTTTTTCCTCCCATATTTTTTACCTCCATTAGTATATTCCTTACCATATTCATTAATAATATAGGACTTAGCTGATTTTACAGCTTCGTCTGAAACCCTTATAGAATCAGTTCTAATGTATGTAATTAGACCAACAATCCCTTCACCTTTTATATCAACACCTTCATATAACTCCTGAGCTATCTTCATTGTCTTTTTTGATGAAAAACCTAGTTTTTTTGAAGCATCTTGCTGTAAAGTACTTGTAGTGTAAGGAGGTAAAGGATTCCTTTTTTTCTTGCCTTTTTTTACTTCTTTAACAAGAAAATTATCCTTGTTTAGGGAGTTTAATATCTTATCTACTTCTTCCTTGTTTGCAAGTTCTATTTTTTCTTCTTTCCCATCTCTAACAACTCCATAAAAGCTTGATTCAAATACTATATCCTCTTTCTCTAACAATGCAGTAATGCTCCAATATTCTTCAGGCTTAAAATTCTCAATTTCCTTTTCCCTATCACATATTAGCTTAACAGCAACAGACTGTACCCTGCCTGCACTTAACCCCTTTCTAATCTTTTTCCAGAGAAGAGGGCTTATTTTATATCCTACCAGCCTATCTAGTATTCTTCTTGCCTGCTGTGCATCTACTAATTTTTTATCAATTTCCCTAGGTTTTTTAAGGGCTCTTTGTATTGCCTCTTTAGTAATCTCGTTAAATTCAATCCTTATAGGTTCCTTTTCATCAAGTCCAAGAATATGGGCTAAGTGCCAAGATATAGCTTCACCTTCCCTATCAGGGTCAGTAGCAAGATAAATTTTATCAGACTTTTTAGCCTCCTTTTTTAACTCTTGGACAATAGGACCTTTACCTCTTATGGTAATATATTTAGGATTAAAGTTATTTTCTATATCAATCCCAAGGCTACTTTTTGGCAAATCCCTAATATGACCTACAGATGCTTTTACTTTGTATTTTTTCCCTAGCAATTTGCTAATAGTCTTGGCTTTTGCTGGAGATTCAACTATGACTAGATTTTTTTGCAACAATTTCACCTCCACATTTACTGTCTATAAAAGGGCAAAATATCCTCCACCTATTTCTTTTATAATTCCCTTTAGTTCTAATATTGTGAGTATGCTGTTTATAGTAGAAATATTCATACCAGTCTTATATACTATAATATCACAATGTACTGGACCCTCTTTTATTAATTCAACCACTTTTATCTCCATTTGGCTTAAATTAGAATAATCAATGTTTTCCTTTTTAACTTCCCTTACCCTTTCTTGAAGGACATATAATTCTTCTAATATATCCTCTACATCCATTACTAATTTTGCCCCTTCTTTAATCAACTTATTTGTGCCCCTGCTAAATATACTGTTAATATTTCCTGGAACTGCAAATACTTCTTTGCCTTGTTCTAAAGCATGGTGACAAGTTATAAGGGAACCACTTTTTTCTTTAGCTTCAACTATGATAACGCCCAGGGATAAACCACTAATAATTCTATTCCTTTGAGGAAAATTATATTTATATGGTTCAACACCTAGAAAATACTCTGTAACAATTGCGCCTTTTTTTTCAATTTCTCTGTAAAGTTCTTTATTTCTTTTAGGATATATAACATCTAAGCCATTTCCTAATACTGCAATAGTTCTTCCATTTGATTCTATGGCTGCTTTATGAGCAATACTATCTATTCCTGCAGCTAATCCGCTAACAATGGTAATACCAAATTTAGTAAGGTCTTTTACTAATTTCTCTGTAACCCATTTCCCATAAGCTGTAGATTTCCTTGACCCAACTACTGCAACTGCAAATTCATCATCTTTTATAATGCTGCCTTTCGTATATAGTACATAAGGCCTGTCATATATATTTTTTAGATACTCAGGGTAATTTTTGTCGTAAATTGTAATTACATCTACATTTTTTTCTTCCAAAATATTTAATACATTCTTCAAATATTCTTCATTTCTATTCTTAATTATTTTTTCTTTTACCTGTGAACCTATATTGTTTAGCTTGTTAATATTATTTACAGACATATACCAAAGATTTCTTAAATCATCAAGTTGGTTATATATTTTTTCTATATTTTTATTGCCAATATTTAAGCTGCTTAGCCATATTAATATATTTCTTTTAGAAACTTCAATCAAGCTATTTACCCCCAATATTTTTTATCCAAACTTCTGTATCTAACAGCTTCCAATACATGGCCTTCTAAAATCTTCTCTTCAGCATCTAAATCAGCAATTGTTCTACTTACTTTTAATATCTTATTATAGGTTCTTGCGCTAAATTTATATTTGTTAAATGCCTCTTTTAATACTAATTCAGCTTCTTTAGTAAGTTTACAATATTTTTTTATATTTCTTGGATTTAATTGTGAATTGCTATATATTTTATCCTTTTTATATCTTCTAATCTGTATCTCTCTTGCTAAATTAACTCTTTCCCTTATATCTTTTGAAGTTTCTACATTTGTATCATTATTTAAATCTTTATAATTTACAGGCATTACTTCCACATGTATATCTATTCTGTCTAACAAAGGGCTGCTTAATTTACTTAAATATCTATCAATACTGTTTTGCGAACAGGTACATTCATGGTATGGATCTCCATAATATCCGCACGGACATGGATTCATACTTGCAACTAACATGAATTTGCTAGGATAAGTAATGCTTGCATTAGCTCTTGAGATGGTAACAACACCATCCTCCATAGGCTGCCTTAAAACTTCTAACACATTTTTATTAAACTCCAATATTTCATCCAAAAAAAGAACCCCATTATGGGCTAAAGATACTTCTCCTGGTTTGGGTATCCTACCACCACCAATTAAAGATACTTGTGAAGATGTATGATGTGGAGCTCTAAAGGGTCTTTTTCTTATTAAGGAATTGGAATCCAAAAGCCCAGAGATACTATATATTTTGGTAACTTCAATAGCTTCATCAAATGTAAGCTTTGGTAGTATTGTAGGAAGTCTTTTAGCAGCCATTGTTTTCCCAGCTCCTGGAGGTCCAATAATAAGTATATTATGACTTCCAGCAGCAGCCACTTCTAAGGCTCGTTTTAAACCCTCCTGCCCCTTTATATCGCTGAAATCCACATCAAAAATTCCCTCCTCATCTAACATGGGGGAATTTTTACATTTATAAGGAGATATATTTTCACTTCCATTCAAAAAATTTACAACCTGATTTAAACTTTCCACTGGTATTATTTCAACATCCTCAACTACAGCACACTCATCTTTATTTCCATATGGTACTATACATTTTTTGATATTGTTTTCCCTCATTGAAATAATCATAGGGAGTGCACCTTCAATGGTATTTATTCTTCCATCTAGGGAAAGTTCGCCTAAAAAGACTATGCTATCATGAATATTATCTTTAATAATATCACTAGCTTTTAATATACCTACAGCAATTGCTAAGTCTAATTGTGATCCTTCTTTTTTCAAATTAGCTGGAGCAAGATTCACAGTAATTCTTGATAAAGGAAATTCAAAACCACTATTTTTAATAGCAGTTCTAACCCTTTCTTTTGATTCTTTAATTGATGTATCGGGCAATCCTACAATATTAAATACCGGTAGCCCTTTAGAAAGATCAGTTTCCACTTCAACTATATATCCATTTAGCCCCTGCAAAACACAAGTCCTAACTTTTGAATACATATTTTCCCCCTTTAAAATTTCCCATTACCTGGGTAATACCTAAATTATAACATTTTATGATTTTTATAAACAAAAAACATTTTCTATATGATTTATTTTTCTCTTATTAGACAAAAACACCTCAATAATATCATATCTTACCTGATATCCTTTATAGCCCTTTTGTTTTATATAAACAAGGGAAGTTTTTAAAATCTTATGAAATTTCCTCTTATTAACTGCTTCATAAGGAAAACCAAAGTTTGCACTAGTTCTAGTTTTTACTTCAACAAATATTAGTGTATTATTTTTTATAGCAATTATATCGATTTCCCCAATTTTGGTTCTATAGTTCCTTTCTAATATTCCATATCCCTTATTTACAAGATGTTCTACTGCTAAATTTTCTCCAATTATGCCTTTATTTCTATTATTTCGCATACTGCTCTTCCTTTTCTCTATCTAATTTATAAACAAAATAAATAATATTAGCTACTGCTTCATATAAACTAGGAGGAATTTCTTCATATATATCCAGTTTAATTAGCTCTTCTACAAGGTTTTCATCTTTAAAAATCTTTACTTGGCTTTTCTCTGCAATTTTTACTATATTATCAGCAACTTCCCCTCTACCTTTTGCTAGAACTTTTGGTGCATTGTATCCCTTTTTATAAGAAAGGGCAACTGCTTTGTTAATTTTTGTTTTCCTATGTTCTTTCATTTCTTACACCTTAATATCTAAACAATATAATGGATTTGGATTAACAGCTAAAGTATCAAGTATATTCAAAGCCTTTTTATCTACATATTTGACTGAAGTAACATTGTAACCCATATATTTAAGTACCGATTTTAGATCTTCTTCTTTTGTTATGAAATATTTTCTGTCTTCTTCATTTAAATTACTAAACACTATATTCATATCCGTATTAATTACATTTATGGAAATTTCTACTTTACCCAAATTTTTTGTTTTTAAATTAATAAATACATTTATAGCATCCTGATAATCATATTTATGTCTTTTCTTTTTAACCAAGGCTATAATGCTATTTATATCTTTTCTCAAATCTATTGGTAGAAATATGAAGGTTAAATTATTGTTTAGTTCCTTTATTAGCTCTAGTTTTTCTTCAAACCTTCTTATAGTACTGTAGATTTCTTTGCCGGACTTATGTTTCTCATCCTTTGCAAATTTTAATATTTGTTTTATATGATAAAAATAAATGGCTTTGCTTTTTTCTATAATACTTTGTGAAGCTTCACTACTTATAATAATATTTTTAAAGTAATTTGTAAACTCTTTATTGATAAAATCTTTTAATATTTCATAATCTTTTGAAAAAAGTTCCAAGTCTGTATTCAATTCTATGAAATATACAATATTATTAAATGTAGGTTTAATATTATGTTTTATAAAAAAGGCTACTACTTTTGGAAGTAGTTCTATACCTTTATCCTCTAAAAAATATTTTACTGTGGAGTTATACTCATTATCCTTTGACAATATATTTTTAATGGACTTAATTAAACCTATGCCTTGTATAAGGTTTTCCTCATTAAGCTTAACATTATATTCTATAAGACTTTTTACAAATTCTTCATTAAGTGGAGTTTTTTCAATATTAAATTGGCTGAATACATTATCTGCATATTCTTCTTTTTTAAAAGAAGCCTCTTGGTCAAATACTTCATTTTTTATATCTGGCTTTATTTTCAAAATCTTATTATTAAATGATTCTACAACAAATCTTATTTCTTTTCCTAAATAGGGTTTTACTTCTGTATTACTCAATGCCTTTAGAGTTCCCAATCCAGTAATATGAAGAAAAACCATTTTACCCCTAATATCTAAAATTTTACCTGTTAATATATCACCTTTTTTTATTATCTTATTGTAATTACTACTAGGGAGTAAAATATTTTCATTTTTATCTACTCTCACTTTTATCACAGCCTTACTAAGCTTTTAAAATATTTTTTAAGAAGGTTAGCCTGTGTATTGGTGAAGGACCTAGTTTTTTTATAGCCTCTCTATGTTCCTTTGTTCCATAGCCTTTATTTTTTCCTATGTTATATCCCTTAAATTTTTCTTCCCATTCTAAGCATAATCTATCTCTATAAACTTTTGCCACTATTGATGCACAGGAGATGCCATACACTTTTTCATCACCTTTTACAATGTTTAACTGGGGTATATCAATAGGAATCCTTTCTGCATCAACTATTAAATAGTCAGGAATAATTTTATTTCCTTCTTTAGTTTTTAAGTTCAATACAGCTAATTTCATAGCTAGTTTTGTGCTTTCTTTAATATTGATATCATCTATAACTTTAGAACTTACTTGCCCTATTCCAATTGCAATAGCCTTATCAACAATTTTATCGTATAATTCTTCCCTTTTTTTCACAGAAAGTTTCTTAGAATCCTTTACACCCTCAATAGGCTTATCTATAGGCATGATTATGGCACAAGCTACCACATCTCCTGCTAGACAGCCTCTACCAACTTCATCTACACATACAATATTTCTATATCCCTCACTATATAATTTTCTTTCAATTTCTAACAAACTTATACCCTCCTATAAATCCACTGGCCTTTCCAATGTAATTCTTCCTATTTTCCCTTTCCTAAATTCATCTATAATAATACTACTAACTCTACTAAAATCTACTTCCCCACCAGATATCATAGCCCCTCTTTTCTTACCAATTTCCATTATTATATCATGAGGATCTTTACCATCAACTTCAACTTTATAGCGATTTTTAATATATTCTGAAGATATCAGGTTTAACCTTTCTACCAGTTTAACTGCCAAACTGTCAATATCTAATAGTTCATCCTTTATAGCTCCAGTAAAAGCTAAATTAAGTCCTACTTCTTTGTCTTCAAATTTAGGCCAAAGTATTCCTGGTGTATCCAGAAGCTCCAAGTCCCCTTTAATCTTTATCCATTGATTTGCTTTTGTAACACCAGGTTTATTCCCTACTTTTGCACCTTTCCTCTTAGATAGGCTATTTATGAGAGTAGATTTTCCCACATTTGGTATCCCTAATATCATAATTCTTATAGGTCTCTTTTTTATGCCCTTTCTTAATAGTTGTTTTCTCTTGTTTTCTGTTAGTTTATATGTTAAATCTAAAAGTTCTTTTAAACCTTTGCTATGTACAGCATCAATTAGAACAGAATGAATCCCTTTTTCTTTAAAATAGTTTTGCCATTCTAAATTAAAATTTTGGTCAGCTAGATCCGATTTATTTAGCAACTTAATTCTTGGCTTTTCACCTATAATTTCATCTATATCTGGATTTTGACTGCTTATGGGTATTCTTGCATCTACTAATTCGTATACTATATCTACTAAGGTCAGGTTTTTCTTTATAGACTCTTTAGTTTTTTTCATATGACCTGGATACCAATTAATATTCATAAAATCACCTACTTTAAAGTAAATAAAAAGGGACTATTAAGTCCCTATTAATATCTAGTCTTTTCTTTAACTTTGGCTGCTTTACCCTGTCTTTCTCTTAAGTAGTAAAGTTTAGCTCTTCTTACCTTTCCTCTTCTTGTAACTACTATCTTCTCAACTCTTGGAGAATGTAGAGGGAATGTCCTTTCAACACCTACTCCATAAGAAATTCTTCTTACAGTAAAAGTTTCTCTAATTCCTCCACCTTGTCTTTTTAGTACTGTACCTTCAAATACTTGGATTCTTTCTCTATTGCCTTCCTTAATCCTGTAGTGAACTTGTATAGTATCACCTACATTAAATTCTGGTAGATCTTTTTTCATTTGCTCTTCTTCTAAAGCCTTTATTATATTCATTGTTAAAACCTCCCTTCTACATAGATGTTCTTTACCGATTTAAACGGCAGAGGACCATCCGTAGTTGACACTTTGTGTATTATAACATATAGATGTGTAAAATACAACTTTCAAATTAACTTTTTTATCTCCTCTAGCATGGCTATTTCTTCTTTAGATAATTTTCTTTTCTCCAATAAGTCTGGCCTCTTTATATAAGTATTCTTAAGAGACTGATATTTACGCCACTTTCTAATTTCTTCATGATTGCCTGACAATAGAACTTCTGGTACTTTAAATTCATTAAACTCTCGAGGTCTGGTATATTGGGGATATTCCAATAATCCATTATAATGTGATTCATCCATATATGCTTCTTGGCTACTTAATACACCTGGTATAAGTCTTACAATAGAATCTACAACAACCATTGCCGGAATTTCCCCACCAGTTAATACATAGTCACCTATAGAAAGTTCCATGTCTACATAGTTTTCTACGATTCTATTGTCAATACCTTCATAATGGCCACATATCAGTATTAAATGTTTTTTGCTAGCTAATTTTTTAGCCACTTCCTGATTATATAAAATGCCCTGAGGAGATAAATATATTACAAATGAATCATTATCCTTTACACTTAATAAAGCGTCATAAATGGGTTCAGGTTTCATTACCATTCCAGGACCACCACCAAAAGGATAATCATCTACTCTCTTATGCTTATCCTTGGAAAAGTCTCTGATATTTACTGTATTAAAGGAAAATAACCCCTTTTCTATAGCCCTGCCTATAATGCTAAAATTTGTTAAAGCTTGAAAGAATTCAGGAAACAATGTTAGTATATCAATTTTCATTCAATCATTCCTTCAATAGGATCAATAATAATCTCCTTATTATTTATATCCACTTTAATTACAAATTCTTTTACTGCAGGGATTAAATAGTTTTTATTTTTTTCTTCATCTTTTACAACATATACATCGTTTGCTGCGTATTGAAGCACTTCATCTACTATGCCTATTTTTTCTCCTTTAGTATTGTATACAATACAACCTACTAAATCAAAAACAAAATAGTGGTCCTTAGGTAACTCTACCTTATCTTTTTCATCAATATATATAAAATGGTCCTTAAAATTTAATACGTCATTAATATTATTAAATTCTTTAAACTTTAATATGGCTAAACCTTTATGATACTTGACATTTTCAATTTCAATTTCTATTTTATTTTCTCCTAAATAAACTTTTTTTAAAGCATCAAATCTTTCAATGTTATCTGTTAGTGGAAAAACTTTTACTTCCCCTTTAATTCCATGAGTATTTATAATTTTCCCTACTTTTATATAATCCATATACTCACCTACTACCTATCTGAGGGTACCTAAAAAGGCACCCCTTAGGTACTTAATTATTGGATAATTTCTACTACTACTCTTTTGTTTTCTTTAATTGCAGCTGCTTTAACAACTGTTCTTATGGCTTTGGCAATTCTACCTTGTTTACCTATTACCTTTCCCATATCTTCTTCTGCTACTTTTAGCTCAATTATTACTGATTGAGTACCTTCGATTTCATTTACCTCTACTTCTTCAGGATTGTCTACAAGTGCTTTGGCTATCATCTCTACTAGTTCTCCCATATTGGCACCTCCTAGAAATTACTCCTCTGTATTTTCTTTGCCTTTTTCGTAAATACCACTTTCTCTAAATAATCTGTCTACAGTATCAGTTGGCTTTGCGCCATTGTTAAGCCATTTAATAGCTTTTTCATCATCTATTTTAACTGTTTTAGGCTCAGTTAAAGGATTGTAGTAGCCTATCTCTTCAATAAAACGTCCATCTCTTGGTGAACGTGAATCAGCTACAACTATTCTATAAAAAGGTCTCTTTTTAGCACCCATTCTTTTTAATCTAATTTTTACAGCCATTCTTGCACCTCCTCTATTGTTAATATCTATCTAGAAAAAGGGGAATTTTCTTTTCCCTTTTTTCTTCATTGATTTTTCCATATCAGTAAATCTTTTCATCATTTTTTTAGTTTCTCTAAATTGTTTTAATAATTTATTTACTTCCTGAACACTTGTACCGCTACCTGAGGCTATTCTTTTTCTTCTACTGCTATTAATTATTGATGGATTAGCCCTTTCCTCAGGTGTCATAGATTGGATTATAGCTTGAATTCTAACTATTTCTTTTTCATCTATGTCCAAATTTTTCAATGCTTTATTGTTGATACCAGGAATCATACCTAATATTTCATCTAATGGTCCTAAGTTTTTCACCTGATCTATTTGATCTAAAAAATCTTCTAATGTAAACTGTTGGGAACGAATCTTCTTTTCCAGTTCAAAGGCTTTCTTTTCATCTATTGAGGCTTGAGCTTTTTCTATGAGGCTTAAAACATCACCCATACCTAAAATTCTTGAAGCCATCCTGTCTGGATGAAATGGCTCTAATTGGTCAAGTTTTTCACCCATACCAACAAATTTAATAGGCTTATTTGTTACTGCTCTAATTGATAATGCAGCTCCACCTCTAGCATCCCCATCAAGTTTTGTTAAGACAACACCTGTAATATCTAATCTGCTATTAAATGCATCTGCTACATTTACTGCATCCTGACCTGTCATTGCATCTACAACTAATAATATTTCATCTGGATTTACAGCCTCTTTAATATTTGCAATCTCCTCCATTAATTCTTCATCTATATGGAGTCTACCAGCAGTGTCTATAATTATCAAATCATTGTTGTTTTTCTTACCATGTTCAACAGCGGCTTTTGCTATATCAACTGGACTAACCTTATCTCCCATTGTAAAAACAGGAACTCCAACCTTTTCACCAACAACCTGCAACTGTTTTATAGCAGCAGGTCTATACACATCACATGCAACAAGCAAAGGTCTTTTATTCTTTTTTAATTGGTTTAATGCTAATTTGGCCGATGTTGTAGTTTTTCCAGAACCTTGTAACCCACACATTAATACTATTGTTGGCGGAGAAGATGCTATATTTAATTTAGCTTCTTTTTCTCCCATTAATTTAGTTAACTCTTCATTAACAATTTTAATTACTTGTTGCCCAGGAGTTAAACTTTCCATTACTTCGCTACCAATAGCTCTTTCTTTTACCTTCTTTATGAAATCCTTAACAACTTTAAAATTTACATCTGCTTCTAAAAGAGCAAGTCTTACTTCTCTCATAGCAGTGTCTACATCTTTTTCTGAAAGCTTCCCTTTTCCTTTTAATTTACCCAAAGCATTTTGCAGCTTCTCAGATAAACTCTCAAAAACCATTAAAAACCCTCCTGGTTAATATCAATTATTTTCCTAATCTTATCTATTAGGTCATTAACTTTGCCTTGTAACTCTCTATTATCTATTTTCCTAGTTTCTTCTTCTATATCTTGGGCTAGTTTATATATTTCTTCAAGGGTCTTTTCATTTTTATAAAATTTTTTTACTAAATTTAGTCTTTCTTCATACTGATATAAATTTTCTTCTGCCCTTTTTAAAATGTCATATACCCCTTGCCTACTAATATCTAGTTCTTCTCCTATTTCGGCTAATGATAAATCATGCAGATAATATAGTTCAACAACAGAATATTGTTTTTTGCTCAACAACTTTCCATAAAAATCAAAAAGGATACCTATTTCCACTAACTTATCAACCATAATATCACCAACAAAAGTACTGTCAAGCTAAAAACTTGACAGTACTATTTTAATATAAATATTTTTCCTTGTCAACAAAAAATTATTATTCAATAGATACACTTTTATCTTTTTTCTTGAAATAATAACCTTCTCCCCATTTTGTATGAATATATTCTACATTACTTGAATCATCTTCTATTTTTTCCCTAAGCCTTCTTATGTGTACATCTACTGTTCTTAAATCTCCATAGTAATCATATCCCCATACAGTTTTCAATATCTCTTCACGGGTAAATACTTTACCTGGATTTGTAATTAAAAGATAAAACAAATCAAATTCTTTACCGGTTAATATAACACTTCTACCATTAATACTTATTCTTCTACCAACTGTATTTATTAAAAAATTATCTATCTTAACTGTATGATTATCCATTTCTAGATTATTCATATTAACCCTTCTAAGTATGGCTTTTAGTTTCGCCTTTAATACCATTAAATTCACAGGATTAGTTATATAATCATCTGCTCCATATTCTAAAGCTAATATTTCAGTTAATTCTTCTTTTTTGTCAGTTAACACTATTATAGGAACTTGTGAATACTCTCTTATAGTTTTCAAAAGCAACAAGCCATTTCCATCAGGCAGCAGTATGTCCATTATTATTAAATCAAATTCTTTTTTCTTTAGCATGTCTGTTGCATCTTTTATACATAAAGCAGTATCAACAGTAAAATTCTCTTGTTCTAAACTATATTTCAATCCTTTTATTAAGGATGTATCTTTATTGATAACTATAACATTTGTAGTCATTTGTCACACCCCATACTAAGTTAGCATCATCAGCTTGAAAATAATGATCTTTTATCCCCTTCCCTCTTTGTAATTTTGATTTGATCAAAATATTCCAATAAAGCTAAGGCAGTCTTTCTATTTGTACTCAATAAATCCCTAAATTCAGCTATTGTTATATAAGCATTTTTATTAAGATAATCTTTGATTAGATTAATTGCTTCTTCTAAAGTTTCTTTATATAGACTAATATCCTCATTTAATTTTATTATTTCATCATTGTTTACTAAGGATTGGAAAACTTCTACCACTTCTTTCTCTTCATAGTCTATGCTTTTTATTAATTCATTTATCTTAGGTGGCATAAAACTATATTTCTTTAGGGCATTTATTATTTCATCTTTTATGGCAATTTGGTTTTCATTATACTTAACTTCAAAATCTTTTAAGCATATACTTTCTTTATGTTGTTTAACATGTCCTTCGTCAATCAACAAATCTATAAATCTTTCACCAATTAAAGGTTTTACATTACCTAGATATTTGCTACGTATTTCTTCTTTTAGCACCCCATACCTTAATGGATACTTTTTATGATATAACTTAAGATGATCTATTATTCTAGATTTTAAATCATTGTAGTAATTTACGTGTATTACATGTAAATCTTTTGTTAGATAAAATATAATTACCTTTTCTTCCTCTTTCAAATCCATAACATATTCCTTTACTTTGCCCTCCAGCATTGCTGTTAATTGAGATATTTCTTTAATTGTTGGGAAAGTCTTGCTATTATCTAATATTATCTTTTCTATTACATCTTTTGGATCCCCTTTATCCTTTAGCCTTAGCTCTTCAATAACTTTTTTATCATATCTTTTTTTCTTTCTAGGATTTGGCTCTAATATTTTTCCTCCACCTATTGTAAACATAGGTGAATAAAATCTTAATATAAATCTGTCTTCCCGCTTAGCTACAATTGTTTCTTCTAACCTCAATTGTGCATACCCCTCTTCTCCAGGGGCTAATTCTTCCCTATCTAACAAAACCATTCTAGCTAATACTTCTTTTGTACCTATATAGAGTCTTACCCTGGTTCTGTTTTTTATAATTCTATCAATGCCGTCAATAATTTTTACTTTAACATCCAACATAGATGTAGGCTTCATTGAGTTTATTGGCGCAAGCACATCTCCTCTGTCTATTTCCTCAGTCTTAATCCCTGCTAAGTTTACCGCAACCCTTTGCCCTGCAAATGCAGTATCTGTGCTGCTTCCATGAACTTGTAATGATCTTACGCGTCCAGTTTTCCCTTTGGGAAATATTTCTACCTCATCACCTAAGTTTAAAGAACCTGATAACAAAGTTCCTGTAACAACAGTGCCAAATCCTTGAATAGAAAATACTCTATCTATACAAAGTCTTGGCATATCATCTACTTGCCTATCTTCGATTTCTTTTGACATTTCTTCTATTAGGTTAACAACTTTATCAATTCCAGTCTTTTTAACTGACGATACAGGTATTATTGGTGCGCCTTCTAAAAATGTACCTACTAGATTTTCCTTAATGTCCTCTGTAACCAAACTTAACCATTCTTCATCAACTAGATCAATTTTCGTTAATACAACAAATCCTTTTTCCACCCCAATTAAATCTAATATGGCTAAGTGTTCAGTTGTCTGGGGCATAATTCCTTCATCTGCTGCAATAACTAAAAGTACTATATCTATACCTGCTACTCCTGCTAACATATTTTTTATAAATTTCTCATGTCCTGGAACGTCTATAATTCCTACCCTTTTACCACTAGGTAAATCAAAATAGGTAAAACCTAATTCAATGGAAATCCCACGCTTTTGCTCTTCTTTTAACCTATCAGTATTTCTTCCTGTCAATGCCTTTATTAAAGTTGTTTTTCCATGATCTATATGTCCTGCAGTTCCAACTATAATATGTTTCATTTAATGCACCCTTTCATTCTTTCAAGGCCATATTCTATACCCTCTACTACAATTTTGTATTCATCTTCCCTAATAGTCCTTAAATCTAAGTATAGCCTATTCTTATAAACCCTTGAAATAATAGGAATTCTAAATTCCCTTAGTGATCTTTCAAATTCAGCAATATTCTTATCACCAAAATCAATAGAAATACACTTTGTAGGTATTCTTTCAAGAGGAAGGCTTCCTCCTCCTACTTCTGAGTAACTATCTACTATTTCTACATTACAAGAATCACCATCTATTATCTCATTTAACATACTTAATAACATGTTTGCTCTTTTTTCTAACTCATCAACTTTCAAAGAAAGCATCTTTAAAGTAGGTATTTTTTCTATGGCAATATCTTCATCTAAATAAAGTCTCATGGTTGCCTCTAAAGCTGAAATTGTAAATTTATCAACCCTAAAGGCCCTTGTCAATGGATTTTTTTTCATCTTATCTATATATTCCTTTTTCCCGACTATAATACCAGCTTGAGGACCCCCTAGCAGTTTATCACCGCTAAAGGTTACAATATCAATACCTTTTTTTATAGAATCCTGAACTGTAGGCTCGTATTCTAAACCAAACTTTGAAAGATCTATTAAAACTCCACTTCCCAAATCCTCAACTAGTGGTAAATTATATTTTACTTTTAATGGATAAAGTTCTTCTGCTGTAACTTGGGATGTAAAGCCTAATATTCTGTAGTTACTGGTATGGACCTTTAATAAAGCTGCAGTGTTCTCATTTATTGCATTTTCATAATCATATAAATGGGTCTTGTTTGTAGTACCTACAGCCTTAAGAATTGCACCGCTTTCCTCCATTACATCAGGAATTCTAAAAGATCCTCCTATTTCTATTAATTCTCCCCTAGACACAATAACTTCTCTTCCCTTTGCTATAGTACTTAAAACCAGCATAACAGCTGCTGCATTGTTGTTTACAACCATAGCATCCTCTGCTCCAGTAATTTCAGATATAATCTCTTTAAGATGGCTATATCTTGATCCCCTTTCTCCGGTACTTAAATCATACTCTAAATTTGAATAATTAGTAGCTATTTCATATACATTGTCCATTACTTCCCTGCTTATCAGAGAACGGCCAATATTAGTATGGATTACTACTCCTGTTCCATTTATAACCCTTCTTAAAGCATAGGTATTTTTATCTTCTATTCTAATTAATATATTTCTAACGATATTTTCCCTTTTTTCAATAACTTCCTCTTCACTTAATAAATTGTTTTTTATTTCCTCTCTAAATAAATCTAACTCTTCCCTAATGGAATTTAATACTATTTTTCTGGGCACACTATTAAGTTTTTCTTTAACTTCAGTATCTTCAAGTATTTCATCAACTTTTGGAATATGTCTAAAAAGGTTTTTATTGTTTTCCATATAATCCCTCTTTTCATTTAACTATTATATATTTATCTTCCTTTTCTATTACTTCCCCAACTACTGCATACTTTGTTGGAGTATTTTTAAGATTTTTAAGCAGCAAATCTACATTTTCTTTAGGTAAAGAAATTAGTAATCCTCCAGAAGTTTGAGGATCATAAAGAACATCTTGAACTTCCTCAGGCACATCTTCTGAAAACTCTACCTTATCACCAACAAACTTTCTATTAGCATAAGCACCTGCAGGGACTAAGCCCATTCTGGCAAATTCTAAAGTTTTATCTATAATTGGGATATTTTTGTGTTCAATAACAATAGTAACTGAACTACCTTCAGCCATTTCTAAAGCATGGCCTAAAAGACCAAATCCAGTTATATCGGTAACACTGTTTACTTTAATACCCTCTAATGCTTCCTTTGCATATTTGTTAAGGGTTGCCATGGTTTTGACTGCTTCTTTATAAGTTTTCTCATCTGCTAAGCCGCCTTTTATTGCAGTATTTATTATACCAACTCCTAAGGGTTTTGTTAAGACTAGATAATCTCCAGCTTTTGCATTACTATTTGTCCATACTTTACTTGGGTCTACAAATCCTGCAACAGATAAGCCGTATTTAGGTTCATCATCTTCTACAGTATGGCCTCCAATAAGCAAGGCCCCTGCTTCTTTAACCTTATCAAAACCTCCTCTTAATATATCAACTAATACATCTGGACTTAAACAATTAGGAAAACACACTATATTCATAGCTAGGCTAGGCTCTCCGCCCATAGCATATACATCGCTTAAAGAATTAGCAGCAGCTATTTGGCCAAATTCATATGGATCATCCACTATTGGTGTAAAAAAATCAAGGGTCTGAATTAAAGCCAATTTATCATTTATCTTATAAACTGCCGCATCATCAGAAGTCTCTAAGCCAACTATTAGATTTTCATCCTCTATTTTTGGTAAGTGGCACAAGACCTGTGCCAAAATGTCAGGACCGACTTTAGCTGCTCAGCCAGATGTTTTTGCATATTGAGTTAATTTAATATCCATATTTACACTCCTTTATTTTACTATTATAAGGTCTTTAATATCTTCAAACCTCTTTTCCCCTATACCTGATACATTTTTAATATCCTCTATAGTTTGAAATTTATTTTCACTTCTATACTTCATTATTCTATCAGCTAATACCTCTCCTATGCCAGGCAAGGACATAAGCTCTTCTTTGGTACAGGTATTTATATTTATTTTTCCTGAAGTTGTGCTAGAATTACTTGATTTATAAACTTCTTCTATATATTCTTCTCCAATTTTAGGAATATAGATCTTTTCTTCATCTGATAGTTTCTTTGCTAAATTTATTTTATCTAAATCTGCATCTTTTTTCAATCCACCAGCCAATTCAACTGCATCTATCAATCTAGAACCAGCTTCTAATATAACAAGTCCAGGATTATATACTTGTCCGCTAATATGCACCATTATTTCACTGGGCTCTTCACTATTTTCTTCATCTAATTCATTTAATCCATTTATGTAATCTTCAACTAATGTTTCATCATCTAAAAGCTCAGGTTTTTCTTTATTCAAAAAATTAAATAAGGATATTGAAACAACTATTACAACTAAAAAGACTAGTATAATTTGTTCTTTTTTTGAAAAGAAAAGCATAACTTTATCACCCTTTCAAAATTATCCATTAATATATTCGCCATTTTCTGTCAAAATCCTTTTTTTTGAAAAAAGGATTTCCTCTTAATCTTAAAGTATGTTTCTGATATACTATTTATTAATTGAGAAAGGAGGGTAACTTTTGAACAAAATAATTATAATTGTTCTACTACTAATTCTAATCACTAATAGTATATCCTTTGCTGATAGCTTGAATATTACAGGAGAAAGTGCTATTTTAATTGATGCAGAAACTGGACAAGTCTTATATGAAAAAAAAGCCCATGATAAATTACATCCAGCAAGTACAACAAAAATTCTTACAGCAATTTTAGTTTTAGAAAATGCAAATCTAGATGAAATTGTGACAGTCGATGAGGAAGTAGTATCTCTTACTAAAGGTTCCCATATTGCCTTAGAACCTGGAGAGCAATTGACAGTTAAAGATCTACTTTATGCTCTATTAGTGGAATCTGCAAATGATGCAGCACTTGCTTTAGCAAAACATGTTTCAGGAAGTATTGAAGAATTTGCAAAACTTATGAACAAAAAGGCTAAAGAATTAGGTGCTTTAAACTCTAATTTTGTAAATCCAAATGGGCTTAGTGTTGAAAATCATTATTCAACTGCATACGATTTAAGTTTAATTGCTAAATATGCTATGAAAAATGAAATATTCAGAGAGATTGTTTCCAATTATACATATGTTATTCCTACGACAAACAAAAAAAATGAGGAGAGGGTTTTATGGTCCTCAAATAGATTATTATATAGTTATAATACTATCTCAGTTGATGGAAAAGTAGTTCCTATTAAATACGAAGGAATAACGGGAGTAAAAACTGGATATACACCAGAAGCAGGTAATTGTCTAGTCGCATCAGCTACAAGAGAAAATGAAAGTCTTATTGCAGTAGTACTAAAATCCAATGGAACAGAAGTATTTACAGACATTCATAAACTACTCAACTATGGTTTTGATAACTTTGAAAAAACAAATATTGCCATGAAAAATCAGTTTGTGGATAATATTAAGGTTGACAATGGTACAATTCCAGTTGTTGCAGGTATTATAGGCGAAGACTTGTATTCTACAATACCAATTAATTCTATAGAAAAAATAACAAAAAAAATAATAATAGAAGATGAAATTAAGGCACCAATTAAGCATGGGGATATACTAGGTAAAGTAGAGTATTATTTAGGAGATAATTATTTAGGAGCAGCAAATATAATTTCTACTTATGATATCGATGAATTACCATCTCCATCCCTTATAGAAAGAATTTTAAATAAATGGTACTTAATATTAATATTTGGATATATTTTATTGAGACTTTTTATTATTTTTAATAAAAAGAAAAGAAGAAGACGACATTCTTATTATGATACAAGTAGTTTATATTATTAAAAGAATCTTGCCATATAGCAAGATTCTTTTAATAATATAAGTCATTATAATACTGCAATTGCTTCAATTTCTATTATTCCATCCTTTGGAAGCCTTGAAGCTTCAACACAAGACCTTGCAGGTTTGTGACCACTAAAGAACTTATCATATTCCTCATTAATAACCCCAAAATCATCCATGTTTTTTACATAAATATTTACTTTAACTATATCCTTTAATGTGCCTCCACCAGCTTCAATAACTGCTAACATATTGTTTAGAGACTGTATTGTTGCCTTCCTTATGTCATCCTTTATCATATCACCAGTTTCAGGAACTATTGGCAATTGACCTGATGTAAAAATAATATTGCCTACTTTTACCCCTTGTGAATAAGGTCCAACTGCCTCAGGAGCATTTTTAGTTTCAATAAATTCTTTTTCCATCTTCTCAACTCCTTCACAATTTATAATATATATTAAATTATATCTTCCATAGTCAATTCACGACTATCTGCCCAAACTTTTTCTAAACCATAAAATTCTCTCTCTTCTTTTTTAAATATATGGACAACTATATCTCCATAATCAAGTAAAATCCAAGTACCTTCTCTATATCCTTCCTTACCTAATAGTTCATAACTGGCTAAATCCATTTTGTCTTCAATTTCATCTGCTATTGCCATAACCTGGTTAGGTGAATTTCCACTAACAATTACAAAATAGTCAGTAACAGTAGAAAGTTCACTTATGTCCAATATCTTTATATTAAAACCTTTCTTATCAGCACAAGCTTTAACTATAACAGATATTTTTTCCTCAATATCCTTCACTTAATTACCTCCCATTTCATAGAATACATTAATTATTATTATATTCTTCATTGTTGTCATTAAACATAGAATCTATTAGGGTTTTCATTTCTTCATCATTTGGCACATAATAAGATACACCGCCAATATACTTAGGTTCTCCAGGTAATGTAGCCATTTGTATATCTTCCACATTATAATTGTTAACATTAACTGCAAACTTTAATATTAAATCCAATGGTATATTAGTTTCAACATTATTATAATAGGTTTTAATCAGCTGAGGAATCTTACCTATATTTTCAACCTTTAAAGTTTGCTTAATTGTAGCTTTAATAAATTGTTGTTGGGCACGAATTCTTCCCAAATCCTGATCTGAATAGCCTTTCCTAAATCTTAAAAATTGAAGGGCCTTATCGCCATCTAGTACCTGTAAACCAGCTTTTAAATCAATATAAAGAGGTGGATCAGCAACAGGATCACTATATTTCATGTCCATAGGAACATCTATTTCTACTCCACCAATTATATCAACAAATTCTTTAACTATTTTATAATCAACTTTTACATAATATTCTAAATCAATACCTAGCAAGTCCTTTACTGCCTTTACAGCTAAGTCTGGACCTCCATAAGCATGAGCATGATTTATTTTTTCTTCATTCTTTCTACCTCTAATTATTGCCTTTGTATCCCTAGGAATAGAAAGCATTGAAATTTTTCCAGTTGATTTATTAACTTTGCATACTATCATAGTATCAGTTCTTGTACCAGAGCTTTTTTTAACATCATATGAGTCTACACCCATAAGAAGAAAAGTAATATCATCTTTATCTTTTATAAGTCTGTTAAAAAAGCTATCCTCCTCATAATCTACTCCATTTTCACCTTCTGCAATTATTACAGTTTTATATATAAAGCCTGTCCATAATGCAGTAAACAAAATAACTGAAATAAAAAAAGTCCTAAAAAATCTTTTTTTCATGCTATCACTCCATTGTTGTCTGAATTAATAGATAGTTTCTTGCCTTAATACTATCTATGTGGATTATTTTCTTATTCTCAATTAAAAACTTCAGCGTATTATCCAGGGAATATATAAGGCATCTATCTAAATCCTCTAAAGCTAACTTTCTTAATTTATCTACACCTTCAAAACTACGTCCTGGTTCTATCAAATCGGCTATATAAACTATTTTTTCCAATAGACTCATATTTTCACGTCCAGTAGTGTGATATTTAATAGCTTTTAATACTTCCTCATCTTTTATGCCATATTCCTTTTCTGCAATTGCTGCACCCAACACGCTATGAATTAGTTCACTATTGATTTTAGTCATACCATCTAGAATTATACCAAAATCACTACACACTTTCAATAAATTTGTTTCTCCTTTGAGTTTACCACAATCATGGAGCAATCCTGCTACAGCTGCTTTTTCTATAGAAGAATTATATCTTTTAGCTAATTCAATACTTGTTTCCATTACCCTTAAAGAGTGCTCATATCTTTTTATACCAATATCTTCTTTAAGCTTTTTATAAAACCAATCCTTAATCATTCCATATCCTCCTGTTAACCATATAAATTGTGCTTATTTATATATATTTCTACTGGCTTTGGTACTAGGTATTTAATTGAAATACCTTTTTTTATTTTTTGTCTAATTTCAGATGAAGAAATATCTAGAAGAGGTGCTTCTAATATGTATATTTGACTATTATATTTTAAGCTTAAATCTTCCTTAATCTTATCTAAAGTGTCACTAGTATATCCAGGCCTTTTAGCAACTATAAATTTGCACGACTTAAGTAGTTTTTCATATTCCTTCCATGTATGAATCTGTAATAAAGAATCAGAACCCATTATAAAATAAAAATCAGTATTTTCATATATGGATTTTAAAGTATTAATAGTATCTACTGTATATGTAACACCTTCTCTATCCATTTCTAAAGTAGATAATAAAAAGTTTTCATTTGAATTTATAGCCAATAAAACCATGTTATATCTGTGCATATTTGAAGTAATATGGCTCTTTTCTTTATGGGGAGGATTCCCGGTAGGAATAAACAAAATTTTATCTAATTTAAAATGAACTCTCGCATATTCTGCTATGAGCAGATGACCATTATGTATTGGATCAAAGGTGCCTCCCATAATACCAATTTTTTTCATATCAACATCCTTCCTCCTGTATACATAAAATATAAACTTCAGAAGCTATGTCTGAAGTTTATATTTTAATTATGGTAATATAATTTTTTTATTTTTTTTGCTTTCCCTATATAGTACAAATTTATTTCCAATACTTTGTACAAATTCAGCATTAGTTTTTTTAGCTACTTCACTTGCCACTTCCTTTGCATCAAGAAGACTATTATTTAAAACTTTAATCTTAATTATTTCCCTTTTTTCTAAAGCATCATCTACTTGCTTAATAAAATTTTCTGTAATTCCATTTTTTCCAACTTGAAAAATTGGTTCCAATCTATTAGCAATCCCTTTTAAATAACTTCTTTGTTTTCCTGTTAACATTGTTACACTCCTTAATCTTGTTTAATCTACTGGAAAAACTCAAATTCATGTCCACATATAAATACAGAGTCACTTTCTTCAATTCCTAATTCTATAAGCTTATCTACAATACCTTTGTCCCTGATAACTTTTTGGAAATATCTAACTGATTCTAAATCGTCAAAATTTATTGAATATAATAGCCTTTCAACAAAGCTTCCTTCAACAATAAATTTGCCATTTTCTTTTTTTACAATTATAGGATCTTCCTTTGGCTCTTCCACTGTAATATCAATTTCTTCATCAAATGTTTCGTAATTTGTTTCAATTCTTTTTACCATCTCCCACATTGCATATTTTAACCTATCTATACCCTCCCTAGTTGCAGCCGAAATAGGATATACCTCATATCCTTTAGGCTCAAATTCTTCTTTTATTTTAACTAGCCATTCTTTTGAACTAGGTAAATCCATCTTATTGGCTACAATAATTTGCTTCTTTTCCTTTAATTTCTCATTATATTTGAAAAGTTCATCATTAATCTTATAAAAATCTTCAATAGGATTTCTACCTTCTAATCCAGAAGCATCTAAAACATGGACTAAAACTCTAGTTCTTTCAACATGGCGTAAAAAATCAAGTCCTAAACCTGCCCCTTTGTGGGCTCCTTCTATAAGCCCAGGAATATCAGCAATAACAAAACTTTGTTCATCATCAATTCTTACAACGCCTAAATTTGGTTTTAATGTAGTAAAATGATAGTTTGCAATTTTAGGTTTGGCATCAGATAAAATAGATAATATAGTTGATTTACCCACATTAGGAAATCCTACTAATCCAACATCAGCCAAAAGTTTTAATTCCAATATTACTGTTCTCTCTTCACCTTTTCTTCCAGGTTCAGCAAATCTTGGTGCCCGTCTAGTGGGAGTAGCAAACTTTGCATTGCCTCTACCACCTTTTCCACCTTTAACAATTAGTACCTGTTGATTATGCTCTTTTATATCTGCTATTACTTTACCAGTTTCAGCATCTTTTACTATTGTTCCTACAGGTACTTTAAGTATTAGATCTTGACCTTTTTTGCCATATTGTTTTTTGTTCCTTCCATTTTCACCATTTTCTGCTTTATAGGATCTTTTATATCTAAAATCCATAAGGGTTCTTATTCCTTCATCAGCTTGTAATATAATACTGCCTCCATCGCCTCCATCCCCTCCATCGGGGCCACCTGAAGGCTCATACTTTTCTCTTCTAAAAGCTACTGCACCATCTCCACCTTTTCCTGCTTTTAAATGAATTTTTGCAACATCAACAAACATTACCATCATCCTCTATAATTTGGTAATTTTATTATATCAACTAATGCTAACCTGTCAATATATAGATTATTATAACCGGTAGCAATTTCTATTATGTTTCAGAAAAAAAAGCCTACCTCAATGGTAAGCTTTAATTCTTTATGCTAATTCTTCTACTGGATAAACACTTACTTGCTTTTTATCTCTACCTTTTCTTTCGAATTTGACAATTCCATCTACCTTGGCAAATAGGGTATCATCTCCACCTCTACCAACATTGTTTCCAGGATGAATTTTTGTACCTCTTTGCCTTACAAGAATATTGCCAGCTAAAACGAATTGTCCATCTCCTCTTTTTACACCAAGTCTCTTAGATTCACTATCTCTACCGTTTTTTGAACTACCTACTCCTTTTTTAGAAGCAAATAATTGTAAATTTAGTCTAATCATGTCTACACCTCCTCGTATAAAAGAGTAACATACCCTGGATAGCTTTCTATAATGGATTTAATTCCCACTTCAAAGGTCCTAAGAACTATGTTTATCTTTTCTAATTTTTCACTAGGCATGTTTTGGGGAATTTTAACATCCAAAAGTCCCATATCTTCATCTATAAAATAGTCAATATCTTCTTCTCTAATATTCAAAACTTCCACCAAGGCTATTAAAGCAGTTTGGCTAAGGCATGAAACTGCCGCACAAACTATATCCTTACCTTTAACATCATAACCTGAATGACCTAAAACTTTATATCTTAAAATATAACCTTTGTCATTCTTATAAATAGTAACTTTAGTCATTTTCTAACCAACTATCTTTTCAATTTTTAATTTTGTATAAGGTTGACGATGCCCTTGCTTCTTTCTGTAGTTCTTCTTAGGCTTGTATTTGAATACCACAATTTTCTTTCCTTTTCCATGTTCTAAAGCTGTTGCTTCTACCTTTGCTCCTTCAATATATGGCTTTCCTACTTTTATTCCATCTTCATTTGAAATAAGAAGAACTTTTGACAAATCAACCTTTTCTCCTTCTTCTACGTTTAATTTTTCAACAAATAGAATATCTCCTTCTTCAACTCTATACTGTTTTCCACCTGTTTCTATTATAGCATACATTGCATTTACACCTCCTCTAACCAGTCTCACCAGTGTCTGGTGGCTCTGCTTTAAACCAGCACTGAG
Organism: Tissierellia bacterium; assembly: GCA_012735405.1. Taxonomy (GTDB): domain Bacteria; phylum Bacillota; class Clostridia; order Tissierellales; family Tepidimicrobiaceae; genus JAAYFE01. The sequence goes on along the minus strand of JAAYHM010000152.1, from coordinate 29,544 downwards.
TGGCCACTTACGAAGTCTAATTTTATCAGATATTTAAGCTTTTGTCAATAAAACTTTCTAATAATTTCCCTCTTCCATCACAATTTGTACACTTCTTTATAAAATTTGAACTTAGACTATTTCTAATTTTTTTTCTGGTTAATTCAACAAGTCCAAGTTTAGTAATATCTACTATATTTGCTCTATTTCTATCACATTTTAAATTTTTTTCAAGGTTTTCTAGTACTAAAGCTATATCAGAATCCTTTTTCATGTCGATAAAATCAATAATAATTATACCACTAATATCTCTTAACCTTATTTGACGTGCAATTTCCTCACAAGCCTCTAAATTTGTTTTTACTATAGTATCTTCCAGATTTTTTTTACCAACAAATTTCCCTGTGTTAACATCAACTGCAGTCAAAGCTTCTGTCTCATCAATTACAATATAACCACCACTTTTAAGATGTACTTTCCTACTTAATGCTGTATTTATACCCTTCATTATTGTTTTATCATATATAATATCAAAGTCCTCATCATAATATAATCTATCTTTTAAATAAGGACAGATTATATTTATATATTCTAATAGGCTATTATATTTATCTTTATCATTTGCTATTATCTTTTCTATTTTTTCACTAAAGCCATCTCTTATAATTTTATAGGATAAATCCATCTCTTTATATATCAATTTTGGACAAGGCAGGAAATTTTTTTCTCTTTCAATTTTTTTATATGTGGATATTAACCTATGATATTCTTGACTTAATATATCTTCATTGATTTTTTCAGATCTGGTTCTAAAAACCATACCCATGTCTTCAATTTGTATTTTTCGCCCCATACTTATTAGCCTTTCTCTTTCTTCAGCATCTTCTATTTTTCTAGATACACTTATTTTTTTTGAAAAAGGGGTTAAAACTATAAATCTTCCAGGTAAAGTTATATGCCTTGTAACCTTAGCTCCTTTGTTCTCTGAAGGTTCCTTAATAACTTGCACTATAATCTCTTGCCCATTTTTTATTAAATCATTTATATTGACAGAACCTTTTATATATCTACTACCTTTAGGAATTGCATTTTTAATGTACAGGTAAGCATTCTTTCCCTCACCTATATCAACAAAAGCAGCATCCATCCCAGATAGCACATTTACTACACGTCCCCTGTATATATTGCCAACTAACTTTTGTTCTTTATCATAATCAATATAAAACTCAACAAGCTTATTGTTTTCAACTATTCCTACCTTTTCTACTCCATCTTTTTTATCAATAAATATATAGTTCATATAATCTCTCCCAAATTTACATTGGTGATTGAATCTTCCCATCTACCTCTGTGAATATATTTAATCTTTTAATATCTGCCATTTCAATTTCCATATTTAAACTTAGGTAACTGTCAAGGGCTTCAAGAAAGTCTGTAGGTTTTAAGCTTCCATTGTCCCCTGATTTTAGCAAACAACGAATCCTTATTATATATTTTGCATCATCATTGATATTTTTATTGTCTTTTACAAGACTAATATTTCCAATAAGAGGTCTAATATTTTTAACATCTTTTATTTCCTTACCTTTTTTATATCTTCTTCTCTCAAACATTATTTCTTTTTTATTTAGCCATTCATTAATTTTTTCTTCTAATAGATTTTTATCCATCATATTTTTAGTTTTAACATTTATTTCATAATAACTCCATCTAACTGTTGATGGTAATGACTTATCATCATTTACATACTTGGCATCTAGTATTTTAATTCCATCAGGAAGCTGATTATTTATTATTTCAATAAATTCTTGCTCTGAAATTTTTTTTAATAACTCTATGTCCATAAATTCCTCTTCAGATTCAATACCCAAAGCTAATGGATTTGCAATTGACATTTTAGGCTGTGGATTAAATCCTTGGGAATATTTTATTGGTATATTTCCTCTTCTAAAAGCTCTCTGAAATAATCTCATTGTATCTAGATGTGAAATGTACTTTAAATATCCTTTTTTTGTAAACTTAATCCGTAAATTCATCAACATACACCACCTATAAAGCTTCTATTAATACCACAATTGTTACAGCCTTCTCTACAATCCTTTGTAGGTATGCCTTTTGTAGCTTTTTTGTACTCAGAATAAAGAAAACTTTTATCAACACCTATATTTATGAAATCCCAAGGCAATACTTCATCATATTTTCTTTCCCTTAGTGCATAAAAATCAGCACAAATGCCAGTTTCTTTAAAAGCCTTCATCCATTTATTATAATCAAATATTTCAGACCAGCCGTCGAATTTGCATCCTAATTCCCATGCTCTAGCTATTACTTTTGACAACCTTCTATCTCCCCTTGCCAGTACTGCTTCAAGATAACTTAATTTTGGATCATGATAATTAAATGTAATTTTTCTGTCTCTTATTTCATTTCTAAGCAGGTTAATTTTTTCATTGAATTCTTCTAAAGAATTCTGTCCTACCCATTGGAATGGCGTAAAAGGTTTTGGTACAAAACAGGAAGCACTTAAGGTTATTTTTAAATTACCCTTCCTTTTATCTTTTGGAAAATTGAAAAATATATTTTTTACCTTGTATCCTAGATCCCTGATTCCTAATAAATCCTCTTCAGTTTCGGTTGGTAAACCAATCATAAAATAAAGCTTAATGGTTGACCAGCCTTCTTCAAAAGCATATGTTACTGCTGTTTCTAAATCTTTTTCTGTAACACCCTTATTTATAACATCTCTTAATCTTTGACTACCTGCTTCAGGAGCAAAAGTAAGTCCTGTTTTTCTTACTTTTTCTATTTCTTTAAGGATATCTATACTAAAGGAATCCAATCTTAAGGATGGAAGTGATACTCCAATCTGTTTTTCACCATACTTATTAATTAGCTTTGAAATTAAAAATTGTAGTTGGGAATAATCACATGAACTAAGGCTTGTCAATGATATATCAGCATAACCTGTGTTATTTACTAATTTTTCAGCTAATTCTAATAAGGTTTCAACTTTTTTTTCCCTTACTGGTCTATATATCATTCCAGCTTGACAAAATCTGCAACCTCTAGTACATCCTCTAAAAATTTCCAATGGAATTCTATCATGAACTGTTTCTATAAAAGGAACTATAATTTTATCCGGATAATAAGAATTGTCTATATCCTTTATAATTCTTTTATTTATAACCCTAGGAATTCCATCAATTTCAGGTTCCATTCTTTCTATAGTATTGTCTTCTTTATAATATACTTCATAAAATTTAGGTACATAAACACCTTCAATTTTGCTTACTTCTTTCAAAAACTCATCTCTCTTATATCCTTTTAATTTAAATTCCCTATAAATTTTCATTATTTCCAACACAACTTCTTCCCCTTCTCCTATTACAAAAAAATCTATAAAATCTGCAATAGGTTCAGGGTTATATGCGCAAGGTCCTCCTGCAATAACTAGAGGGTCCTCCTCTTTCCTATCCTTGGAAAATATGGGGACATTACCTAAATCCAGCATATTTATTATATTTGTGTAACTCATCTCATATTGAAGAGTAAATCCTAAAAAGTCAAAATTGTTTATAGGTTCTTTATTTTCTAAAGTAAATAGAGGGATACCTTCCCTTTTCATTTCTTCTTCCATGTCTATCCACGGAGCAAATACTCTTTCACAGGCTATATAATCTTCATTGTTTAGCAAATTATACAATATATGAAGCCCTAAATGTGACATTCCCACTTCATAAACATCTGGAAATGCAAAAGCAAATTTTATATCAACTTTACTTAAATCCTTTTTTATAGAATTTTTTTCCATACCTATATATCTTGCTGGCTTTTCAACTTTTTTTAATACTCTATCAAAACTAATCCTATTAATCATTTCATACCACCTTTTCTTTTGTACTAAATACTATATTAACATTATTTTTATATTTTTTGTATAAAAAATTAAAACTGTCTAAGACAGTTTTAATTTAGTTTCCAAAATTTAGATAATCTAAAGGATTTACTGGATTACCATCAACCCATAATTCAAAGTGAAGATACATATTTCCATCTTTGCTTGTGCCCAATGACCCAACCTTAGTTCCACGATTTAATTCTTCTCCCTCTTTTACATAAAGCTTTGTTAAATATCCATATACAGTTTTAAAACCTTCGTGGTTTACTGTTATAAAATAACCTTTTGTATCTTTATCTTCTATTTTTTCAACTATACCTTTTTCTATAGTAACTGGTTCTTTTTCTTCCTTTGGAATAATATCTATTCCGTTATTATAATCAATTCTTCCATCTATATATCTAATTTCTCCAAAAGGCTTATATACAGTACCTTTGATAGGCGGATCATATTTAATAGTATCTGTAAAATTAAATACTGTTAAAGCCCTTTCTGGAAATGTAAGAGCATGCCTGCTATAGTCTAATATAGCCTTTCCATCCTCTTTCAAGCTAAATTCATAATTAAGTCCCTTATTAATTATTTGTATTATATTATTAGAAATGCTATTGTTAAGTATTTTTAAAAGTAATAATAATATCAATATTATAATTACACCAATTATATTTATTAGTTGCCTTTTTATATTAAATCTAATCCTCAAAAAATCTATAATTCCCCTATATTTTCTTTTATATATTCTCCTATTCATAAATTCACCCACCTTATCCTATTTATATGATATTTATACAAGGTGGGTTTTATTACATATTAATTCTCATTATTTATTAATTTGAATTCAGGATTATCCATAATAAATTTATCTTTCAATCCATCAGTAACAATTACCTCTTTATCCGAAGTAATAAAAATAGCCTCTATTCCTTCTAATTTATCTACAAGCTCTAAACCTTTATCTAACCCTAGCACAAATAAAGTAGTTGACAAAGCATCACCATCGATACCTTTTTCAGAAACGATACTTACACCCCTAATTCCACTATCAGAGGGATACCCAGTTTTTGAATCTAATATATGATGATACTTTTTACCTTCATATATGAAATATCTTTCATAATCTCCAGAAGTAATTACAGAGCTATCTATAAGCTCTAAAAGCCCTGTAAACCTCCCAGTTGGTTCAAAAGGATTAGTAATTCCTATTCTCCAAGGATTACCTTCCCCTTTGTCTCCCACCACATATATATTGCCACCTAAATCAATAATTGCAGATTCAACACCATTTTCTTTAAGTATCTTCTTAACCTCATCTGCAGCATATCCTTTGGCAATACCTCCTAAATCCAGCTTCATGCCTTCTCTCTTTAAATATACATAATTATTCTCCATAAGTTCTAAATCATTATAATCTACTAATTCCAACGCCTTTTTTATATCCGCATCGCTTGGTATTGTATCTCTTTCTATTTCCTTATCATTTACATCCCAAAGCTCAACCAAAGGTCCTATAGTAGGGTCATAGGCGCCATTACTTAAATTAGCATAATACTTTGCTATCTCAAGTACATAATATACATCATCATGGACTTGAACAGGTTTAATACCAGCATTTTTATTGATTAAGCTAATATCACTATCCTCTAAAGTTATGCTCATTCTATCCTCAATTTCTTTTAGTCTATCCATTGCCTGATTCATTATATCCTCGTCAGTCTTATCATATATTCTTAAATTTATAACAGTATCCATCATAAATGCAGATCTGGATAAAGGTTCCTTTGATTTAGGTTGGCAGGCAACAGTATTTAGTAATATTACTATTATAAATATCGTAAGTATAATTTTCTTTTTATCCATGTTAATTCCTCTCTCTAAATATTTAGAAACCCTAACATAATGTTAGGGTTTCTATGTACTAATATTTTATAATTTAGCACCATCTAATGCTTTTTCAACTAGCTCAATAATTGTAGTTCTTGTACTTGTTGCACCAGTTACACTGTCAACATCTAAATTATCTAATCCATTATTATCTATAATTAATTTTTGCATTTTCTTCATAACTTCTAATGAGTCTAAATATGCATAATTTTCTTTTGATTTCCTGTCTCCAGCGGAAATTTGCACTTCTTCAGTCACAGGTTTTCCATCATCTCCTGTAACAGGTTTATCATCTTCATCAAATACAACCCTGCTTCCTTCCATGTCTTCTACAGCATATTCATAATAGTCTAACCCTACAATTTGTCCATGTTTTACAACTATTTTTACTTCTCCTAACCAACCATGGCTAGGTTCCTCAGCAGTTGCTGTATACACTCCATCTTTATAAACTGGTTCATATGCTTCTCCTTTTGCAGCCTTGTCCAATAATTCGTTAACTATTCTCTTAAAGTTTTCTTTAGTATGAGTTGCACCTGTCACTGCATCAAAATCAACTTGGTTAATATCCTTTTTTTCATTAAACTGTTCATTTAGATTAGCAATTACAGCTAATCCTTCAGCGTAGTTATAATTGCTTTCATTTTTTTCTTCACCTAAATCGGCTAAAATCTCAACATACTCGAATGAAGATATTTCTCCATCTACTACTTCCATTATTGCCATTGGATAGTTTCCTCTATCACTTACAGGATCTTTAACTAAATAAGTACCATCAACAAGTTCTCCGCTGGTTTCACTTTGGCTATCGTTTTCATCAGTACTAGTCTCAGTACCTTGTCCACTACAACCTACTAGTAAAACTAATACTAATACTATGGACAAAATACTAAAGCCTAATTTTCTTTTCATTTGTACACCTCCGCATATCTTTTGTCTTAATTGTAAAACTGTATAATTTATTAGCAATTCGATTATAGCAAATTAAAATATTTATATCAACAATTGTTAATAAATACACAACAATTACTATTATTTACCTGCAATTATCTTTAACCTTAATAATAGGTATATTTGCTACCAAGGCAGAAACAGGTGTATTATCATAATCTCTTTTCATTCTAGTAAACTTTATATCTAATCCATCCTGATCTATTTCTGCGTATTCTTTAACTACCCTAATAATATCTCCCTTAATCATCTCCAAAAATTTAGGAGATAAATCTGATCTATCATGAACTAGTACTAGTTTCAATCGCTCTTTTGCTACATTTTTGCTTTTTGTCTTGTTTTTCCCAAACATTTTAAACAAATCCAAGGTTATACCCCCTTTACTTACTAAACAACAATTTTAATATCTTACTTAATTTCCCTTCATTATTCTCTAAATCTAGCAACTCAACTTCTTTACCAAGTATTCTATTGCAGATATTCCTATATGCTTTTGCTGATAAAGGCTTTTCTTCAGCTACTACTGGCTCCCCTTTATTTGTAGAAATTACTATAGCTTCATCATCAGGAATAATTCCTAACAAGTCTATTGCTAATATATCTACTATATCTTCTACATTCATCATATCTCCTCTTTTTACCATATCATATCTAATTCTATTGATAATCAACTTAGGATTGCTAATTCCATATGCTTCTAACAATCCGATAACCCTATCTGCATCTCTTACAGCCGATATTTCAGGAGTAGTTACTATGTAAGCTTCGTCAGCACCTGCAATAGAATTTTTAAATCCCTGTTCAATACCAGCAGGTGAATCTATTATAATATAATCAAATTCTTCCTTAAGTTTTGAAACAAGTTCAACCATTTGCTCAGGTTTTATAGCAGTTTTGTCCTTGGTTTGAGCTGCAGGTAAAAGATATAATCCATCAAATCTTTTATCCCTAATTAAACCTTGTTTCAATCTACAATTGCCATCTACAACATCAACTATATCATAAACTATTCTATTTTCTAAACCCATAACTACATCAAGATTCCTTAAACCTATATCAGTATCAACAACTACTACATTATAGCCATGCATGGCAAGACCAGTTCCTATATTTGCAGTTGTAGTAGTCTTACCAACTCCACCTTTTCCAGATGTTATTACAATTGCTTTGCCTATTCCCATAATGCTTTCCTCCCATCATTTATTTTCTTGGTAAATAAGGTTCAATAATAATTTCTTTATTATAAACCCTAGCTACCTCAGGTATGCCAATAAAATCCATATTGCCATCAGGTTTTCTGCTAATAATACTACCAATTCTAAGCTGGGTTGGTCGTAAGTCATAGGCAGCAATAAAAGCCTGTGTGTTACCATCCACGCCAGCATGGGCAACTCCCTTTAAGCTTCCTAAAATAACAATATTTCCCCTAGCTTTAATAAGTGCGCCTGGATTTACATCACCAATTATTACAATATTTCCCTCATATTCAACAACTTGTCCAGATCTAATTGTAGAATTTATAAACCTAGTCATGCCCTCTTCAATTCCTTCAAATATATCTTCCTTAAAATGAGACTCTAAGTCTTCTGTTATATTAAGCTCATATTTGTATTTAATCACATTCAATAGTTCATTTTTCTCTTCTTTAGTTATACTGTCCCCTTTTATACCTATAATTTTAGCATCCTTAAAAAAATCTATAGATTTTTCAAGTTTGTTTTCAAGCTCTTTCAATATTGTATTAAATTCTCCATCTTTGATATTTATATAAATTCCTCCATTTATACCTTTAAAGCTAACCAATCCCTCTCTCACTAATATTACCTCCAGATAACATCTACTTATATATTCTCTATTTATTTATAAATTCCTTCTTTATTTTAAAAATGAATTGGAAAGTTTATCTACTTTCCAATTCATTTTCAAATGGTAATTGCTCCTCTACATAAATATCATTCAATCCAAAATATTCAGCAATAATTTCTCTTGCTATAGGTGCAGCATTTCCACCAGTACCTCCCTGGAAAAGTACAATTGAAATTGCAATTTCCGGATCTTCATAAGGAGCAAAGGCTACAAACCAAGCATAATCATCATAGGTATCACCAGTAACAGGATTTATACCATCCCTTTGAGCAGTACCAGTTTTAGCAGCTACTGATATAGGAAAATCTTTAAATACACTCCTAACGCTTCCTTCTGTAACTACTTTTCGCATTCCTCTCTTAACATGTTCCAAATTTTCATAATTATTTAACTCTATTCTTTCTGATTGTACTTCTCGTTCATATATGGTCTTAGTATTATCATAATTTTTTATACTATCTATCACAGTTAACTGGTTTTTGTATCCTCCATTTGCTATAGTAGCTATATAATTTGCTATTTGTACTGGAGTATAGGAACTTTGTCCTTGACCAATAGTTATATAAATAGTATCTGTAATATTCCAACCTGCATAGTTTAAATAGGTATACTTAATCTTATCAGCTAAACCTTCTCTTTCTCCTGGAAGAGGTTTTTCTGGCTCAATCCCCATTTCATCAAGTCTTTTAATAACTTCATTTCTAGATAAAGCATTCTCTTTTTCAACCCAGCTTACAATAGTTTCTATTTTCTCTTCAATTTCTTTATCAGTAAATTCTTCTCCTTCTTTTATATAATCCCTAATGTAAGTTTTTAAATAGTTTCTTAGTAAAACTTGAGTTATCATTATTTTACTTTGAGGATTGGGCACGCCTCCTGATGCCTCTCTTGGTATATCTATCTCTATACCAGTTCTATCATTTAAACCTAGTTTTTTGGCCATATCAGCTATGTCATCTATAGTTAAAGTTACACCTACAGATTCCCCAGTTTTTTGATTATATCCTAAAGCTAGGGAGTAAAAATAATAATTGCATGAATCTCTAATAGCATCGTATAGATTGGTTGCACCATGGGTTCTTCTATAGGAATTCCAATACCAACAACCAATTGACTTGCCCCCAAATTGTACATATCCCATATCCCTAATTGTCTTATAAGGGTCCATTCCTTTTTCTAAAGCTGCTAAAGCAGTGACCATCTTGAAAACAGAACCAGGCTGTATAGCTGTCTGTATTGCAATATTATATAAGGGTCTTGGTGCTAATAAATCTTCTTCATGTTCAGGAAATAAACTTTCCCAATCAGATTTAGATATACCTGTTGAAAATAGATTTGGATCATAAGCAGGAAAATTTGCTAAAGCTAATATTTCTCCAGTTTTTACAGAAGTAACAACTACTGCACCTGAAGTGGCATTAATATAAGGCCTTTTTTTAGAGCTACTAATCCCATATTTGTAGTTTCCCCATTGGCTCTCAAAAACTCCAGCTTCTCTAATCTTTTCAAGACCATATTCAAGATATTTTTCCGCAGCCTTTTGTAAATTTAAATCTATTGTCAAATAAATATTGTTCCCTGGAACTGCTTCTTCTTCATCAATAATATTAGTTCTATTACCTAATACATCTACTTCAACCCTTTTAACGCCATTTTTACCCTTTAATAATAGTTCAAATTTTTCCTCCACTCCAGTCTTGCCTATTATATCATTAGGTGAATAGTTGTTTTCTACGACATATTTTTGTATTTCATTACTTTGGGATATTTTACCTAAATACCCTAATATATGGGCTGCAGTTTTCCCTTCAGGATAATACCTAACAGGTTCAATAGAAACCTGCACTCCCGAATGTTCTATAAATCCTTCTTCAATTTTTGCTACAGTAGCATCTTTTATTCCATAGGCAATATTAATAGGTTGATATGCTCTTTGGCCTTGTTTGTCAAGCTGATCATACAAGGACATTATGACTCTAGCTTCATATGGGCTTAAATTTGGATCTAGATCATAATGTTCCTTTAAATAATTAAAGGCTTCTTCTGCATCATATTCAGGGGGTATATTAAACTTACCATACCAACTTTCCTTATCTATCAAAGGTACATATTCCCATTTTGAAATAGATATTCTGGGATTATAGCCATTGGAAAGTATTATTTCTTGCGCTATAGTTTTTATCTTTTCATGGGTAATAAAATCTTCTAATATATTATTTTGCTGTGCAAAACTTATAAGGGTATCTATAGGAAGCTTTTCAGTTGAATCCCCTTTTTCCTTATAACTATATATGACTGAATTATCTTCTTCATTAATTTCAATTATTACTGGTGATTCTAATCCTTTTTCCTTGATCATATCAATTAGAACCTTACCAGGTATAATTTTAGTAATATTTCCATTTTCATCCTCTTGTTCAACAACTTTAAAAAGTAAATCAACTAAGGATGTATTAGTAACAATTTCTACAAAATCTTCTTTTGCACTTGTTTCAAAGGTTATGCTACTAAAAGAATCTATAAAAGATCTTTTTATATTTAGGTATTCTTCATCATATGATAATGAATACTTCTTCAAAACTATGTTTCCATTAATATTTTTTTCTCCCATTTTATTGATAGAAAAGGTATTTAGATTTTTTTCCTCTATTATGTTAAATACTAATTGTCTTGAAATGGGATGGTCTAATATTTTTCTAATAATATTTTTATCATTGTTAATAATTGTAATAATGGCATCCTTCGCTGTTGCATTTGAACTTATTCCGTTATCAGCCTTCCACTTAGTTATATCCTCATTTTCATCAAATTGCACCACAAGTTCGCCATTTATTATATTAGCTACTATGGGTACATTTATATCCTTGTTTTCTAATGCATCAATTGCCCTATTGATAGTTATAAATTTAAAATGCTCTTCATAGCCTGGGTAAATAAAATAAGTATCCAATATTTCAGGTAACAAATTGTTGGAAATAATAATTTCTATAACTTTCTCCAGAGGGGATAAGCTTTCCATATCGTAAATTTCTTCACTGGAATACTCAAATACATTAAAATTAATTGGGAATTCATCAACATAACTGACCCCATCTTCTTCCAATAACCTTGCTAATTGTAAAAGAGTATTATTTTTTTCTTCTCTAGTTAATGTATTTATTTCATCTTTCAATAGCTGCACCGTAAAACTAAGCTTGTTTCCAGCTAAAAGCCTGCCATATCTGTCCCTAATTTCACCTCTGGGTGCAGTTATATATATTTCCTTTAACCTTTTATTGTCAGATATATCTCTATAATAATCTCCTTCTACAATAGTTAAAATAGCTAATCTAAAGGAAAGTAGTATCATACAAATACTTAATATTATAATTAATATATTATATCTATCCTTAATTTTCTCAATAAATTTCAAAGCGAAACACCTCTATTTCTTACTAAATCTAATGGAAGGAGCTTTAATAAATCTAGCAAGTAACTTAGATAATATAACTGACAATAAAGCATTATAAATAGTTTCAAATATAACAATATTTTTCATTATATACCTTATGGAAATTTCATAACCTAAGAAGAAAGTGAAAAGATAGTATAATAGATGATATCCTACTGTAGACAATATTGTCATACTTATTGGTAGCAATATACTTTCCCTGGACAGCTTATTTTCTGTCATTCCAACTAAGTAGCCTATAAAAAAGTATATAAAAGAATTTATTCCAATTGGAACACTAAATATTACATCACTAAGTAGTCCAACTATAAGCCCTGAAATTGCTCCGACAATTTTGCCATTTGATATTGCAATTACAACTACCACGATAAGACTAGTATTTGGAACAACATTAAAAATGTCAAAATAAGGTACAATAGTAGACTGTAATATGAAATTTATTATAATAATTATACTTATTGTCAGTACACTCAATTCAATCCCTCTATCATCAATCTAAAATTACATAAACTTTATATAATTTTTTGAAGTCTACAGCTGGCTTAACTTTAATTTTTTTTGTTAAATCTTCATCCTCTTTAATAACATCAGTAATTTCTCCTATATACAAATCAGGCAAATAGACTCCTCCAAGTCCGGAGCTGAATAGCTTGTCTCCCTTCATTACATCTGCTTTACTATCAAATAAATATCCATTTAAATTACCATCAAGACTGCCGGAAACAATACCGCCATCTTGGGTTCTAATCACTTTAAAAGAAATATTGTTATTTTCATCTATTATAGATATTACTTTTGACCAATTATCACCTACTTCAACAACTCTGCCAACTACACCTTCTAAGACTATTTCTTCATCTACCTCTACTGCCTGTATTACAGTATCTCCTTTTTCAATTCCATCATTTGAACCCTTGTCAATAGTAAATCTATTAAACCAATTACCAGGTTCTTTTCCTGCAACTTGTGCTGGAATCAATTTATAATTGGTGCTTTCTAGTAATTTTTTTTCATTAATTATATATTCGCTTTTACCTATTAAATCTTCATACCTCCTATTTTCTTCCTCTAATTTTGCTACTTTTAACTTAAGTTCTTCATTTTCTTCCATAAGATTAGATATATTTTTAATTGAGCCAAAAAATTCATAAACATTCCTACCTATACTAAATATAAACTTTTGTATAGGTGAAAATGCATTTCCCAAAAACCTTTCCATAGCTGTTAGTTTCAATCTTTCACTATTTGTAACCCCTATAATAACAATAAGAATGATAGCAATCAAAGATACTATCATTCTATTTTTGTACTTTTTAAAAAAGAGCATAAATTACCACCACTTATCCAATTCGTTTTTTACCAGGTGCAATAGTTTTTCTTAATATATCAATACTATCAAGTGCTTTCCCAGTTCCTATTGCAACACAATCTAATGGATTATCTGCAATATTAACAGGCATTCCAGTCTCTTTAGCAATTAATTTATCTAATCCATCAAGCAAAGCTCCTCCCCCAGTTAGCATTATACCTGATTCCATTATATCAGCAGCTAACTCAGGTGGTGTTTTTTCTAAGGTTGATTTTATAGCTTCTAATATTCCATATATTTGCTCTTTCATGGCCTCTCTAATTTCCTTTGATGATATTTCAATTGTCTTAGGAAGGCCGCTAACTAAATCCCTACCCCTTATATTCATCTTTGTTTCCTTATTGTTTTCATTTGCTGAGCCAATTGTTATCTTAACCTCTTCTGCAGTCCTTTCCCCAATCATGAGACTATACTCCTTTTTTACATAGTTAATAATTGATTCATCTAATTCATCTCCACCTACCCTTATGGATTTACTAGTAACTATACCTCCTAAAGATATTACAGCAACTTCTGTTGTCCCTCCACCAACATCAACTACTAAACTTCCAGTTGGTTCCTGCACAGGCAATCCTGCACCTATGGCTGCAGCCATGGGCTCCTCAATTAAATAAGCATCTTTTGCCCCTGCATTAATAGCTGCTTCTTCTACAGCCCTTTTTTCAACCTCAGTTACTCCACTTGGTACACATATAACTACTCTTGGTTGGAATAAAAAACGGTTTGAAAGAGCTTTTTTTATAAAATATTTGAGCATATTTTGAGTAATATCAAAATCAGCAATAACGCCATCTTTCAATGGTCTAATTGCTACTATATTTCCTGGAGTTCTTCCTATCATTCTTTTAGCCTCTTCACCAACAGCCAAAACTTTTTTTGTCTCAGTTTGAATAGCAACTACTGAAGGTTCTCTTATAACTATTCCTTTCCCTTTAATGTATACCAATGTATTTGCAGTCCCTAAATCTATACCTAGATCTTTTGAAAACATACCAAAGATTCCCATGTAATTTGCTCCTTTCTACAGCTAAAGTATTGCTTATATTATATTTTTGTCTCTAAAACTCATATAATTATTATCACCAATAATTATATGGTCTAATACTTTTATTCCTATAATATTACCTACTTCTACAAGTCTATAGGTTATATTTATATCTTCCTTACTGGGGGTAGAATCTCCACTAGGATGATTATGAACTAATATTATGGAATTTGCACTTCTCCTAATAGCAATATTAAAAACTTCTCTCGGATGTACAATAGATGAATTTAAATTTCCAACTGATATCTCCTCAATACTTATTATTTGATTTTTGGTGTTTAATAGAACTATTCTAAAATGCTCTTTATTAAAATATTTCATCTCATCCATAAGAAGTTCCACTACAACTTGGGGCGAATCAACCTTAAGTTTAGAGCCTACTCCATAACTAGATATCCTTTTCCCTAATTCTATGGCAGCAATTATCTGGGCTGCTTTACAATAGCCAATCCCTTTAATTTTTGTTAGTTCTTCTACAGTAGCTTGAGATAAAAACTTTATGCCTGTACAATCTATACTTAGTAGTCTGTTAGCTAGGTCTATAGCTGTATCTTCTTTGTAACCAGTTCTGATAATAATAGCAATTAGTTCAGCATTAGATAATGCCCCAACACCATACTTCACCAACTTTTCTCTTGGTCTTTCTTCTAAGGGTAAATCTTTAATAGTATAGCTTTTATAAGCATTATCATTCATATCCACTATAATCACCTATATAATTATAATAAACTCATATTAAAGTGCTTTTCCAATAAAAAATCAAGCTTGCTGACTGGAAGCCCTACAACATTAAAATAGCATCCATGTATATATTCTATAAGTAAACTTCCAAATCCTTGAATACCATATGCTCCAGCTTTATCTATATATTCACCTGTCTCAATGTATTTTTTTATTTTTTTATCAGATAAATTCCTAAACTTTACAATAGTCTTTTCATAATCAATTATTTTTATATTGGTTCCAGCCTTTATAAGGCATATACCTGTAATTACCTCATGTTCTCTGTTATTTAAAAATTCAATCATTCTAATTCCATCATATTCGTCTTCAGGCTTGCCAAGAATTTTCCCCTCACAAGCAACAACAGTATCTGCACCTAATACAATCTCTCCATTATTAAATCTTTTTGCAACATCATTAGCTTTTTCAAAGGCTAATGCCATGACTACCTGTTCTGGTTTTTCCTCTTCATAAGTCTTTTCTTTTATATTTGCCTTAACTATGATTGGATCAATATTGTATTTAAGTAACAATTCCTTTCGTCTTGGGGAAGATGATGCAAGAACTATTTTAACCATGATATCACCTTAACTTTTTAATGAAATATCTTATCTATTGATTTTTGCATATGTTTAACCACATAATTTGAAGTAAGACCCACAAAATATCCTGTAAATATACTTGTTAATTGCAAAATAGGAAGATAGGAAAAAATCTTTATATTTCCTAACATTAAACTTGCTACCAACACCTGTGCAAAATTGTGAGCCATTGCACCAAATATACTGACACCAATTAAACTGAATATATTTGAAAAATAGGTATAGATAAGATACATGGTCATTAAACTTAATATAGAACCAGATAAACTATAGAATAAACTGGTAACACTACCTGTAACTAGGGTAAATAATATAGATTTTAACATACCAGTAACCAAAGCATCCCTATAACTAAATACTACTAAGGTTATAAGTATCACGATGTTAGATAGGCCTAGTTTTGCTCCTGGTGCAATAAAGGGTAAAGGCATCATTGACTCTACAATACCCAACACCAATCCTATTGCCACTAATAATGCTAAAAAAATTAATCTTCTTAATCCTTTCATATCTATTCCTCTCTACCTACTAATACCATCAATTTCAGTCTCTACACCAGTGCCCTTTATTTCTATAACTAACCTATTAGGCAAACATACAATAACCTCTCCAACTTCTGATATATAACCTTGTTTAACATCAAGCTTGTCAGGGCAATCCGCTTCAATTACTCTTACCTTGCCATCTCCAATTTCAATAAGATTGTATCCAAATTCTGTTTCTATTGGTATAGTTTTTCCTATCATGTCATCGTCAAAAAATATGGTTTTTATTTCTTCACCATTAACTTGTATACTAATATATTTTTCTTCATAATTAAATAGTGATGGATTTATAAATATCAATATCAAAATATTGACTATAAGAACAGTAAAAATTAATATCTTATCACCTTTAGTCAAATTTTTCCCCCTCAAACAAGTTACTTCTTTACATCATAATAAGTTTATCATTATTACTTTTCATTTACAAGTTACAATTTAGTGGATTAATTACTCTATATATTATAAAATAATCTATAAAAAAATAAAAGAGCCCAAATTTAGGCTCTTTTACTGTGCTTTTAAACTAACCTTTTCAATATCTGAAAAAATAGCTTTTGTTGGGCATTTTTCAACACATATTCCACAGTTAGTGCATTTTTCATAGTTAATTTTTGCCAAGAAGTTTTCAAAGGAAAATGCATCTTCAGGACAATTCTTTACACAAATCTTGCATCCTATACAGCCAATGCTACAATTTGCTCTAACAACTTTACCAGGATCATTGCTTTTACATTTTACTATTACTTCACTCTCATAAGGAACAAGTTCGATAATATTCTTTGGACACACATCTATACAGGCCTTGCATGCAACACATTTTTCTTTGTCTACTATAGCAACTCCTTCTACTATATGTATAGCATCATAATCACATACATCTACGCAAGTACCACATCCTAAACAACCATATGAGCAAGATTTGCTTCCTCCAGCCAATATATTTTGTGACCTACAATCCCTTAATCCAGCAAACTTATATTTATTCTTTGCCTTGCTACAATCTCCTTGACATAATACAGTGGCAACTTGCCTATTTATTTCGCCTACCTCAACTCCTAAAATACTAGCCACCTTTTCTGCTACTGATTGTCCTCCAACACTACATGCACTAGCGGGTGCTTTCCCTTCTACCATAGCAACTGCACAACCATCACATCCAGGATATCCACAAGCACCACAGTTTGCTCCTGGTAATACTTCCCTAATAGCCTCTACCAATGGGTTTGTCTCAACAGCAAAAACCTTAGATGCAAAACCTAAGCTTACTCCAAATAAAAGTCCTAATCCTCCTAATACAACGATTGGATATAAAATTGCAGTCATACTATCGCCTCCTATACAAGTCCACTAAAGCCTAAAAAGGCTATAGACATAAGACCAGCAGTTATTAATGAGATTGGAAAACCTTGTAATGGTTTTGGTATATCAGCTAACTCAAAGTTTTCTCTAACGCCTGCCATAAGAAGTAAAGCTATGGCAAATCCAATAGATGCACCGAGTGCATTTACTATGGTTTCAATAATATTATAATTCATGTCAATATTTAAAATAGCAACTCCTAAAACAATACAATTAGTTGTTATAAGTGGTAGGTAAACACCTAATGCCCTATATAATCCAGGACTGCTCTTTTTAAGAAACATCTCTACAAGTTGAACCAGGGCAGCAATAACCAATATGAATACTATTGTTTGTAAGTATTCAAGTCCAAGCTTTGCTAATATATAGTGATGAATAACATAGGTAATAACTGAGGCCAGAGTTACAACAAAGGTAACTGCAACACCCATTCCTGCAGCAGTTTCTGTTTTATTTGAAACTCCAAGAAATGGACATATACCTAAGAATTGTGCAAACACATAGTTATTTATAAAAATGGTACTAATCAATATTGTAAATAAATTCATCTAGAGTTGCCCCCTTTATACCTTCAGATTCTTTTTTCCTTCTAAAATAATTAAAAAATCCCATAAGTATTCCAAGTATGATAAATGCTCCGGGTGGCATTATAAAAATTAAGGCTGGCTCAAAATTTGGTCCAAAAAGTTGTATTCCAAATAGACTTCCTGCACCTATTACCTCTCTTATAATTCCTAATGTAGTAGTTGCTAATGTATAACCTAAACCCATTCCTAATCCATCGACTATTGAAGGTAAAATGCCATATTTTGATGCAAAAGCTTCAGCCCTACCCAATATCATACAGTTAACTACTATAAGGGGAATGAATATACCTAAAGCTCTATCTAAATCTGGTGTATATGCCTTCATAAACATCTGTACTACAGTTACAAATGTTGCTATAACAACTATAAATGCTGGAATACGAATTTTATCCGGTATTACCTTTCTTAACAATGAAATAACAAAATTTGAACCAACAGTAACAGCTATAACTGCTATACCCATGGCTAAACCATTTATTGCTGAAGTAGTTACGGCTAATAGACCACACAAACCAATTGCCTGAACAAATATAGTATTTTCCCTTATAAGCCCATTGTAAAATACTTTAGATAATTTCAATTTTCACACCTCCTGCACGACTAATTAGAAAATGTAGTATTATATGCTTCAAGAACACTATTTACACCATTAACTATACCATTTGTAGTTACTGTAGCGCTGGTAATTGCTTGAACTTCGTTTTCTGCTTGCGGATTTTTTGCTGCTACTAATTGTGTAGATACTGGTTTACCTTTAAAAGAGTCTGTGAAATATTTTTTCTCTGCATTTGCACCAAGTCCTGGTGTCTCTTCATGTGTTAATATCTTAATTCCTGTAATATCTCCATCAGTGGATATACCTATCATAAAGACAATTTCTCCGCCAAAGCCTCTAGTATTAGCTTTAATGGTATGTCCTACAAGATTTGAACTTGAATCATATCCTTCATTTACTTCTATAACATTAGAATTTGCACTTTTAAAATCATTAAACTTATCTTCATCCAGTGGTTTAAATTCTTCAGCATCTTCCAATACTTCTTGCATAGCTAATTTATTTATTATTTTATCTAACTCTGCTATTCTATCTGCAGTTATGGCATTAGAAACGCTTAATAATCCTGCAGCAATAGTAGTTATTATAAACAATGTCAATCCTAACTTAACAATTTCATTCATCTACTTAGCACCTCCAAAAACTCTAGGCTTTGTAAATTTTTCAATCAATGGAGTTGCAACATTCATTAACAATATTGAATAAGACACTCCTTCTGGATAGCCTCCTTTAACCCTTATAAGGGCAGTTAAAAAGCCTGCGCCTATAGCAAATACAATTCTTCCTATAGGGGTTACAGGAGATGATGCATAATCTGTTGCCATATAAAATGCACCTAGGATTAATCCACCACCTAATATATGGTATGGTAAAAATTCAGATTCTACACCAAATAACACCAAACATACAAAGGTAGTAGCAATATAAAATACTGGTATTTTCCAATCAATAACCTTCCTAATAATCAAATAAGCTGCTCCTATTAGCAATAATAAGGCTGATGTCTCTCCAATAGCCCCTGGAATATTACCAATAAACATATCAATTAATTCCGGTAATTCTGCTCCTTGAGCACTTGTTGCTGATGTTACTGCCTCAATAGTTGCAGATGTAGTTGCAGATGCTGTGGCAGATGCAGCACCATCTGGACTCATTCCATATTTCATTATTGCAAGAGGTGTAGCTGTAGCTACAACATCCGGTCTTGTTCCAGTAAATGTAGACATATGGGCTGGCCATGATGTAAGTAGCATAGCTCTTCCAGCTAAAGCTGGATTCATAAAATTAGAACCTAGGCCCCCAAATAATTGCTTAACTACTATAATTGCAAAAGCGGATCCCATAATTGGCAACCACCATGGTGCACTTGCCGGTAAATTAAATGCCAGTAATATTCCAGTGATCACTGCTGATAAATCATCAATAGTAATAGGCTTTTTCAACATCTTTTGAATAAGTGCTTCAAAAAACACACTGGATGCTACCGATATCAATATTAATTTTAAAGCGTTAATCCCAAAAAAGTAAACACTTCCTATAATAGCTGGAGTAAGGGCTATTATTACATCTAGCATTATCCTCTGTACAGTTTCACCTGATCTAATATGAGGAGATGAGGTAACTAATAATTCATTTTCCAAAGCAACTTCATAAGCTTTAGAAGTATCTACTACTTTTCCATCCATTTCATTTCCTCCTATCATTTTGATTTCCTTTTAGCAATTATTTCTCTTTTTGCTAACCTAATGGACTCAGCTAAAGGTCTTTTAGCAGGACAAATATATGAACATGCTCCACATTCAACACAATCAAGGGCATTATATGCTTCTGCTTTATCAAAGTTCTTTTTAATAGCATATCCTCCAACATATAGCGGTTGCAGTCTAACAGGGCATACTTCTAAGCATTTACCACATTTAATACATGGATATACTTTTTCTGGTTTAGCTTCTTCCTCTGTCATAACTAAAATAGCGTTTGTACCCTTTATGATGGGCACATCCATTGTATACTGGCTAATTCCCATCATAGGACCACCAGATATAATCTTGCCTGGAGTTGCTGCAAAACCACCACATTGTTCAATTAAATCTTTAAATGGTGTACCTATTTTTACTAATAAATTCTTTGGTTCTTTAACTCCCTTGCCTGTAACAGTTACGACCCTTTCATATAAAGGTTTTCCTTCTAAAACTGCTTCTGCAATTGCTTTTGTAGTTGATACATTACATACAATTGTCCCAACATCCATTGGTAGTCCTCCAGAAGGAACTACCCTGCCTAAAATAGCATTTATGAGCCTTTTTTCATCACCTTGTGGATATTTTACCTTTAGTGTTGCAACTTGTATATTTGGTTTATTCTTGATTGCTTCTTTTATAGCTAAAATTGCATCAGGTTTATTCTTTTCAATACCTATAATTCCTCTATCTACTCCAACAGACTTCATTATTGCTTTTAGTCCAAACACTATTTTTTCTGGATATTCAACCATAATCCTGTGATCAGCAGTAATATAAGGTTCACATTCTGCACCGTTAATTAAAATAGTGTCAATTTTCTTATCTTGGGGAGGAGACAACTTCACATGAGCTGGAAAACCAGCACCACCCATTCCAGTTATTCCTGCTTCCTTTATAATTTCAAGAATTTCTTTCTGAGTTAAATTTTCCAAATCTCCCTTTGGTTTAACAGATTCATGTAGTTCATTCTTGCCATCTGATTCAATCACTACACACTTTACATTTTGTGCTGTTGGAGTTGGCATATTTTCAATACTTTTTACCACTCCTGAAACTGAAGAATGTACAGGAGCTGATACAAAGGCTTCAGATTGTCCAATTTTTTGTCCTACTTTTACAGAATCTCCTACTTTAACAATGGGTTCGCAAGGCGCACCAGTATGTTGATGTAGGGGAATATAGACTATTTCCGGTTCTTTTGCTTTTTCTATGGAAAGACCCTCAGTTAATTCCTTATAATGTGGTACATTTACCCCACCCTTAAAAGTGAGATTTTCTAACTTCATTCTTTTCCACCTCTTTTTTATAATTTCTAATTACAATTTATAAAATTAAAATAAAAATAATAATTATTAAATATAATAGACTACTATATTTATATATTAAAAATATTGCATTACAATTTATAAGTTATTATATCATTAATTTCCCTATAAGTATACCCCCTAGGGCTATTGTTATTATTTTAACGCGATTGACAATTTTTTTTAATTTAAATTTTAAAACTTAATTGTATTGGGTCATTGGGATATATTAAATTTGAAACACTAAGGCCTAATAGTCTTATACTTTTTTTAAGATCAAATTTGTTAATTAATAAGTATTTACCGGTTTCGTAAATAATATTGTAATCATAGGTTGGAATGCTAAAGGTAAAACTTCTAGTCTCTACTATAAAATCTGAATACTTTACTTTTACTGTTACGGTCTTAACAAGAAAACCCTTTTTTACTAGCTTGTTTGACAAATTTCTTGCAAATAACTTAAGTTTTCTACATAAAACATCAATATCATTTAAATCCTCCAAAAATGTTTCTTCTTCTCCTATTGATTGACTGATTAATTGAGTTTCAACGGGTCTGTTGTCTATTCCAAAGGAAAAAAGATAAATTTCCTTTCCCCTTTTCCCAAACTTATTTATTAAAATATCCAAATTGTACTTTTGTAAATTTCCTATTGTGTATATGCCTAGTTTGTTAAGTTCTCTTTCCATTCTAGGTCCTACTCCCCAAAGCCGGGAAACAGGCAAAGGCTTAAGAAAGTCAATTATATCTTCCTTTTTTATAATAGTCAATCCATCTGGCTTTTTCACATCAGAAGCTAGTTTTGCCACAAATTTATTTATTGATATACCTACAGATGCTGTTAGCTGAAGTTCATTTTTTACATCCTCTTTAATTTTTTTCGCTATATAGAGGGCATCCTTTCCACTTACATCCATAAAAGCTTCATCGATAGACAATGGTTCAATTATACTTGAATACCTTCTTAGTATATTCATAATTTTTCTTGATTCCTTTTTATATTTGTCCATGTTAACTGGCAAATAAATACCCTTAGGACATAGTCTTTTTGCCTTTGCAATAGGCATAGCTGAATGTATACCATACTTTCGTGCTTCATAAGAAGCAGTGCATACAACTGATCTTTTACTATTTCCTCCAATAATTACAGGTTTATTTTTTAAATTAGGATTATCCCTCTGTTCTATAGATGCATAGAATGCATCCATATCTATATGAATAATTGATCTACTCATTAAATTTCACCTTCTTAAACAAAAAAATATCATATACAAGACTGTATATGATATGGTGGTGCAGGGGAAGGGATTCGAACCCTCACGCTTTATACAAGCACATGCCCCTCAAACATGCGTGTCTACCTGTTCCACCACCCCTGCATCTTATCTTATTTTCTTCTCCGATATATATTATAAATTAAATTCTATTTATTATCAACTTTTTCTTGCTGTAAATCCTTGGGTATATACCATTTTTCAATATTTCTGTATAAATCATAAAAAGTTGGATCTATATCACCCTTTATTTTGCTATTTATAAGCAATGCTTCATTTTTAAAATATAAACTTACATAAGGCAATTCTTCAAGAAAAATCCCTTGAATGTCCTTGTAAGCATTAAGCTTGTCCTCTAAATTTGAAGCGGTATACGCTTCAAATAAAGCCTTATCCATTTTCTCACTACTATATCTTATAAAGTTAGTATTTGATTCAATTTGGGATGAGTGAAAAGCAAAAGATAATTCTGGAATTGGGGATAAATTCCAGCCTAACAATACCATATCAAAGTCTCCCTGCCCTAGTTTTTCATTTAATTCTATCCATTGATTTTCTTTATCTTCTTCAGTTAAATTATCCGGTATATTTTCTTCATAATCCTTTATAACTTGAATTCCTACTTCTTTCAAATTTTCCACAATAATATCTGCTGTTTTAAGCCTTAAATTGTTGTAGGAATTAGTTGTAAGGGCTAATACAACATCATTACCTTCTGCATTTTCATAATAGCCATCAGAATCTACGTCCTTCCATCCCATATTTTCAAGTTCTTTTTTTGCCATATCAATATTATAACCATAAATATTTGCTTCATCAGAAAGAAGCCAGCAATTAGGGTGTATTGGTACATCTATTTGTGTAGCATGTCCTAAATATACATTTTCTATTATTTCTTGCCTATTAATACCATAAGCAATAGCCCTTCTTAATCTTCGTCCATATTTGGAAAAAGCTTCACTAGAAAAATTAAAGCCTAAGAATTCATAATTTTGGGATATATATTCAACTATGTTTATTTGTTTATTTTGGGCATACTTTTCCCAATCAACACCTTCAGAAAAAGCTAAATCTATTCTTCCTGTTTCAAAGGCGATTAAGGCTAATTCTTTATCGTCTAAAATCATCCCAATTACAGTATCTATATATGGTCTTCCTTCTCTATAATTTTCATTAGCTTCTAATTGAATTTTTTTATACTTTTCATAACTTACAAATTTATAAGGTCCAGTACCAATAGGAACATAGTCATCTACATCCAATGCCCTTTCATAAGCTTTCTTATTTTCAGCATTATCTACAAAAATATGTCTAGGTATAACTGGAAAAGTTAATACATCTAACATATGGCTAAATTCAAATCCAAAAACTATGTCTAGGGTTAATTCATCTATTACAATAGGTTCCATAAAATTATTTAAATTATATCCATTAAAATTACCAACATATGCCTTCCAGAGCCTTTTGTAAGTTGAATTATCATCTGAATATTTAATGGCATTAATGGTAAAAGCTACATCATAAGCTGTTAATTTCTCACCATCATGCCAATGAATATTATCCTTTAATTTTATATTTATTGTATTATTATTTTTGAAAGAATAGCTTTCTACTAATTGGTTTACAATATTAAAATTTTCATCATATTCAAATAAACTTTCAAATATAAGCTTGCTAAAATAGTAATAACTTTTATTATTAACTATGAGAGGGTTTAAGGAATTAATATTTGTAACAGGTAGAACAATTTCTCCCCCATACTCTGGTTCATATTGGTCTATATCATCTAAATTAGTTTCATAGCTTCCTTGAAGATTTTCCATATTACCTTCACATCCAGTAAGCAATATTAAAATTAGTAGTACAATTGATATTCCTAATATTTTTCTACTTTTCAACAACCGTCCCTCCTACTATTTATACATTACAAAGCTTTTTAGTACCTTTTTTAAATTATTAACAAGTATAATTAAATAGTTTTCATTATAAGATACATAATCTTTAAATTCATTTTCATAAAGAAGCCTATATATTTTGATATTGTTTTCAACCTTTTTCACATACTCCTGAGTTTCAGTAAAAGGTATTTCTTTTAGAGTTTTCCCATCTTCCGAATATATTTCATTTTGAAGCCATTTAACTACATTTCCACTCCCCGC
The DNA here is from genome assembly GCA_012735405.1 of Tissierellia bacterium. Classification (GTDB taxonomy): domain Bacteria; phylum Bacillota; class Clostridia; order Tissierellales; family Tepidimicrobiaceae; genus JAAYFE01. The sequence goes on along the minus strand of JAAYHM010000152.1, from coordinate 4,253 downwards.
ATTATATGCAGCTAAAATTAGCTGAAGATTGTTATCAAACTCTTTACTTAAAATATTTAAATACCAGGCTCCTACCATTATATTTAACTCAGGGTCAAATAAATCTTCTAATGTAAAATCTTCTATGTTTAACTCTTCACTTGCCCATTTCCCTGTAATTGGTGCAATTTGCATAAGCCCCCTAGCTTCTTTACTAGACATTGCATATTTATCATATTTGCTTTCTACATTAATTATAGCTGCAATTAAATAAGGATCTACATTAAACTCCTTTGAATACTTGCTAATATATATCTGGTAGCTTAATGGGTAGTTAATTAAAAAATATGAGTAAATTGTAAAAATAGATATTAAAACTATTAGAAAAAATATAATAAGTCTCTTGAAACCTTTGCCAGTTATATAGTACAAAATAAACCCTCCAAATTTATATGACTTCCCTAACCATTTTTTTTACCTGAAATTCTAATGCTTCTTTAGTTCCCGTATTGTTAATCACCCTAGTTGCATATTTTATTTTAGCATCCATAGACATTTGTGCTCTTATCTTCTTTATTGCTTCTTCCTTAGTAATATTATCTCTTTTTATTAATCTTTCTAATTGAGTTTTTTCATCAACATAGACTAACCAAATTTCATCAAACTCTATTCCCTTTATTTTTAAGCTATCAAGCACTTCAATAAGTAAAGGTATATCTACAAATATTAATGTACTTTTTTTATCTTTTTTTATACAATCCTTAATTGAATCTAGTATATAGGGATGAACAATAGAATTAAGCTTTTCCCTTTCAACAGGATTATTAAATATAATGTTTCCTAACTTTTTTCTATCAATATTACCATCTTCATCTAAAATATCTTGTCCAAAATGTTCTACAACCCCTAAATATGCAGCCTTACCTTTTTCTACAACCTCTCTAGATATAATATCTGCATCTATAACTCTATATCCCAAGCTTTTAATTATATTAGACACTGTAGATTTGCCAGAAGCTATACCTCCAGTTAATCCAATTATTTTTTGTTTAATTTGAACCATACCAATTTTCACCTACTTTTAGGTCTACTTTTAAGGGGATGTCAAGTTTTACGGAGCTTTCCATTATATCTTTTACAATATTTACCACCAAGTCTACTTCATCTCTATGAGCCTGAATAATTAATTCATCATGTACCTGTAATATCAATTTAGATTTTAGATTTCTCCTTTTTAACTCCTTATATACCTTAACCATTGCCACCTTGATTATATCTGCAGCACTACCTTGAATAGGTGTATTCATAGCAACTCTTTCCCCAAAACTTCTAACATTAAAATTTCTAGATTTAAGCTCTGGAATATATCTTCTTCTATTTAAAATAGTCTCTACAAACCCTTCATCTCTTCCCTTTTTGACTATGTCTTCCATATATTTTTTTACCATCTTATAATTATCAAGATAGTTGTCTATATACTCTTTTGCTTCTTTCCTGGATATATTTAGATCCCTTGAAAGGCCATAGTCACTAATTCCATATATAATTCCAAAATTTACAGCTTTTGCTCTATTTCTCAATAGAGGAGTGACTTCCTCCTTTGGAACTTTAAACACTTCTGATGCAGTTTTAGTATGAATATCTTCATCCTCATAAAAAGCTTCTATAAGCTTAGGGTCTTGTGAAATATGGGCTAGTACTCTTAATTCTATTTGAGAATAGTCTGCATCAACTAACACATACCCTGCTTCAGCTACAAATGCTTTTCTTATTTCCCTTCCTTCTTCTGTTTTTATAGGTATATTTTGAAGATTTGGCTCTGTGCTACTTATTCGCCCTGTATTAGTAACAGTTTGGTTAAAAGTAGAATGAATTTTTCCTGTATTCTTATCTATTGCATTGATTAAACCTTCAATATATGTTGACATAAGTTTTACAATTTGCCTATATCTTAATAATTTATCTATTATTTCATGGTGGCCTCTTAATTTATCCAGTACTTCTGCATCAGTTGAATATCCAGTTTTTGTCCTTTTTATAACAGGCAAATTTAATTTATCAAAAAGTATTTCTCCCAATTGCTTAGTAGAATTTATATTAAACCTTTCTCCAGCCAATTCATATATTTCTTCAGTAAGATCTGAAATTTCCATTTCATAATCCTTTTTCAATCTATTTAACACATCTAAATCAACCTTAAATCCATTAAACTCCATATCTGCCAATACTTGTGTTAAGGGCAGTTCAACATCATAATATAATTGAACCATATTTTGCTTTTCTAATAAATCCATTATTGGATGGACTACCTTGTAAACTATATTAAGAAAAGATGACATATATTCAGCCCTCTTATCTAAGGATATGTCTTTGAAAGATTTTTTCTTCTTCCCCTTACCTAATAGCTTTTCAATTTCTATACCATAGTAGTTCAAATACTCTTTGCCAAGCTCATTTATAGAGTAACTTGATTGGGAAGGATTAATAAGGTATTGGCCTATCATAGTGTCAAAGGCTATATTTTGTATATCTATACCTAAAGTTAGTAGTGCATATATATCCATCTTGATTGCATGCCCATATTTTTCTATTTCACTAGATTCAAAATATTTCTTAAATGTATTCTTAAACTTTTCTATATCATTATTGCTAAAATCAACATAATATGTAAAGTTATTATCTGTCTTAAGCCCTATTCCAATTAATTTACTTTTTATATAATGATCATCTTCAAATAAAAATTTAAAATATAACTTTTTGTATTGTTCAATTTCATCAGTAATTTTGGTAAAATTACTGTTTTCAATAATTTCATATTCTAGTTTTATATCTTCATCATAAGTATCTACATCTTCTATATTAGGTAGCTTAGATAATAAACTATTAAACTCTAGCTTTTTATATACCTCTACAAGCTTCTCAAAATCTGGTTCCTTAACCTTTAATTCCTCAAGGGATATATCTAAAGGAACATTTCTTATTATTTTTGAAAGCTTTTTACTTAAGAAAGCCAATTGCTTATTTTCCAGCAAGGTTTCCTTTCTCTTTTTCCCATTTATTTTATCTATATTGTCATAAAGATTCTCTATAGTACCAAATTCTTTTAATAATTTAATTCCAGTTTTCTCTCCAATTCCTGGTACTCCTGGAATATTATCTGACTTATCTCCCATTAGTCCTTTTAAGTCTATGAACTGTGTTGGAGTTATACCATATTCTTTAATGAAAATTTCTTCATTGTATTCAACTATATCAGTAATACCTTTTCTGGTAATTAACACCTTGGTCTTATCTGAAACTAGTTGCAAATAGTCCTTATCACCTGTAACTAAGATTACATTCAATCCATTGTCTTCTCCAAGTTTAGATAAGGTTCCTGCAATATCATCTGCCTCATAGCCCTCTAATTCTAATTGGACTATATTCATTATAGAAAGTATCTTCTTTGCAATTGGAAACTGAAGTGCTAACTCATCAGGGGTAGATTCTCTATGCCCTTTATATGACTCAAATATTTCATGTCTAAAAGTTGGACCTTTTTTGTCAAAAACAACACATATATAATCTATGTCATAATCCTCCTGAATTTTATATAACATAGTTAAAAATCCATAAACTCCATTAGTATATAATCCACTTTTAGTAGATAATAGAGGTAAGGCATAAAAAGCCCTATGTATTAAACTGCTGCCATCTATAACCATTAAAGTTTTATTATTTTCCATAAAATCTCCTCCTCGTTTTAAAAGTACCCATATATATTTAAAGTATACCTTAAATAGAAGTGCACGTAAATAATTTAAATAATGCTTGATTATTTTATTAAATTATGTTATTATTTTTATGCTACCAATAAGCCGAAGTGGTGGAATTGGCAGACGCGCTGGACTCAAAATCCAGTGGGGCTTAAACCCCGTGCGGGTTCGACTCCCGCCTTCGGCACCAGAAAATTTTAAATGTGTTGAAATTGCTAGTTTGAAGCTGGCACAAATTTGCAAAGTGTGCAGTAAAAATTAAAGACCTATATCATGAGCATTAACGTTAAAACAGAACAATAATTGCCAGTTGATATGGTAAATTTTGATTAACGAAAAAAAGAACCTCTTTTGGTTTAATGAAATTATCGATAAACCATAGAGGTTCTTTTTAATGTTTGTAAATAGCAATAAATATTTTTAAAATAAAAGAGGAAATTAATGTCAGCATCATGCATATACTCGTTAGAAATATATTGAATGTATTGATTAAAGATAAAAATGCCATATATGAAATGT
>JAAYHM010000025.1 GCA_012735405.1 Tissierellia bacterium | reverse complement strand
TGGTGCCAGGAAGCACCATATGGTGAGGACTCCAACCAAACCATAGGGGAGGAACTATTATGGCATCTGTTTCTTTGGCTGCAGACTCAGCAAGGGTTATGGCAACATAGGTATCAGTTCCTAGCGGGAGATGTAAGCCATGCTGTTCCGTGCTGCCCACTGGAATGATAGCTGTTCCCTTACTTTTTTCAATTAGCCTTTTAACCTCTTCCCAATTGTTTTTTTGTAACCAATTGTCCATAAAATAGCTCCTTTCGATAAAATTTAGATGTACTTTAATTGTATAATAAATTAAAGCAATAAAATGTGTTGCAGAACACATTTTATTGCTTTAAATTGCAGAGAAATAGGGCTATCCTCATAGGCCTTATTTTTCCACAACTATTATATATTTTCCTTTACGTAAAATAGCCCCTTCTTCTTCTAATTCTTTTAGTAGGCGTGTTACGGTACTCCTTGTTGAGCCAATCATGCTTGCCAGTTCCTCATGTGTTATCCTTAAATCAATTTTATTTCCTTCCTCCACCTTTACTTCATGCTGAACAGAAAGCCTTTTTAATAGGCGGTAGAGTCTTCCTTTTGCACCAAAGTAGGAATTATCGTACAGTTGGGACATGAGTATTCTAAATTTGGTGGTGAACATGAGCAAAATACTATTGTATAATTGGGGGTTTTTCACTAAATAAGCCATCAGGTCTTCTTTATTTATTTTACACAGCCTAACATCTGTATAGGCTCTTGTAATTACTTGATCGTAGTCTTGCTGTATCATGGTAATTTCCCCAAACAGGTCTCCAGCTGAAAGGATTAAGATTATTCTCTCTCTCCCCTCTATGTCTAGAAAATACTGTATGACCTTTCCATCAAGAATCAGGTATAAATGGTTGAGTTTTTTAAATTCAAATTCTATAAAGTCTCCCCTTTTAAATTCCATTTCTGTGCCAAGGCCTCTTAAATTCTCCAATATAGTTTTCCTATAACTATAATTTATAGTGTACTCATCACGGACTATCATCAAAACCCCCTTAAAAATTTATACCCAAATAGGTATAATGAGAAAACATGTATGGCTTCAAGTTTAAAAGGCAGAAAGAAATTTACAGATAACCCAATAAACACAAGGACAGTTTAATGTATAGTAGTTCTTTAGGGTCCTTCAGGTCCGACCCGAGAATATTCTTAATCTTATCCAGGCGATACATCAAGGTACTTCGATGTATATATAACCTTTCTGCAGTTTGGAGAGCATTAAATTGATTTTTGAAATAGGTACTTAAGGTTTTTATATACTCAGTATTTTTACTCTTATCTATATCTATCAATTCCAGTAGTTTCTCATGAACAATCATAGTTGCTGGGAGTTCGTTTGTGAATTGCCTTAACATATAATCATAGGAAACATCATTGAAGGTGTGGACTAATTTATCAGGTGATATTTCCATTCCAATGGATAGAGCGATTTGTGATTGTATATATTGGTATCGTAAATTCATATGTCCAGATAAACTGCGGCTGATGCCAACATTTAACTGGCTTTTTTCTACGAATTCTTCCATGTAATTTACAATTTCTTCTAAGCTTAGTTTACAAAGGGTCATATTTATAAAAATTACTACCTTGTTTTTGTAAAGGAACGGGCAAGAGTGACTAAATATATTTTTCAAATAGTAGATAATAGGATAATAGGTATGATTTTGTTTATCCATTTCTGTTAACTTGACACTAGCACATAAGTATTTATGGCTGGATAGCCAACCTTCAGAATTAAGCTTATGGCTTGCATCTAGAAAGTCTACATTCTCATCGTATAAAATATCAAGGAAAATCTTACTTAAGTACATGTAATCATTGCTGACCCTGTTTGAATTTCTAATAAGGCTAGGATTAAGTATGCGCTGTATTAAAAGAGCAAGGAATTCTAACAGGAAGCCTTCATTTTTACTTATCTTTCGGTTATCCTCCAGCATTACTAAGCGGTAGGTAGTTCTATTATTTTGCTTTATATTTACGCAGAGGGAGGCTAGTCCAGTTACATGGGGTGGAAAATAAAAAGCACTGTTTAAATTTTTTACTTCCTGGAACAACTTGCTATTTTTCAATGCTGTTACATAGTAATGGGTATTTTGAGAAGAACCAAATACACTCTCTTGAGGGATTGTAGGATCTATAAAAGCTGCTGCTACAATTGTAAAATCCATGCTTGTTACAAAGAGTGAATTATTAAATATAGGCAAACTAATAGATAACATAGTATCAATGGATTTACCTTCAAGATAAGCCTTAATCAAATTATCTTGCCAGTTATTGTACTTATTAAACAATTCCTGTATCTGTGAGAATATATCAATGGCATTTACACTATCATCTAAAATACATATATTAGGGTACTTAAAATTGTTTTTATTACCAGCTACGATGAACAAGGAATGCTTGGGCAATATTTCATAGTCTTTCAAAGTATCTATTTCATCATTATTTACAACATAAACAGTATGATCCTTTAATTTTATTCCAGGTGTATAAAGAACAGGATTCATTAGGCAGGGAATGGAAGAAAGTTCATAGGGCACATATAAATTATAGGATTTTTGTAAATGTTCAGCTACAAAGACAGCACTTAATTTCATTTTTTTTCCCCCTTTTTAATCTAATGGATGTTCCAGATCGGTGGAAATACTAACCATATCTATTAGGGTAAGTTGTATATGGAATTAGGATTTATATCACACCTTAAGATAGGGCAATAAGTGGGCTGAGAATTGAATGCCATGTATTTGAGTAAATTTTAACAAAGTGTACAAAAGCAGCAATAAAACTTGTACAGATTGTGTATAGAATTTAACATTGTATAGTGGTATACTGTAATGATATAATTCAGAATATAAATTAAATAAATACTATTACAATAATTTATTCTATCAAATATTGCGTGGTATGTCAAATTAAGACAATAATAGACAAAAAATCCAGTAATTACACATTTTTGGGAAAACATAAGGGGAATCCCCGGTAATTCAATTGCCGAGTAGTTCACATTATAAGTGGAGGTAATAGTATGGAAGAGATTTTAAAAATATTAAACGATGTAAAGGTGTTTTTCGTGGCTACAACTGAGGATGATAAACCAAGGGTTAGACCTTTTGGATTTGCTATGATTTTTGAAGGCAAACTATATTTTTGTACAGGCAATCATAAAAATGTATACAGGCAGCTTAAAACAAACCCCAACCTTGAAATTTGTGCAATGATAACTGAGGATGAGTGGATTAGAATTAATGGCAAAGCTGTATTTGATGATAGGCAAAGCCCCAAGGAAAAAGTTTTTGAGCTCTGCCCAAGCCTTTACAATATTTATAGTTCAGCAGAGGATCCAAGATTTGAGGTGTTCTATTTAACTGATTGTGAAGCTGTTATATATTCTATGACAGATGAACCCAGGAAAATAGAAATCTAATTCACTTACATAGCCTTTGTTTTAAAATTAGGTTGCACTTGTGAATAAACCTTCTTAATTAAGCAGGTTTATTTCACAAGTGCATTTATTTATGGAAATATTTTTACCCTTTAAAGTTAGATAGTGATATAATTTTATTAAATATATATAAGCTCCAAAAGGAAAGGAGTGTAGCAGCATGGATAGAGAGCGGATTATAAAAATGGCAACAGATTTTGTGGAAAATTCCCATGATAACATTATTAGTAAAGAGACAGCAATTTCAGAAAGGGTTGTAGGTTTGAAAATTTATGATACTCCTATTTTTGCCTTTGGCGATGCGGATAGTGAAGATTTTAAGTTATTAAAATCCTCTGTAATAGGGGATCACTTCCTACTTCCCAAGGAATGGCTGCCAGAAGCAAAAACTGTTATTTCCTTTTTCCTGCCCTTTACTGAGGCAGTAAAAAGGGGAAACACAAGGGACATGCTGTGGCCTTCTGAAGAGTGGTTACATGGACGTATTGAAGGTCAAAATTTTCTAAATAAGCTATGTCAGTACATCCAGGATGAATTAATAAGCCATGGTTACAAGAGCATAGTTCCAGCCTTAGATGAAAGATTCTGGAGCAGCAATGAAACCTTTTCAAGCAATTGGTCTGAAAGGCATGTAGCCTTTGTTTGTGGTCTTGGTACCTTCGGGCTTTCAAAGGGGCTTATTACTAAAAAGGGTGTTGCAGGCAGATTTGGCAGTATCATAACAGAATTAGCCTTACCTTATGATAAAAGGGAATACTGTGACATATATGAATACTGCACCATGTGTGGTAATTGTGCCACTAATTGTCCAGTTAATGCCATATCCCTGGAGGAAGGCAAGGACCACCAAAGATGCTTTGAGTTTTTACAGAAGACAGGAGAAAGGTTCGAACCAAGGTATGGCTGTGGAAAGTGTCAGGTAGGAGTACCCTGTGAAAGTGGCCTACCTAATAAATAAATATTACAGACCCTTTAAGCCCTTCAATTTTGATAATGGAGGGCTTATATCTATTTTAATCATTTCCATCTTATGATGTTATTTTTAAAATAAAAAAGAATTCAGTAGGTATATATATATGTAAACTTTATGTCCATGAAAAAGGGGGAATACTGTTGGAAGGAAGTATTAAAAATTTAATAAAAGGTATGAAAAATATAAAAACAGATTACGAAAAAGACAGTTTGTCTGTTGAAGAAGTTTTAAGTCTACCAGAATTTGAAGGTTATAAATTATTAGGTGGAAAAGAAGGGATTCAGAGGAGATGTAAACATATTGTTATACTTGAAACCCCAATGGGTATTGACTGGCTAGAAGGTGAAGAATTTTTACTTACTGCCGGCTATGCCTTTATAAATAATGAGGAATATAAAAAGACTATGTTAATTGCTGCATATAAGAAAAATGTGTCAGCAATAGCTATAAAAGAAAAGAGATATTTTGGTGAAATTAATAAAGAGCTGATAGAACAAGCTAATAAATTTAAAATACCCCTTATATAGCTTCCTTATGATGTAGTCTATACAAAATCTATATCAAGCTTTTACAATATGCTTTTTTATAGGAAAAATGAATATATACTAAAATTAAATAATATTTATGAGAAGCTAATGAATCTATCTTTTGAAAACAGAGATATAGAGGGTATTATATATTCTTTATCAAAACTATCTAATTCTAGTGTATTTTTACTAGATGGATTTTTAAACCTAATTTGCTACAATGTTATTCATACCAATAATTTTAACAGGTTTTCTCCTATTAGCCCTTTTAATAGAAAGTTTGCTAAATTTGCTAAAAGGCTTAAAAATTACACAATAAATCAAGAACTAGATGGTTCTTACATTAGCTTTTATCCTATAACCATAAATGATAAAGATATTGCTTATGTATATATCATCAATGATAGCAAATTGGACAAACTTTCACAGAGGACAATAGAATATGGAATTTCAATTATTAGTGCAAAATTGGAAAGGGATCATGCTACAGCTCTTGCCCAAGCAAGAATAAATAGGACTCTAGTACAAATAATGCTAAATAGCAAAGAGTTGCCTGATGAATTTTATCAAAATGTAGAACTTAATTTAAATTGGGACATTAAAGGCTATATCTATGGTATAAATATAAGGCTTCATCCTGGAAAAGATAGAAATATTAATAACTGCAAGATTATCGTTTATAATTATCTAGACCATACTATTGGTAAAAATAATTATCTTTCTACCAGTAAGAATGCAGATGTATTTATATTCATTAAAGTTCCTAGAAAAGATGATGTAAAAGAATATGTGTCTAATATGATGAAAAACTTCAAAAGTTATGCTAATATATTTACTGTATCTGTAGGAGTCTCAAATCCATATCAGCATATTAAAAGCATTAAAAGATACTATGATGAAGCTAACTTAGCTCTCCTATTCAGCAATCAAAACGTAATATACTATAGTTCTTTAGATACTATCAAATTACTCTATCCCTTAAAGGATTATGAAGTTGTTGAACAATATTATAATAATACAATAAGGAAGCTGGAGGAATACGACAATAAAAATGGTACTAAACTATTGGAGACTCTTGAAGTATATTTAAAATATAATTTTAAAAGGACCCTGGTTGCAGATAAGCTATTTATCCATGTTGAAACACTAAGGTATAGGTTAAATAGGATTGAAGAGATAACTGGCTATTCTGTTGAAGATCCAGAAGGCCTATTTGCATTACAGATGGGATTAAAAATTAAAAGGTTAATAAAAATCAAATAGAAGATTTAAAATCTTTATAGAGAAACCTATTTATGAGAACTCATAAATAGGTTTCTTCGTTTTTATGCATTTTAAGAATTGTTAATAATGTTTAAATTGTTATAATATTTAGTAAAAATCAGTTAATGCATTAACGAGCTTCTCTTTTAGCTTGTTAATTTTATTTTAGTTTAAGTACTGACTTAATAAAAACATTAGGATAAAAGAGGTGATGTCCAAAGTGGAAAACGTTAAAATTTATCGAAAAGATTGATTTATTTGATATTATGTTACCTTATAGGAGGTGCTAATATGTCAATTGAAAGAGAAGACCAATTAGCCATAAGACCGGTTCCTGAAAATGAGCGTGTAGGATGGGGAGCACCATTATTTAATATGCTGGGTACTAATATTGCTATTTCAGAATTAATGGTTGGAGGTACCCTCATCGCTGGGATGACTTTTTCTAATTTACTCTTCACATCTATTATAGGTAATTTAATTTTAGCTATTATTGTGGCAATCCAAGGAAATATAGGAGCAAAAGAAGGATTAAATACCTACACTTTAGCAGAAAGTATTTTTGGTGAAAAAGGTGGTAGATATATAATATCAGTTATACTAGCTATAAGTAGCTTTGGATGGTTTGGGATACAGGCTGGTGTTGCAGGCTTATCAGTACAAAAAATATTTCCAGGCATTAATCTAACTTTAATTACAATTATTTTAGGACTATTAATGATGATTTTTGCTGTATTTGGATTTAAGTCAATGGCCAAGTTTAATTATGTTGCTGTTCCAGCTTTAATTGTTCTTATAATGTGGGGTTTGTTTAAATCATTAGCAATTAATGGAGTAGCTTCAATTGGAAACTATGTTCCAAGTGAAACAATGAGTCTTAGTGAGGGATTAAATTTAGTAATTGGTTTAATAATCGTAGGTGCCGTTATTTCTCCTGACCAGCTTAGATTTACTAGAGGATTAAAAGATATTCTAATAGTTGGATTTTTAGGATTTGCTATAATTTCTGTATTTCAACAAGTTGCAGCTGGAATTCTTGCCATGAATTCTCCATCTTGGGACATTACACAAGTACTTGCAGACCTTGGCTTTGGTACAATAGCATTTCTAATACTCCTATTGGCTTCATGGTCTACAAATGTTGGTAATGCATATTCTGGAGGGTTGGCACTTAAGAATATATTACCAAATATGAAACGGGAAAGATTAACACTTATAGCAGGTGTTGTGGGTACTATAATTGCTGCAACAGGCATTATTTTTAGGTTTCAAAATTTCCTAAGCTTATTAAGTACAACAATTGCACCAATGGTAGGAGTTATGTGGACAGACTATTATATTTTAAATAAACAGAAACTTATATATAGAAAAGAGACAAATTTTGTTGGAATAGCTGCTTGGATTGTAGGATCAATAGTTTCCTTTGTCACAGGTAGGATAAACTTCTTTATACCTCCTATAAATGGTGTAATAGTTTCTGCAATTATATATCTTTTAGCTAGTAAATTATCAAAAAGGGAGGTATCAGTAAACTAAAAATAGAAAGGGTGGTAGAATGAGTAGAAAAGTAAATATAGGTATTATTCAATTTGAATCAGTGTTAGGTGATGTAGAACACAATGTAACAAAAGCAGCAGAGTTAATTAAAGAAGCAGCAAATAAAGGAGCTAATATAGTTTGCTTACCTGAATTATTTGCCACTGGTTATAATCTTAGTATTCTAAAAGAAAAAGTTGCTGGTTTAAGTATTGAGTATTATGATTACACTTTTGATAAAATGTCTCAGGCTGCTAAAGAAAATAATGTATATGTTCTAGCATCATTTGGTGAAATTAGGGAAACACCAGGTATTGTTTATAATTCTACAATAGTATTTGACGATGAAGGGAAAAAGATAGGTAGTTTTGCTAAAAGTCACCTATGGGCACTAGATAGGCTCTATTTTAGAGAGGGATCAGAGTATCCAGTATTTAATACTAAGTATGGCAAAATAGGGATAATGATTTGCTATGATGCTGGTTTTCCAGAAGTAGCAAGAGCATTATGTCTAGGAGGAGCAGAAATAATATTTATACCTGCCGCTTGGAGGATACAAGATGTAGATATGTGGGATTTAAATGTAGCTCAACGTGCATTAGAAAATATACTGTTTACAGTAGGAGTTAATAGAGTCGGCAAAGAAGAAGATTTACATCTATTTGGTAAAAGTAAAATATGCAACCCAAGAGGAACTGTTATAGCTGAATTACCAATGGATCAAGAAGTGGTTGAAGTAGTGACTATTGACTTAGATGATATCAACAAATTTAGAACAGAAATATCATACTTAAGAGATCGTAAACCGCAGATTTATACTAAACTAGTGGAAAAAATTTAAAAATACGGGCTTTTATTAGCCTGTATTTTTTAAGCTAATTTTGTGACAGTTTTTAATAGTATTTAATACATAAAATAGTGAACAAGAATATAGGATTTATTATCAATGGTATGTTTTAAGATTTATAAATGTATATATAAGGGTTTTGCTGCTATTGAAGGAGATGGTTGCATGAAAGATATATATAATATTGGCCTTATTAGGGTAGTTACCCTTAATGATGACAGGCTGTTAAATATACATGGAAAAATAATAGAAAAGTATTTTCCGATGCTGAAGGTAGAATCAAAGTGTATAGCTGACCAACCTTATGGAATATACGATGAAGAAACTGAGAGAATTGCAGTTCCTAAGATTATTGAACTAGCTAAAAATTGGACAAACATTGATGCTTTAATAATAAGCTGTGCTGGAGATCCTGCTGTTGAAGAGCTTAGGGAAACTTTGGATATTCCCGTAATTGGTGCAGGGGAAAGTACTGCCCTGTTGGCAAAAAGCTACGGTGAAGTATTTGGGGTCTTAGGTATTACTAAGGAGGTTCCCAAGGCTTATACTGAAATTCTAGGAGATAGTATAGTAGGAACTAATGATGTTCCTGGTATTGAAACTACTATAGATTTAATGACCCAAGAAGGAAGAAAAAAGGTAATTAAGAAAGCCCTTGAACTAAAAACTTTAGGAGCTGAGGTAATAGCCCTGGCCTGTACAGGAATGGCCACTATAGGTATTGCTAGAGAACTTGAAGTAGTCTGTGGAATTCCTGTTATAGATCCTGTTGTTGCTGAGGGTTTAATAACTTACTGCAAGTGCATAAGAAAGTAAAAAGAAGGGGCAGGATGAAATTAAATAGAGAAATATTAAAGTATGCCTTAATGGGTGGAACCATCCTTGGTGGAGGGGGAGGAGGTTCCAGAGAATTAGGCAAAGAGGCTGCTGGTATTGCTTTAGAGTATGGTGAATTAAATTTAGTTGATATTCATGAAGTGGCAGATGATACCTTAATTGTTACAGCTTCAGCAGTAGGTGCACCGGCTGCTGTTGAAAAGTATGTAAAACCAAGGGATTATGTTAGGACTATTGAGATACTGCAGGAAAACACAGGATTAAAAATTGGTGGAATTATAACTAATGAAAATGGTGGTGCAGCTACAGTTAATGGCTGGATACAAGCAGCTATATTAGGTATCCCCATAATAGATGCTCCCTGCAACGGCAGAGCACACCCAACTGGCACTATGGGCAGAAATGACTTTTTGGAATGAATACATGACCATTGAAAGTGGAGGAAAAAGGCTATATACCTTTCCAGACCTAATTATGTCCTTTGATAAGGATACAGGCATGCCTGTAACTACTGCTGAAATTAAAAAAGACATGGATATTGTTATTATAGGAACTAAGAAAGAGAATTTGAAGTTAGGTGCGGGCATGTTTGATGAGGAGCTTTTAAAGAAAATTGAGCCTGTAGTTAATAAGGAAATACTAAAATATCTTTAAAGGCATGACAAATAGTAAGGAGGTATCATATGGTTTTAAAACAAATTTTAGAAATATACGAATATATAGATAGTGCAAATGCCAATGGTGAAGAAATAAAAGAATATATGGAATCCTTAGGGGCAAAAGATGTACAAGTTAAGACCATAACTGGAGATAAGGGTAAGACCGATTTTATCAGAATTACTATTCCTGGAACAAGGGGCAAATCTAAAGGCTTGGATGCTCCAACTTTGGGTGTTTTAGGAAGATTAGGAGGAATAGGTGCAAGACCTGAAATGATTGGAATGGTTTCAGATGCAGACGGTGCTGTAGTGGCCTTAGCGGTAGCAGCTAAGCTGCTAGATATGCAGAATAAGGGAGATTTTCTTCCTGGAGATGTAGTGGTATCTACCCATATTTGTCCCAATGCTCCAACCCAACC
>JAAYHM010000151.1 GCA_012735405.1 Tissierellia bacterium | reverse complement strand
TTAAAATAAATTTAATAATAGTAAATAGGGGGATGGGATATGAAAAAGGAAGTAGTAATGATGGTGGGGCCAACAGCAGTACCAGAAAGGGTTTTGAAGGCAATGTATAGAAAATCAATATCTCACCGTTCTAAGGAGTATTGTGAAATACATCAAAGGGTAAGGGAAGGTTTAAAAAAGATTTTTAAAACAGAAAATGAAGTTTACATATTAACTTCATCTGGTACTGGGGCAATGGAGGCAGCTATACAAAATTGTTTCTCTGTTGGAGATGAGATTGTAGTTCCAGTAATAGGTACTTTCAGTGAACAATTTGCATTAATGGCAGAAGCATACCAACTAAAGGTTACTAGGGTTAAATTTGATCTAGGTGAAGCAGCTGATGTAGATAAAGTAATGGAGCATGTGACTTCAAACACTAAAGGACTATTTGTAATACATAATGAAAGCTCCACTGGAGTAACAAATGATATTAAAGCTTTTGGCAAGGCATTGGAAGGAAAGGATACTCTATTGGTAACAGACTCTGTAAGTGGAGCAGGTGGCATTGAAATGAGAATGGATGAATGGAATATCGACATAGTATTGACAGGCTCACAAAAAGCACTTATGGTTCCAGCAGGTTTATCCTTTATATCACTAAGTGAAAAAGCTTGGGCAGCTACCAAAAAATCAAATCTGCCAAAGTATTATTTTGACTTAGATAAGGCTAGGAAGTTTCAAGAAATAAATCAAACACCTAACACACCTGCTGTTTATAATGTATTTGCCGTTGATGAAGCCCTTAAGATGATATTTGAAGAAGGATTAGACAATGTATATAGGAGACATGAAGAAAATACAAACAGAATAATAGAAGGTATAAGAGAACTTGGATACGATATATTTCCAAAGGATGAAAGATATGCATCTAGAACATTAACAGCCGTTTACGCACCAGGTAAAGCTAAAGAAATTGTTGAAGGCTTAAAAGAAGAAGGTGTAATTGTTAATACCGGATTAGCTCCTTTACAGGAGGATGTATTTAGAGTTGGGGTAATGGGTTATGTATATAAAGAAGATGTAGAGGCTTTTCTTAGTGCTCTAGCTAAACTAAAGGTAACCAGTATTGCTAAATAAAATATTAAAAACACTCCCTACACATGATATATATGGTAGGGAGTGTTTTGTTATGTTATAATATAAAAAACCAGTAAAAGAATCTTATGGTAAATAATGGTGCTTAGGAGGTTCAAAATGGACTATTTAGAAAAATATAAATACTGGCTTACAAATGAATTTTTTGATATTGACATTAGAAAAGAGCTGGAGGCTATTAAGGATGATGAGGAAGAAATAAAAAGCAGATTTTATAAGGATTTAACCTTTGGTACTGCTGGATTGAGGGGCATAATTGGAGCAGGTACAAATAGAATGAATAAATATACTGTAGCCTTAGCAACCCAAGGCCTAGCAAATACTATTCTTAATAAGGGAGAAGAAGCTAGAAACAGAGGCGTGGCGATAGCCTATGATGTAAGACATTTTTCAAAGGAGTTTGCAACTATTGCAGCAAGGGTTTTAGCAGCTAATAATATAGTAGTATATTTATTTAATGATATACGACCAACACCATTATTATCTTATACCATTAGAAAACTAGGAACTGTTTCAGGAATTGTCATAACCGCTAGCCATAATCCAAAGGATTATAATGGATATAAGGTTTATTGGGAAGAAGGAAGCCAGATACTAGATGATATTGCAAGTCAAATACTTGAAAATATAAATAAAATTAAAGATTTTTCACAAATAAATATTATGGGACTTGAAGAAGGAATAGAAAAAGGATTGATAAAATATATAGATAAAGAAGTAGATGAAGACTATATACAAAAAGTTATAAATTCAAGCTTAAGGGATGATATAGATAAAAAAATAAGTATAGTTTATAGTCCACTTAATGGAACAGGCAACAAGTTTGTACGAAGGGTTCTTAAAGATAGGGGATTTTCAAATGTATTTGTAGTACCAGAGCAGGAAAATCCAGATCCAGATTTTAAAACAGTAGGTTATCCTAATCCAGAGGATATAAAAGCCTTTGAGTACTCCAAAAGGTATGGTAAAGAAAAAGGTGCAGATATATTATTGGCTACAGACCCTGACTGTGACAGGGTAGGATGTATGGTTAAAGGAAAAAATGGAGAGTTTGTGTCCTTAAATGGAAATGAAATTGGAGCCTTATTAGTTAACTATATATTATCAACTAGGCACCAATTAGGTACTATTCCAGGGAATGCTGCCATAGTTAAAAGTATTGTTACTGGAGATTTAAGTAAGGCTATAGCAGAAAAATACAATGTAAAGGTAATCGAAACCCTTACAGGTTTTAAACATATATGTGGCAAGGCTAATGAATTTGATAAGACCAAGGAACATACTTTCATATTTGGATATGAGGAAAGTATAGGCTATGTATATGATACCTTTGTAAGGGATAAGGACGGGGTTATTTCCTCTATGCTAATAGTTGAAATGGCAGCTTATTACAAAAAACAAGGGAAAACTCTGTTAGATGTATTAGAAGAACTTTATAATGAGCATGGATACTATTTAAACAAGCTTATTTCAATTGTTCTTGAAGGCATTGAGGGAAGCGAAAGGATAGAAAGGATTATGGAATCTTTCAGGAAAGATCCCATTACTGAAATTAACGATATGAAGCTTATAAAAACTATTGATTATTTGAAAGATGAGACTGATACTCCAAGGTCAAATGTACTTAAATACTTCTTTGATGACAATTCCTGGTATGCTGTTAGACCATCAGGTACAGAACCAAAACTTAAAATATATATTTACACAAGGGACCATAAGAAAAATTTAGCTGAAAAGAAAATAAAGGATATAGAAGAGAAAGTTATGGACAAAATAGAATCTATAAAGTAGCTTCTGGGATAATTCTCCTAGAAGCTTTTTTTATGTATAAAAATAATCCATAGGTACAAAATAGTATATAGTACTAAATAATAAGGGAGTGTGATTGTCATCAAAGGAGTAATAATGTCAGGAGGAATTGGTACCAGGCTTAGACCATTAACTTGTGATCTTCCTAAGCCAATGGTACCTAATTTTACCAAACCAGTAATGGAGTATGGAATTTAACTGTTAAAAAAATACAATATAGATGATATAGCTGTTACATTACATTACTTACCAAATGCAATTATAGATTATTTTGGCGATGGAGATAAATTTGATGTTAAGCTTAATTATTACATAGAAGAAACTCCCCTAGGAACTGGTGGAAGTGTAAAGAATGCAGAAGATTTCTTGGATAGCACCATAATTGTAATAAGCGGAGATGCCTTTACTAATCTAGATTTAAAAAAAGCTTATGATTTCCATAAGGAAAAGGGCTCAAAGGCAACTTTAATATTAAGAAGAGAATCTGTGCCCTTAGAATATGGAATTGTTGTTACAAATGATGATGGCAGGATAATAAGATTTTTGGAAAAGCCTAGTTGGGGAGAAGTGTTTAGCGATACCATAAACACAGGCATTTACATACTAGAACCAGAAGTGTTTGGTTACTATAAAAAGGGAGAAAACTTTGATTTTAGTAAGGATTTATTCCCTAGACTATTGAAAGACAATGTACCAATGTATGGATATATAACCGATGAATACTGGTGTGATGTAGGAGATTTAAATAGCTATATTAAAACCCACATAGATATACTTTCTGATGAAAATTACCACAATTTAATAGGAGAAAAAAAGGGAGAAAGCTTGTGGATAGGCGAAGGTACTATAATTGAAAAAGGGACAAAAATATATCCTCCAGTTTATATTGGAAAAAGCACTGTTGTAAAATCTGATGCAATTTTAGGGCCTTATGCTGTCATAGGAGATAATTGCTTTGTTGGAAGAGGCAGTTCAATAAAGAGAAGTATTATATGGGATAATGTATCTATTGGTAATAATTGTGAATTAAGAAAATCTGTTCTATGCAATAATGTGAAGGTGGAAGATAGGGTAAGAATATTTGATTGTTCTGCTATTGGTGCCTATGCAAGGATAAATAAATTAAGCACCATAAAACCAAAGGTAAAAGTATGGCCTCACAGAACTGTTGGAGAAAATATGATAATATCGGATAACCTTAAATGGGAAGATAATGCTTCAAAAAAGCTTTTTGGATATAGAAATATATCTGGTAAATTAAACGATACTATAACTCCAGAAGTAGCATCAAAATTAGGTGCAGCTTTTGCAACTGTTATGGAGAACAGAGGAACTTTTGTTGTAAATAGTGATGAACATAACTCTTCAATCCTAATAAAAAATTCTATTATAGCAGGTATAATGTCTACAGGAGCCTTGGTTATAGATATAAAAAATAGTACCTTACCAATGTGCAGGTTTGGAGTAAAACATTTTAATGCAGATGGGGGTATACTGGTTAGAACAGACTGTACAAATTCAAATACCATATATTTAGAGTTCGTAAACAAAAATGGTACCAATGTAGACAAGAATATAGAAAGAAAAATTGAAAACACATATGTAATGGAAGATTTTATCAGATGTCAAGGCCATGAAATAAAAGAAGTTATGAATATATATAATTTTAGCCAAATTTACCTTAAAGAAGGTATATCTAAAATCAAGAATAGAGAAAAAATAGCAAGCAAAAAACCCTATATAGTTATTTCATCTCCATCTAAAAATATATTAGATTTAGCTAACACATATTTAAGTACCTTAGGCTGTTTAGTGAGGGTTGTTGAATTTAAAAAAGAAATGAATATCGAAACAATAAAGAATATAGTACTAAAGGAAAATGGCTTTATGGGTATTTTTTATGATGGAGATGGTGAGAAATTATCTTTAACAGATGGTTTCAATATTGTTGAAGACCATAGGTACTATATGCTAGCTATGTTAATAGGATTTAAAACTGGCGCTGTTAGGGAAGCTGTAGTTCCCTATAATTATCCCAGGGTTATGGAAAGGATAGCAAAAGAATACAAGGGAAAGACTATTTACAATAAATCAAATATATCCGATATTCTTAGGACCATAGAGGAAAAAAAGGAGGATTTCCAGTATATTGTGAGCTTTGATTCTATATGGGCAACAGGAAAAATACTGGATTATTTACTAGGAAATGATGTATCTGTAAATGAATTAGTTCATCAGCTACCAGAATACCATTATTTTAAAAAGGAAGTACCTTGCAGGTGGGATGACAAAGGTAAGATAATTAAAAGGTTGAGTATTGATAGAGAAGAAGGCATAGAACTTATTAAAGGGGTTAGATTTATAGATGATAAGGGATGGGTACTTGTAGAGCCTGATGATGAAAGCCCTAAATTTAATCTTTATATAGAAGGTTACAATGAGGAATATGCAGAAGAACTTTGGATAAAATACAATGATAAGATAAATAAACTAATGAAGACGTGAGCTTATGAGAAAGGAAGGAAGGGGTATGAGTAGTAAAATTGATAGCAGATTAAAAATACAAGGTGAATGGCTTCATACTCTATATGGGACGGGGAAGAAGACCGATACTAAAAAATTTATATTAGATAAATTAGAAAAAAGTTTCAGGGGTATAGAAAGAGCCTATGTTAAACTAAGTGAAGGTACAGGATTAAAAGAACATTATCCTAAGGGTACAGACTGGTTACTTGATAATTTTTATTTTATAGAGTTAACTTATAAAAAATTAAGGAATGCAATTAAAGAAGAAAAAAATATAGTATTGAATATAGCCAATAAAGGTATTTACAAAGGATATCCAAGGATATATGCCTTAGCAGTAGAGCTAATTAATCATTTAAAGGGTAATATTACAGAAGATAGTCTTGTAAATTTTGTAAATGAATTTCAAAAGGAAGAAGTATTAACTCTTGATGAACTGGCCTTTTTTCCCAGCTTTATTACCCTGGGTTTAATGGAATATATAAAAAATATTTCATTAAACTTACTAGATTTAAAGATTAAATGGAATGAAGCTCAGAATACAGATGTTCATTCTGACAAGTCCCTAGAGAAAATTATAGAAGAGATACCAGGTATGGATTCTGCAAAGATAGATGGGATAGTAAGAAGGATCAAGGAAGTAAGAGAGGATCATCAAAATATTATTGAAAAAATAGATGAGAAACTGGATTATGTTGGTAGGAGCATTGAAAAAATACTGGAAAGGCAGTATATGCTCCAATCAAAATATAATATATATTTGGGATATGGCATTACTTCTTTAAGAAATGTTTCTTCCTTTAATTGGGATAATATATTCCAGTCTATAAGAGCTATAGAGAAGGTATTGAATTTAGACCCAATAGGTGTGTATCAGAAAATGGATTCCCAGTCAAAGGAATATTATAGATATAATATTAAACTATTGGCTGAAAGATTGGGTGTACAGGAAATCTTTATAGCTAAAAAGGTATTAGAATTTGCCAAGGAGAAATATGATAAAGGCCAAAGGGACAAAATGGCTCATGTTGGATATTATATAGTAGATAAGGGACGTAAAGAGCTATTTAATTACTTTGGACATAGAATTAGAAACCATAGCCTTTACATGGGAAGATTTAAGTATTATGCCTTACCAATAATACTTGTTTCATTAATTGCATCATATTTGTTAACTGGACTTGTGGCAAATAGCAATATATATGTAAATATACTTATATTCATTTTGTTATCTATACCTGTTGGAAACATAATTCTAAATATGGCCAATAATATTTATTCAAAAATATATAAGCCTAAAATAATACCTAAAATAGAGTATAAAGATGGAATTCCTGAAGACAAAAAAACTCTAGTTGTTATTCCAACCCTTATAGTAGATGAAAAACAACTAGAGAGTTTAATGGAAGATTTGGAAGTACACTACCTTTCTAATAGAGAAAAAAACATTTATTTTGCTATCTTAGGAGATTTTAAAGACGGAGACGAAAAGGAAAAAGCTGAAGATGAAAATATTTTACATAAAGGATTGGAGTTAATAAGAAAACTGAATGAAAAATATTCTATAGATGAAGATATATTTTATTACCTGCATAGAGAAAGGATTTTTTCCAAGACCCAGAATAGATGGATGGGTTGGGAAAGAAAAAGGGGAGCTTTAGTAGAATTAAACAGTCTATTGCTAGGCGAAGTAGATACAAGCTTTAAAGTTATCAGTGGAGATATATCAAAATTAAAGGGAAAAATTAAATACATTATTACTATAGATGCAGATACAAAGCTACCAATAGATTCTGCTAAAAAACTTATAGGAGCAATTTCACACCCCTTAAACCAGGCTAAAGTGGACGAAGAAAAATCTATTGTAGTAGAAGGATATGGCATTATACAGCCAAGAATATTAGTGGACATAGAAAGCAGCAATAAATCCCTTTTTACAAGGATATTTGCAGGTTATGGAGGAATGGATATCTATGGCAATGCAATATCTGATATATACCAGGATTTATTTGGAGAAGGAATATTTAATGGTAAGGGAATATATGATTTAGAAGTATTTCAAAAATGCTTGAAAAATACCATACCTAAAAACATGGTACTAAGCCATGATCTACTGGAAGGTAGCTTCATAAGGGTTGGGTTAGCATCAGATATTGTACTTGTAGATGGATTCCCCGGAAAATATATGTCTTTTTTAAAGCGACAGTATAGATGGGTTAGAGGAGATTGGCAACTGATAAAATGGATAATAGGGGAATTAGGCAGAAACCTTTCTTTCCTTTCCAAATGGAAAATACTGGATAATATGAGAAGAAGCCTTTTACCTATATTCTTATTTGTATCTATATTTTTAA
Organism: Tissierellia bacterium; assembly: GCA_012735405.1. Classification (GTDB taxonomy): domain Bacteria; phylum Bacillota; class Clostridia; order Tissierellales; family Tepidimicrobiaceae; genus JAAYFE01. The sequence goes on along the minus strand of JAAYHM010000151.1, from coordinate 34,423 downwards.
GTATATTATTTTTTGAAAAAAATAGATGGGTATTTTTAAGTATAGCATTGATAAATATATTTTTACCCCTTATATTTACCATAGTAAGTAACTTAGCTGTAGGGAGGATTAGATTTCCTAAGATTAAATACAATGGAAATATATTATCAGGTTATAGAAGTTTTATATATCACGGTGTATTAGAGTTAATTTTCTTACCTACAGAAGCCTTTTTAATGGCAGATGCCATATTTAGAACTCTATATAGAGTGTATATATCTAAGAAAAATTTACTGGAATGGACAACTGCCTTTGATGCAGAAAGAAGTGCAAAGAATGATATATCAAGCTATATCAGCTTTATGAGATGGAATATAATCTCCTCTGCATTGTTAATAATCCTAACTTTATTTGGCAACTTTAATATTTCCTTTCTTAACTTGATCTTTACTACATTATGGGCATTAGGACCTTTGGTAGCCTTTTATATAAGTAAGGAAGAAAATATAGTATTGGAAAAGAAAGAGGAAGATATAAAGCTTCTTATGGATATTGCCAGAAAAACCTGGACTTATTATAAAAAATTTACTGATGAAGAAAACAACTACTTACCGCCAGATAATTACCAGGAATATCCTTATAATGGCGTAGCTACTAGAACATCACCAACTAATATTGGTTTTTATTTATTATCAGTGCTGTCAAGTAGAGATTTAAATTTAATTGATACTAAGGAAATGATTACTTTAATAGGCCAAACCTTAGATACTATAGATAGACTTGAAAAATGGGAAGGCCATCTTTACAATTGGTATGACACTACTACTTTAGAACCCTTAAGGCCCATGTTTGTATCAACAGTAGATAGTGGGAATTTCATAGCTTATTTGATAGTTCTAAAAGAGGGACTGAAGGAATATTTAGATGAGGCTGAAAATAAAGAAGAAATGGAAAAAACAATTAAAAGAATAGAAAATATTATTGATAATACTAAATTTAAGCCATTATATGATGAATCGAAAAATTTATTTTATATAGGTTATAGTGTTGATGATGGAAAAACATTAAATAACTATTATGACCTACTTGCTTCTGAAGCTAGAACTGCAAGCTATATAGCCATTTCAAAAAGAGAAGTTCCAGTAAAGAACTGGGTAATGTTAGGCAGACCTTTAGTGAAAGAAAACGGAAATTTAAGTTTAGCTTCATGGACTGGCACTATGTTTGAGTACCTAATGCCCAATTTAGTTATGAAAAACTACAAAAATACTTTACTAGATGAAACATGTATAACATCAATAAAGGTACAAAAAGAATATGGAAGAAAAAATAATGTGCCTTGGGGAATTTCTGAATCAGGATTTTTTGCTTTTGATAGCTTTTTAAATTATCAATATAAAGCCTTTGGAGTGCCAAGTTTAGGATTTAAAAGGGGACTGAAGGAAGAATTAGTGGTATCTCCCTATTCAACCTTTTTAGCCTTAAACTTTGATTATGAAGGTGCCATGGATAATATAAAAAGGCTTATAGATGAAGGTATGGAAGGAGAATTTGGATTTTATGAAGCAGTAGATTATACTTCTAAGAGGCTTCCATCCCATCTGGATAAGGGTATAGTAAAATCTTATATGAGCCATCATCAAGGTATGATTTTAGCGTCAATAAACAATTTTATTAATGATGGCATATTAATAAAAAGGTTCCACAGAGATCCCCAAATGAAATGTGGGGAGCTGTTATTGCATGAAAGAATTCCTTATACTCCAATTGTATCTAATGAAAGGGAGAATCTACAACAAGTTGAGATTAAAAGAAGAAGAGTTGAGATATGGGAGAAAAGAGTATATTCAAGAGAAGACCTTCAAACTATAAAATGCCACTTATTATCCTCCAGCAATTATACAGTAATGATTACAAATAGAGGAGAGGGTTTTTCTAAAGAGGGTAATATTTTTATAAATAGATGGAGAAGAGATTATCTAATAAATCCTTATGGCCAGTTTATATATATTAAGGATTTAAAAAATAATAAATGCTGGTCTACTACCTATGCTCCATCTTATGTAGAACCAGACTCATATGAGGTGGAATTTCATTTATATAAGGCGGTATTTAATAGAAGGGATGGAAATATTGAAACTAGAATGGACATATATTTGCTGCCTGAAGAAGCAGGGGAAATAAGAAGGGTTAGACTTATTAATGATAGTGATGAAGAAGCCTTGTTAGAAAGTATTAGTTATTTTGAAGTTTTAGGGGAAGATATAAACTCTGATTTGGCTCATCCTGCCTTCAGCAATTTATTTATAAGTACTGAAGCCCTTGAAGAGCAGGAAGGATTGTTGGCTTATAGAAGAAAAAGGGATGATAGGAAAGAAGACAGCTGGATACTACACTTTGTACGGGTGTTTGAAGAAGGTGTAGAAAGGTATCAATATGAAACCAGCAGGTTAAATTTCATAGGAAGAGGTAATTCTGTAATAAATCCAATAGCCTTGACAAAAGGACTAACCAATACAACAGGGGTTGTACTAGATCCAATAATGAGTATTGGAAAGAAAATAAAAGTGCCTCCAAAAGGGAAAATAGATATATACTATATAACTGCACTGACAAATACTAAGTCTCAGGCCATGGATATATTAAAGAAGTATAAGGATATAAATAGTTTAAAAATGGCTGTTGACCTTTATAGAACCAAATCTCAAACTGAAATGGGATATTTAAACTTAAATAGATTAAAATCCAATCCTTATGAGGAACTTTTGTCTAAACTTATATATCTTACAGATAATAGTAAGTTGAAGTATGCTTCCGTTATAAAGAAAAACACAAAAGGCAAGGAAGTACTTTGGGCAAGAGGTATATCTGGTGATAATCCAATACTTCTTGTGACAATTAAATCTATGAAAGGACTTGGGAATTTAAGTAAAATTTTAGATGCACACAGCTACTGGACCTATAGGGGTCTTGATATTGACCTAGTCATATTGAATATGGAAGATGGTGCCTATTACCAGCCTCTATATGAAAGTATTAGAGAAAAAGCAGAAGGTAGAAGAGGGGTATTTATTATAAATGAAAATACAATACAAGAAGAAGAAAAAATACTATTTTATAAGTATGCTGCTTTAATAATAAAAGCTGAAGAAAACTTCAAAGATATGGTTAGACATCAATATAATATATCTTATAAGGTATTTAATGAAAAGAAAGGTTTATATACAGGTAAAGAACTTAATTTAGACCTGAAATACTTTAATGGATATGGTGGGTTTTCCCAGGATGGAAGTGAATATATTATAAAATTATCAAAAAATACAAATACTCCAATGCCTTGGACAAATGTGATTTCAAATAAGGATTTTGGGTTTATTATAACTGAAGAAGGAGTTGGATTTACTTGGTCAAAAAATAGTGGGGAAAACAAATTAACTCCCTGGTACAACGATCCTATAGTAGGCCATCAAGGGGAAATTATCTACCTTATGGATGAAGATACTGGTGAAGTATTTAGTATAAGCCCAAAGCCAATTAGGGATGAAAATGATTATATAATAACCCATGGCCAAGGATATACTAAATTTTACCATCATAGCCATGGAATTGAACAGAATCTAACAGTATTTGTTCCAAAGAAAGATAATATTAAGATAAACTTAATTAAACTCAAAAATGAATCTGATAAAGCTAGAAATTTAAGCCTATATTATTATGCTAGGCCTGTCTTAGGAGTGTCTGATGAAGAAACACAAAATTTATTGGAAACTGATATGGTTGAAGATATATTTGTTGTTAAAAATACTGCAAATAGTGAGTTTAAAGGAAGTACTATATTTATATCTACATCAGAAAATATTCATTCCTATACTGGAGACAGAATAGAGTTCTTAGGTACTATTCCAAACTATGAAATGCCAGAAGGAATAAAAAGAACAAGACTATCTAATACTTTAGGCATAGGATATAATCCATGTGTCGCCTTTAAAATTGATCTAAGTCTCTCACCAATGGAAGAAAAAGAATTAACCATATTAATGGGAGAAGCAGATGATATAAAAGAAGGTTGTAATCTTGTTAATAAGTATAAAGACATAGAATTTTCAAAAAAAGCCCTGGATGAAGTTAAGGCACTATGGAATGAAATATTAACAAAAATATATATTGAAACGCCAGATGATACATTAAACTTTATGATGAATAGATGGCTAATGTACCAAACTATAGCTTGCCGTATATGGGCAAGGGCTGGCTTTTATCAAGTTGGAGGAGCTTTTGGTGCAAGGGATCAGATGCAGGATGTAACAAATGCCCTATACCATATGCCATATATGACAAAGGAGCAGATATTAAGAAACTGTGCCCACCAGTATAAGGAAGGAGATATTCAACATTGGTGGCATCCTGTACCTGGTAGTGATGTTCACAAGGGTATTAGAAGCAAATATTCAGATGATCTTTTATGGCTGCCTTTAGGTGTCGCTAAATATGTAAAAGTTACAGGAGATTTTGGCATATTGGAAGAGAAAGTCCCCTTTATTGAAAGTACGGTTTTAGGGGAAGATGAAGATGAACGATATGAAATACCTAAAATATCAAAAGATGAAGGTACAGTTTATGAACATTGCATAAGAGCCATTGATAGATCCCTAAGATTTGGTGAAAGGGGACTACCCCTTATGGGTGGAGGAGATTGGAATGATGGAATGAATAAAGTAGGACATAAAGGCAGAGGGGAATCTATATGGTTAGGCTGGTTTTTAGCAACAGTTTTAAAAAATTTCATTCCAATATGTAAACTTATGGAAGATAAGGAAAGAGTCAATAAATATGAAAGAGCAATTGAGCATATAAAAGAAAATATTGAGAAAAATGCCTGGGACGGTGAATGGTACAAAAGAGCCTATTTTGATGATGGTACACCTTTAGGTTCCAAAGAAAATAGTGAGTGCACCATAGACTCCATATCCCAATCTTGGGCTGTTATATCAGGCTTGGGAGATGAAAAAAGGGTAAAAATGGCACTTAATTCTGTTGAAAAATACTTAATAGATGAGGATATGGGTACTATAGCCCTCCTTACACCTGCATTTCACTCTAGTGAATTAAATCCCGGCTATATTAAATCCTATGTACCTGGTGTAAGAGAAAATGGAGGCCAGTATACACATGCAGCCATATGGACTATAAAAGCCTTCGCTATGATGGGGTACGGAGATAAGGCTTATAATTTATATAAAATGATAAATCCAATTAATCATAGCAGAACCTCCATAGAATCATCTACTTATAAGATAGAACCATATGTGATGGCTGCAGATGTATATACTAACCCACAACATAGGGGAAGAGGAGGCTGGAGTTGGTATACAGGTTCTTCTGGCTGGATGTATGTGGTAGGATTGGAGGATATAATAGGCTTTTCCATTGAAGGGAATAAACTATATATAAACCCATGTATACCAAAGGGTTGGCATGGCTTTACCATTAGATATAAGTATAAAGATACCACCTACCATATTGAGGTTAATAATGAAAATAGGGTAAATAAGGGTGTTAAGAGCATTTTTGTTGACAATGCAGAGATTAATGAAAAATATATCCCTCTGATAGATGATGGTAAAGACCATCATGTATTGGTTAATATGGGATAAAGCTATCTTTCTTCCTTGAAGGGAAGAAAGATAGCTTTTATTTTTTTTCCTCTAATAACCTTTTAAATAGTATTTCATCTTCAAATTCCAAGTGGGATATTATGTTTTCATGTAATTCTTTCAAAAGTTCGTAGGTTCTGTCATATGTTACACATCCATCTTGGGGGGCTGTATAATTATTGGTTATAGCTTCAAGTTTGTTTAAAAGTTCTACAGTATTGTCTTCTTTTCCCTGATAATCTTTAATTTCCTTTATAGCCTTATCCAGTAGTTCTTCAATGGGTCTTATGCTATATCTTTTTATTACCGGGAATATCCTAGTTTCCTGCCTAATAGCATGTTGAACCATATTAATCTGAATTGTATGAAATAGTCTGTGGACTTCAAATAATTCTTCGTGGTCCAAGCCATGAACCCTCATTATGGTAGTAGTTAACTTACTTAAATCCTTTAATTGGTTTGAAATATATTTGTGATAATTTTTCATAATATAATCTATTACTTCGCCATAAGGCTTATTAAGCCAAATATCTCTTTCCATTTCTATCCCTCCAGCATTTTTAATTAAATTATATAATTGGTTTTAGTTAAAAACTTTGATTTACATCAAATATATTAAAAATTTGTTTATAAATATAAATATTATTTTAACAAAACATGTTAAAAGTCAAGCATAATATATATTAAACTAATAAAAAACAATATTTTATTAATATCTTGAATAATAGGATTTATTGTGATATATTAATTTTGGCGATATTTGTTAACCAAATAACGAGAATAAACTAACCTACATAGTATTATTCCAACTAATAGTTATAGAATTAACTATACTTTAATATTTAAATTGTTTTTTATATAATCTAAATATAGGCAATTTTAATATTTTATGAGGGAGGAGTTATAATTGTTTGAAATTGTTGAAAAAAAATTTCTTGCCCCAAACATAGTGTCTATGGATATATTAGCTCCAAGGGTTGCAAAAGCTGCTAAGCCTGGCCAATTTGTAATTGTAGTTGCAGATGATAAAGGGGAAAGGGTACCACTGACAATCTGCGATTATGACACAGAGAAGGGAACAGTAAATATAGTAATCCAAACTATAGGAGCTTCTACTAAGAAAATTTCACAACTCGAAAAAGGAGATTATCTGAGGGACTTTGTTGGACCACTAGGAAGGCCATCTGATTATGTGAACGAAGATTTAGAAGAAGTAAAGAAAAGAAAGTACTTATTTGTGGCAGGTGGTGTTGGAACAGCTCCTGTATATCCTCAAGCAAGATGGTTTAAAGAAAATGGAATTGATGTTGATGTAATAATAGGTGCAAAGACTAAAGAATTAATAATACTTGAAGATGAAATGAGAGAAGTAGCTGGAAATCTGTATGTATGTACAGATGATGGTAGTTATGGGTTTAATGGTATGGTAACTGCTATGATAGAGGAACTTGTCGAGAATCAAGGAAAGAAATATGATGTAATAGTAGCTATCGGGCCTATGATAATGATGAAGTTTGTATGTTTACTTACAAAGAAATATGGAATTAAGACTATTGTAAGTCTTAACCCAATTATGGTTGATGGAACAGGTATGTGTGGTGCTTGTAGGGTTAATGTAGGTGGAGAAACTAAATTTGCATGTGTTGATGGGCCAGAATTTGATGGTCATCTAGTTGATTGGGATTTGGCTTTAAAGAGGCTAGCACAATATAAGAAAGAAGAAGAGGAACTAGCTAAAAGGGGAGAAGAAAAAGTATGTACATGCCAACAGGGAGGTGCTAACTAATGGATATGTTCAAAAGAGTGCCAATTTCAGTACAGGATCCAAAAGAGAGGATTAAAAATTTTGATGAAGTTTGTTTAGGATATACAGCAGAGGAGGCAATGGCTGAAGCAAAGAGATGTTTACAATGTAAACATAAACCCTGTGTTGGCAATTGCCCAGTAGAAATTGATATTCCAAGATTTATAAAGGCTATATCTGACGGTGAATTTGAAGAGGCAGCCCATATTCTAGCGGAGTATACTGCATTGCCTGCAGTTTGTGGTAGGGTATGTCCTCAAGAAACCCAATGTGAACAAACATGTGTCAGAGGTATAAAGGGTGAACCTGTATCCATAGGAAAACTAGAAAGATTTGCAGCAGATTGGGCCCGTGAAAACAATATTAAAGTTGGAAAGACTAAGGAGAAAAATGGATTTAAGGTTGCAGTAATAGGATCAGGTCCTGCAGGAATTACCTGTGCAGGAGATTTAGCCAAGGAAGGATATGATGTAACTATATTTGAAGCCCTTCATGAACCAGGAGGAGTACTAGTATATGGAATTCCAGAGTTCAGACTTCCTAAGGAAAAGGTTGTTAAGCCAGAAATAGAAAACTTAAAGAGATTAGGGGTTAAAATTGAAACAGATGTAGTTATAGGAAGAACTGTTACTATAGATTCATTACTAAACGATGAAGGATACCATGCTGTGTTTATAGGTTCTGGTGCCGGACTTCCAAAATTTATGGGCATTCCAGGAGAGAATTTAAACGGTGTCTTTTCTGCAAATGAATTTTTGACACGTAACAATTTAATGAAGGCTTATAGGGAAGATTATGATACTCCTATCAAAGTTGGTCAAAAGGTTGCTGTAGTAGGCGGCGGAAACGTAGCAATGGACGCTGCTAGAACTGCATTAAGGCTTGGTGCTGATGTAACAATAGTCTATAGAAGAACTGAAAAAGAGTTGCCAGCAAGGGTTGAAGAAGTTCATCATGCAAAGGAAGAAGGAGTAAAATTTGAAATGTTAACTAACCCAGTAGAAATTATCGGAAATGAAAATGGTTGGGTTAAAGCAATTAAATGTATAAGAATGGAATTAGGAGAACCAGATGAATCAGGTAGAAGAAGACCTATACCAATTGAAGGATCAGAGTTTGAAATGGAAGTAGATACTGTAATAATGGCCTTAGGAACATCACCCAATCCACTAATTGCATCAACAACTAAAGGATTAGAAGTAGATAAAAGAGGTTGCATTATAACAGATGAGAATGGACAGACTACAAGAGAAGGAGTATTTGCAGGTGGAGACGTTGTAACTGGGTCTGCAACAGTTATACTTGCAATGGGAGCAGCAAGAAAGGCAGCTGCTAGTATAGATAAGTATATAAAAGAAAAATATGGCCAAAAAGCTAAAGCTTAAGGGATTAAAAAATATAAGTATTGGTTTTAACCAATACTTATATTTTTTTAATAATAATGATGGTATTTACAATATTTTTAAGTATGCTATAATAATTAGGGAATCGAAATTGTTTATAGAGGTGGTAGAATGACAGAAGGATTAGTTAATGATAAAAAGCAAATACGAAGGCATGTAACAAATACTGCTGGACCTGTACTTATAGAAGTACTATTAAGTTCTTTGTTTGGTATGATTGATATGATTATGGTAGGAAGGATTCCTAATGCCAAAGAGGCAGCAGCTTCTATAGCAGCCATTGGTCTTACAAATCAGGTAGTTTTTATTGCCTTATCACTGATACAATCCTTAAATGTTGGTGCAACAGCTATGGTGGCAAGATATGTTGGGGCTAAAAGGACTGATAGAATAGAAAATGTGGTGAAGCATGTAGTTTTATTAACCCAGCTTTTAATTGCCATACCTATTCTTATACTGGGCTTAAATTTTGCTGAAAAATTTATGACATTTTTAGGTGCTGAACAGGATGCCCTAATGTATGGGACCAGTTACTTTAAAGTTATTATGTTAGGTCTTGTATTCCAATCATTTAACCTATCAATATATGCGGTTTTAAGAGGAGCTGGAGATACTAAAACACCGATGAAAATAAATCTTAAGGCAAATTTCTTAAATGTAATTGGTAATGCAATTTTAATATATGGATTATTTGGAGCACCTAGATTAGGTGTTACAGGTGCAGGTATATCAACATCTCTTTCACAACTTATTGCATCAATAATGATTATAATACGAATGCTAAAAAGAGAAACTATTATAAAGTTGAAATTAAAAGAAAGGTTTAAATTAAATAAAGATATAATGTATAACCTAGTAAAAATAGGTGTTCCTGCTTCATTGGAGCAAATAGCTTTCAGGGTAGGAATTTTATTATTTGTAAGAATTGTAGCCTCTTTAGGAACTGTAGCCTATGCAACCCATCAAATAGGACTAAATATATTAAATTTATCCTTTACACCAGGTCATGCCTTTGGAATAGCAGCTTCATCTTTAGCAGGTAGAAGTCTAGGTGCAGAAAAGCCGGCTGAGGCCGAAGAATATGTAAGGGAATGTAGGAAGTTAGGATCTATAATTGCCAGTTGTATAGGAATTGTATTTTTTTTCTTTGGTTCTTTTATAGCAAGCCTATATACTAGAGATCCAGTTATAATAGAAGAAACTGCAAATATATTAAAAGTTGCAGCAATAGTACAGCCCTTTCAATCATCACAGCTAATAACTGCAGGAGGGCTAAGGGGTGCAGGGGATACAGTATGGACCTTAGTGGCTATATTTATAAGCGTGTTAATTATAAGGGTAGCTTTTGCATATATATTCATATATATGGTCGGAACAGGTTTAATAGGTGCATGGTATGCCATTTTAATTGATCAATTAATCAGATGGGCTCTTATATTGTTTAGATTCAGAACAGGAAAATGGAAGTATATTCAAATAAGATAAAGCTTACTTTAGGATTAACCTTAGTAAGCTTTATTATTTCATAATATTATTCTTTATATTTTCAGCAAAGGCCTTAGCTTTATCTTCAATGTTGGGTACTTTCTCAATGGCACCTTTGTCGTTGGCAGTAGCCATTAGGGCAAAATATGGTGGCAGCCTGAAGGTCTTGTTTATATTTAAGGCACTAATAAGCTGTCTAGCTAATGCATCAGAACCAGAATGGCCAGAGACAATTATTGCAAATAGAGTTTTATCATAAAATTTAGTTTTTCTAAATAAAGCAGTAAGCCTATTTATAACTGCCACAATATTTGCAGATATCATGTCATTATAATTTGGGCATATGAATATTACTGCATCAGATTCCAATATACTGGGGTACACTTCCTCTACAATAATTCCACCATAAAAGCATTTTGTTTGTTCACCAAAATGTTTGCATGTAGTATAGGGGCAGGCTGCACAGTCTACTATATCTCCCTTTCCTACATTTATTTCAGATATATTTTCAAATTTTAAGTGGGATTTTACCATTTTCCATAATAATAATGAATTAGAAGTATTCCAATTGCTGGAATGAAGTGCTAAAATCTTAGGATTATCAACCTTTTTAAATTTATCATAAAGAAATCTTAGACCCAATTCTCTACATAGCATAAAGCATATTTCTTCAGTTGACATGTTGTATACTTTTTTTAAAGGAATAAAGTTGTCCAAATTTCCTGTGGCTTCAACCAAAGGTCTTCCTAAAAATCTTAAACCAAGCAGGTTACTTTGAAATATGATATATTGGCTATAGGTTTTAGTAAAATATTGATGTTTACTACGTATTAGCAAAATCCCTTCTGAACCAAGGAGGGCATCTTCACCCCTATTAAGAAGGGTTAAAAAGAAATTATTAAGATTGTTACTTATTCCAGTTGCAGGGAGTTCTACGGCAAATATAATTTTCTTATTCCTTAAATCTGGAATTTTGTTAAAATTATCAATTACTTTGTAATCAATTTTTTCTGTTGTAAAGTCTATCATTTTTTTTAAGAAAGATGAAGGTTTTTCAGGAAGTATCAAATAAAACTCCTTCATAGTATTGTCACTAACCTTTCATAGCTTTCCTTTATTTTCTCATATAATTTATCTGGTAATTTAAGCCTTTCTAATTCTAAATGCCCTTTTATTAACCTAACTTTGGAACCCATGTAAGCATTTCCCATATAGGTGGAACCATAAAACCATTCGCCTCTTATGGTGGATATAATTGAAAGAGCACCTGATGAAAGGCTTGGAGCTACATAAGGTTTAAATCCAAAACTTCTTATTTCCTTATTGGCATTTATAGTTTTTTCAGTTAGATAGTTAGATATTTTCTCATCATAGTTTTCTATACTGTTAGCAACAATCAAGCCTTCACCATGGGGACCAAAAACCCTTCCTTCTTCAAGAAAATGTATCGTATTTTGTGACATTTCAGCGTAGAAGCATGCCCTTGCATTCATAACTCCAAGACCATACCCTATTATTTGATTTGATGCTAGTCCCTTAAAATCCATATTTCCATTTGCATCTTTGTTACTTTCTAAAAATACTACTTTACATAATAAATCTACAGGATCTGATACTACAGCAAATATTCCTTTAAAATTATAATGCCTTGCCAATTTTGCATATTCTTTAATTATTTGGCTATTAGAGCTAAACTGGGTCATTCTCACATCCTTTACAATGCTTCCTACAGGAGGGACCCCCTTAGAAGCACAAAAAACTATCATATGGCAGTTAAACAATTCCTCTTTTGTAATTGCTTCTACAACTGGGAATTTCCATGGATTAAAGGCTTCCCTTATTTGATTTGTTTCATATACCCACCGCTTTAGCCTATTTTCATTTCTATCATATATACCTATTTTATTAATACAGTCTCCACCTAAAAGCCTTAAACCAATTAAAAGTGTACTACCTACATCTCCCAGGGCAACTATATTTATGTTCCATTTATCTTTAGGAGGATCTTCTAAAGCCGTTTGCCAGTTTGGATATTCAGTATTTACTGATATTACTAACTTAGCTTTTATTCTATCTATTATCCATCCTGGTAAATCTAAAGGGAAATTTTTATTAGTTAACAATATTAGTTCTAACCCTTCTCTATCCAAAAAAAGCAGAGAAGGGTCATTTACTAAAAAACTTCTTCTTGATTTTATAGGGTCCATTTTATTTAGAAAATATAGGTTTTCTTTACTTGTAATGGCTTTGTTTTCCGATATCTTTTGAAGGCCCTTATATTCATAGAAGGAAAATAGAATTTTATCATTATATTTATAGTAGTAAATCATATACCCCATCCTTACTATCTTAACACTAAATTTTCAATCCTCTTTAGGTTTTCCAGATCCTTTTCCAGATAGTCAGTAGGCTTTAAATTTCTTATTGAATCAGAATAAAAAGAAGAATCTGGTCTTCTAGGGGATATAAGTATTTGGCCTAGATTTCTAATTATTAAGCTTCTACCATGAATTTCCTGATAAACTTTTTGTATTTCTTTAAAAATTTCTATGGTATTTATTAAACATACTTGAGAGAATTCATATATATTTTTTATAGAAGTATTTTTGATAAAGCCAGGAGAAACATAAGGCAATATTAAATTAATGCTTGGAATTATATAGTCCTGGTTTTGTTCCTCCCTTAGTACTGCATCTCCTCCAATAAATGGATATTGGGCACTTTCATTAAACCAAAGTTTAAGGTTAGGAACAAAATAAGCTGTATCTACGTCAATATTTTTTGTCTGTCCAATTTCTTTACCTCTACCAGTTAGTATTCCTACAACTAATTTTTTGATTTTAATGTTGTTATTCCTTAAAATAGGTTCTATAACATTTAGTCTATAGCCTTTGTGTAACAGGTCGTCCACCAATATTATGGGCCGATTAAAAGATGCAAGCATTTTTGCCTGATTGTCTAAGCTTAAATAGTTAGGAGAAGCACCTATAGTGAAATCCTTAATATCAGGATTAAATATTTTTTCCGTATGCATTGTTTTAGTTACAGTATTAGGTAGAATTCTTCCATTTAATATAGCTCCAAAGGGAACGCACATATTGGGACCAAGAAGCCTATTTTTTCCTTGAACTATAGGAACATTATTTATATCACATATTATTTGAATAAGTTTGCTGTATATCATATCCCTATTAAATACCAATACTAATTCTCCAGGGTATAGATTTGATATAGCCCTTTTTAATCTATTCCTTGTTTTATCTATTATAGATAATATACTTTTGTTTATATCAAAGGGTGGTTTAAGGAGAGTTTCTAAATCTTGGCTTAATGTTATAGGTTTGCTCATATCCACAATATATACCTTATTATTGTTAAAATAAAAGGGGGCTTCAACAAAACCCTGGAGAGTTATATTTTCTATGATATGCTTGTTGTTTTCGTAGTTTAGATAGTTCAAATATATGGCATGATTATATTCTAACTCAACACATTGAGCCAGTGTTTCATTTAACACAATTTCAGACAAATAGCTGCTTCTGTCCTTTGCAAATAACCCTGCTATTATTACTATTCTACCCCTTAAGTTTTCTCTTATATAGTTTGTAATTGTTGTATCTTTGAACTCATGGTAAAGCATTGAGTTTTTAACCCAGTAGAAAACAGAAAATCCTAGTAGTTTATTCTTTTCTACATCCTTTAGAAATAGTATATTTAAATCCTTTTTATTTCTAAGATTTAATAAATGTTCCCTATTAACTTCAGATTTAAAATTATTACATATATGCTCAACAATTTTTTCATCTATTTTATTAATTATTTCTATTTCAATAGTTTTAGTTTGAATTAGTGATTTATATCTGGGTTCATTTAAGTAAAGTCCATATTTATATATATATTGCTGTGCTAGTGGATCCATTTCATTTGAAATATCCATATTTAAATCAATAGCTCTTCTTATTTGGCTTGAACTAATGTCCTCATATTGAGGAGGCAGGGTAAGCCTTATTACTTTTCCTCGAATACCCTTAATCCTTTCTTCAATAATGGATTTATCGTCATTTTGGGATTCGAAACTTTTTCTGTCAAATATTATATGTGAAAAATCTTTTAAAATCCCATCTTTTTTATAAGCACTTGCATTAGCTAAAACGTCCGTTCCAACTACAATATATACTTCTTTGCCTTCAAAAATAGATTTAAGTTTAAGCAAATCCTTATCGTTATCAATATTTACAGGGATCTCGCTTGGGAATATATATATATCTTTTTCGTGGCCTATGGACATAGATATAATATTTTTCCTGAACTTGTGGGGTTGGACCCTTTTAGACCAGGAAAATTCATCAACTGCTAGATATACTTCAAAGCCTTGGTCTCTTATTTCCAGGGCTATTTTTTTGTGACTTAAAGAAAAGGGATCAAAACTTCCAGGGAAAAATGCAATTTTATTGTTTGTTTCCAAGGAAAAATCTCCATACTGAAACTCATAATCTGATATAAATCTGTAAATATGATTTAAGGAAGCAGAATTAATAAGAAGCATAAATTCATCTTCTTCCATTTCGTCTAAAAGGGTTAATATTTTCTTTAATATGCATTTGAACACATTAAGCTTTTGTTGTAAATTGAGCTTGTTTGAATTAAAGATATCCCAAGCTAAAACTCTGAAAGCTTCTATTTTTATTTCCTCATTAAAGGAGACCATACCATTTAATATAAGGCTTAAAAGACGAACAAGTCTATTTTTATTAGCATTTTTATCTTCCTTAAATCTTTTAATGTAAATTGGATAGTTTTCAATAGCTACACTAATTGTTTTAAGAAGCAGGAATATAATTTGTGTGTTTGATTGTTTTATTTTATCTTCAAAATCATCTATAACTTCATCTAATTCAACAGGATGCAAGTATAATAATAGCTGACCTAAATAATTTGGAATAAATTTTGTAAACTGATAGTTTTGCATTTCCAAAGCCCTTAATAGTTCAACTACTATATCATTTCTTTCTTCCAAGGATAAAAATTTAAATATATTTAAAAGGGTATGTCCGGCATAATTTCTGACCTTTTCAAATGCGCTAACCTTTAGTAAATTGCAAAGATGCATACCTATATGAAATCCGTTTGAATTTGGAGATTCTTTTACCTGATCATATAATATATCTATATTTATTTTTTTGTTCATCCATTCAGTGGCAGTTTTTAAATTTTGCAATAATATAACGGATATATTTTCTTTATCCTTTTCATAATTGTCCTTAAGTAGTTTAACTATATTTTCATCCATTTGGATTTTGACAGCTATTTTATACTTTAAATAATTTTCTGGTGCATTTTCTGAAACTTTAATATTGCTTTTTATCCATTTCTCTATACTCTTTTTAAATTTACTATTTTCAATAAGCTTATTGCTGGTCCTATTTATTATATCTAATGCAGTTAAGCGTATTTCTATGGAGCTAGAATCTAATTGGTACATAATGTATTTTAAGATTATATTTAAATCATCAGTATTTAAATACTCTAAAGGTATATAATTAATGGCTTGACAAAGATAAAATTGGCTCGTTGTGGACATGGATTTAAAATTTTTATAATATTTTATTAAAATCCTTGTATATTTTTCATAATGTTCAGGTCTGCAATTAATAAATAGGGAACTAACTATATTTTGCAAATTATACTGCCATTCAATTGCAAAATCTATTAGTTTATGGTCAGGATAAAGTATGCTTCTAATTATTTTATCTAGAAGCATTTCACTATTTAATCTTGGTTCAACTACTTTAGCAGATTTAGGAATTTCCTTTCTATATTCCTCATCATACTCACTTATTAAAAGCCCTATTAATTCAGAGGCTTCCTTTCTTATATCGTCTTCCCTGTGGAGCAATAAATCTGTTAAATAATTTAATACTAATATTTTTTGATTTTGTGTAAGATAGGTGGAATATTCCCTAAATATCTGTAAGTATAGGCGTACTATTTTCCAATTATATTCATTTCTAGCCATTTCTAAAATCTTGTTAAAACTTTCTTCATCAAGAAGCTTTGCCATTAGTTTTATATTATGGTCAATAGCTAGAAACTTAATATTGTCTATAGTTTCTCTTTCATCTAGTAGGGAATAGGGCTTGTATATTTTTCTTTTATACGTTTTGGATCTTAAGTTTGTGTCAACTCCAAGATTTATAATATAGTTTTCAAAATCTTTTAATTTATGATAAACCCTTCTATACCTTAATTCCTTCTTCTTGTCCACATTATCAAGCTTATTTAATATAACATCATAGGCTTCATCTAAAGTGAAAATATGCATTTTATTTTCCTTATTTTTGACCCTAAAATCTGAATAAATTAGAATAAGGGATTCTAATGGCAAATTTTCAAGTTCTAAATCCCAAGTAGAATGATTAGTAGCAATATGGCCAATTTTTTTTAGATTAAATTTGTCAAACCATTTTTCAGTATAGTAATAGTGTAAATAGGGGACCCTGTTGCTTTCTTCCTCCATAACTCCATATTTTCCAATGTCATGACCTAAAGAAGAACCTACTACGATACCTAAATCAATAGGAAGACCTAATTTTTTTATTTGTCTTCCTATATATAAGCTTATATGGTTTACTCCTAAAACGTGGTCTAAGGTATTGTGCCCTGTTAAGGACAAATCTATCTTCATCATTTCATATATCCAATTTTCTAAAAAAGCCCTTTTAAATATAAAATACTCATTAGTTATGTCCTTTTCTTCTTCATCAGTTAAAAATTCCAAGGGATATTGGTATTGGAAGCTTTTTTCATTGTATTTTTCTTCTACTCGAGAAAAAAATCTTAATAAATTTAAATAAAACAGGACTAATGGCTTTAAGTTTTTTTTAAATTCCCTATTTATCTTTTCAGGAAAGGAAAGCTTAAGGACCCAATCAAATATATACTTTAAAATCTCTTCCTTTGGTTCATTCCAATATTTGGAATACAGAGGGTAAAAGAGTTCCAAAACAGACATGGCATCATATTTATTATTTAGCAAATTAATTTTTAACAAGTTGATAAAATAGTTATTAGAAATTTCTTTAGAGATTTCATCTTTGTAAAGGCTTAGATAATCTTTTTCCATTTCTTTAGATAATAAAGAATAGACTTGTTCAAATAAAACTTGATTTACAATCTTTTCCAAGCCTCCCTTCCAGTTTTAGTATCAGCAACTCCACCTTGGGCTGTTTCTTTTAAAGATTCAGGCATTAGTTTTCCAACTTTATACATGGCTTCAACTACTTCATCAAAGGGCACAAAACTTTTTACTCCTGCCAAAGCAAGATCTGCAGAAATTAATGCATTGGCCACTCCTGAAGCATTACGAATAGAACATGGAAATTCTACCAATCCTGCTACTGGATCACATACAAGTCCCATTACATTTATGATGGAGAAGGATGCTGCATTAAGGGAAGCTTCTACACTTCCTCCGGCTAATTCTACAACAGCTGCTGCTGCCATTGCACTAGCTACCCCACATTCTGCCTGACATCCTCCTTCAGCACCTGATACAGTTGCGTTCTTGACTACTATTTCACCTATTCCTGCAGCTGTAAAGAGGCCCAATACCAAATCATCATCTGAAAGCTGCAGCCTTTCCTTTACAGTAAATAATGCTGCAGGTAATATTCCAGAGGCTCCAGCAGTAGGTGCTGCAACGATTTTTCCCATGGAAGCATTAACTTCAGAAGTGGAAAGTGCCATTGCCATAGCAGAGTTTAATAATTTTCCGCATATGGTTTTGTGGTTATTTTTATAATCTTCTACTTTTTTGGCATTTCCTCCAGTTAGCTTACTTACAGAAATCACTTCTTTATCTAAAGAATATTGTGCAGATTCTTTCATAGTCACTAATATTTTTTTCATTTTTTCTATCAATTCTTCATATTTAAGGCCAGAATTTTCCATTTCCTTATCTATAACAATTTGAGAAATTTTTTTCTTCTGCTCTTTACATAATTTAATGAGCTCAGAACCAGTATTAAACATATTATCACCTCTAAATTGGATTAATTCCTGTTATATACAGTATTTCATCTAAAGCAGATATTTCTTTTATTGTATGATCTTCTAAAGGATTATCTAACTCTACTAACATGGTAGCAATTTTATTATCCCTTGTTACTTTCATATTTGCAATATTCATATCATGATTAGATAGTATAGTACTTATTTTGCTAATTATACCTTTTTTGTCTTTGTATTTAATTAATATGGTTGAATAGTTTCCTGTGAATTCTATTTCTGTACCGTTTATATTTGTAATTATTACGTTCCCACCGCCTACTGAAGAGCCAATTATATAAAAGCTATCTTCATTCTTATAATGGAATACAACTTTTGCTGTATTAGGGTGTACATACCCTAAATTTTCTTCTATAAACTCTATATCAATACCTTTTTCTTTTGCAATTTCCAATGAATTTCTAATTTTTTCGTCAGAAGGGTCCATCCCTAATATACCTGCAACTAAGGCCTTGTCTGTGCCGTGACCTTTATATGTTTTAGCAAAAGATCCATGTAGATAAAAAGTAACCTTATAAAAAGAATCCTTTGCTAACTCTTTTGCAATTTTTCCTATTCTGGCGGCACCTGCAGTATGTGAGCTGGAAGGGCCTATCATAACTGGACCTAGTATATCAAATACGCTAAAATTTTTCATAGTAAACCTCCTTAATAAAGGTGTGTTGATTTTGCTTTATAATATTACTTATTTCCTCTTTGTTTAACTATTATATATATACCTGCTAATATTAAAAGCACAGGCCAATATTTAAATATATTAAACACTGTAAAAAATCTTGGAAATATAATATCAATCAGTTTTATAGTTCCAAGTACAATGAGTATAAGACCAATAAACATTGGTGTATTTTTTGTAGATGAATCATTACTATCATATATTATTTCATTCTCCTCTGGTATTACAATAGCACATACTATATAGGTAAATATTCCCGTGATAAAATTCATAGTAGTCAAAAGTACCCAACAAATTCTAACTATTACAGGATCAATATCAAAATACTCTCCTAGTCCTCCGCAAACGCCAGATATAATACTATCCTTAGAGGATCTTGTTAATTTTTTACGCATATAAATACCCCCTTAATAGATTAAGCATATATTTATTCTATCAAATACTGGACAAAAGATGAATGATTTATTAAATACTTCATAATGGTTGATACTTGTCGGGCTTTTTTATTTATTCCTTAAAAATTCTGATAATTTAATATATAATATAACTATAAAATATTTAATTGGAGAGATTAAATATGAATAGAAACAGGAATACTAAGGAAATTTTGGTAGAAAGTTTTAAAGAACTATTATTAAACATACCATTTGGGAAAATAACTGTAAAAATGATAACAGATAAAGCTGGAGTTATTCGAACTACTTTTTATAACTATTTTAAAGATAAGTATGAGATATTTGAATATATACTAGAAGAGGAACTATTTATTGTTTTGGATGCATTAATAGAAAATGATTTGGAGTCAGAGGCTCTAAAGATGATTTTTACATATTTTGATAAAAATAGATCCTTTTATAAAGAAGCTTTTAAAACTGTAGGCCAGAATTCATTTGAAGAAATTCTTTCTAAAAAAATATTTAAATTATGTAAAAAACTAATAGAAAAACACAGGTTAAAAATAGATATTGAGAATGAAGCTTTAACTATTGATAGTATTGCAAAATATTATACAATAGGTATAGTTTATGTACTTAAGATGTGGCTATTGGATTATTATGATGAAAAAATTACAAGTGAAGAAATATATGATGCTTATATCTATCTAATTACCCACAATATTTTACAAATATTAGAATAGCAAAAACAAAAATTAAGACAGTGATATAGGAGGATTTTATGTTTAATATACTTTCAATAGTATTTAAATACATATTTATAATTATAATTTATCTTTTTATCTTTAGTATCATAAGGTTAATATATTTGGATATTAAAGGCATTTCACCAATTACTTTAAATGATAGTACTTATTTAAAATTAATAAATAGGAAGGAAACTTTGCCCTTTAAGGTGAAGGAATATTATCCTTTAGGGGAAGAAGTATTTCTTGGCAGGGGAAATGATAATGAGATTGTTATTAAGGATCCCTATATATCAA
The DNA here is from genome assembly GCA_012735405.1 of Tissierellia bacterium. Taxonomy (GTDB): domain Bacteria; phylum Bacillota; class Clostridia; order Tissierellales; family Tepidimicrobiaceae; genus JAAYFE01. The sequence continues at coordinate 13,917 of JAAYHM010000151.1, read as the reverse complement.
AAAAACATTTAAGAATAGTAAAGGATGAAGGAAATTATTTTTTACAGGACTTAAATAGTGCAAACGGTACTTATCTTAATGGTCAGAGACTGATGGATGTGGTAAAATTAAAAAATGGAGATAGGATCTCTGTCGGACAGATAGAATTTTTGTTTGTTAATAATGAATAGGAGAAGGATTATGTTCAGTAAAGGAATAAACTATAAGGTACCAAGAAATTTATTATTTATATTTGAAATGATAGCCTTGTTTTTAATGTTTATGTATTATAAAAATTCATTAGATAGGTCAACTATAATATATGGACTTAGCCTTATATTTATTGTTTATATTTCTAATTTTCTATTATTAAAAATAACTACAGGAGACAACTATATATTTTTAATAGTAACCATGTTATCCAGTATAGGTATAATAATGATTTATAGAATAAACCCTCAACAAGGTTTTAAGCAGATAGTATGGATAGGTCTAGGAATAGTTTTGTTTTTTGCTACTTATTTTATGATAAAGAAAATTAAAAGCTTAAAAAGTTGGTTTATATATTACTTTTTTGCTTCTATAGCTTTGTTTGGCATGACTTTACTTTTAGGAGAAAGATTTAAAGGTGCAATAAATTGGATTTCCATTGGTGGCATTACTTTTCAGCCAACAGAGGTAATTAAAATTCTTACAATATTTTTAATTGCATCTTATTATGCTAATTATGATAAGTTTAAAGAAAAAAAGTGGGGAAACTATTATTTAGTAGGTATAATGTATCTATTTATATTTTTCTTGTTCCTGCAAAGGGATTTGGGTAGTGTCCTAATTTTTAGCTCTTTATTTTTAGCCCTCCAATATATATATCATGAAGACAGAAAATTAGTTTTACTTAATTTTGCAGTATTAATTTTAAGTAGCATATTAGGATATATTATTTTTCCCCATGTAAGAATTAGATTTGAAATATGGATCAATCCTTGGGAACACATTGATACAACAGGTTATCAAATAACCCAATCACTTTTTGCCATAGCTGAAGGAGGCTTTTTTGGAACTGGATTAGGTCTAGGTCATCCTGACTTTATACCTGAAGTATCTAAGGACTTTATATTTTCAGCCATATGTGAAGAAATGGGTATTTTAACTGGCATAGGTATAATAATGCTCTTTTTAATTTTAGTCTATAGAGGGTTTAAAATATCCATAAATCAAAAAAACAAATTCTTTAGAATTGTGGCCTTAGGTATAAGTATCCTATTTGGCATACAATCCTTTATTATATTTGGAGGAGTAGTAAAAATGATACCTCTTACTGGAATTACAATTCCCTTTGTTAGCTATGGAGGAAGTTCCATGTTATCCAGTTTTATCGCCTTAGGTATTTTACAAGTTGCATCAGAGGAGCTGGATATAGAGGAGGTTTAATATGGAAAAAGAGATCAAGAGAATAATTACAGTACTGGTAGGAATTTGTGCTTTATTTGTAAGCCTGGTGGTATATTTAACCTATTTCCAAGTGTTTAAAGCTTCAGATATAAAGGCTAATAGCTATAACAAAAGATTGTGGATAAATGAAGAGAAAATACTTAGGGGGTCAATTATAGATAGGAATGGCCGCATACTAGCCTATAGTGAAAAGGATGGGGATACTTATAATAGAATTTATAACTATGGGAACCTGTATAGCCATATAATAGGGTATAGTTATAGAGACTATGGGAAGGCCAATTTAGAACTTCATTATAATAATGTATTACTGAATATTAGTGAATCTAGTGCATTAAATGAATTAAGGAATTTAGTAGAACCAAATAGTGAAGGAAATACATTAGTCCTTACAATAGATCATCACCTACAGGAATATTCTAGAAATTTGCTTAAAGGGAAAAAAGGTGCCATTGTAGCTATGAATCCAGCTACAGGTGAAATATATGCAATGGTAAGTCTACCAGATTTTAACCCTTCTACTTTAAGAGAAGACTGGGTAAATATAGTGGAGGATGAAAACAGTCCTTTACTTAATAGAGTTACCTCAGGGCTTTATCAACCAGGTTCTACCTTTAAAGTTGTAACTACTGCAGCTTTATTAGAAAATAATATTCTACTTAATCAATATGAATGTACTGGAAGTACTATTATAGATGGTTATGAATTGAAAGATTATGCTGGTAAAGGTCATGGTAATATTAATTTAGAAAAAGCCTTGATTTATTCATGCAATCCCTATTTTGCTGAATCATCTCTTCAACTAGGAATTGATAGGTTTTCAGAAGTAGCAGAAAGGTTTATGTTAAACAAGGAAATAGACTTTGATCTTCCTGTTAAAAAATCATTCTTCCCTAAAAGAAGTGTTGGGAAAACGGATATAGCAGCCGCAAGTATAGGCCAGGGTAAGGTACTAGTTACACCCTTAAATATGGCCCTTATAGCCTCTGGTATTGCCAATAAAGGAGATATAGTAAAACCTGTTTTGGTCAAAGAAATAATATCTAAAAATGGAAAGATAATAGATACTTTTGAAGTAGAAGTAATATCCAGGGCAGTTGATATATTTACTGCAAATGAATTAAAAAACATGATGGTATATTCAGTAAATATAGGAACTGGAAAAAATGCAAAAATAAATAATGTTAGAGTAGCTGGTAAAACTGGTACTGCTGAAAATCCTTCAGGTAAGGATCATGCATGGTTTATAGGTTTTGCACCGGCAGAAGATCCTCAAGTAGCTGTTGCAGTGCTACTTGAGGAAGAAGGTTCTACTGGAGGAAGTTCTGCAGCGCCAATTGCAAGAAATATCATATTGGAGGCACTAAGAACTATAAATAATTAACCGAAAGGGGAGTTTGTATGGAAAAGCTGGAATTAAAAGATAGAAAGGATATACCGGAAAAATACAAGTGGGATATTGAATCTATGTATAAAACTAAGGAAGAATGGGAAAAAGATTTAGAATATGTATTAAATAAAGCAGAGGATTTTCCAAAATATAAAGGGAAATTAGATAGCTCAGGTGAAGTTTTGCTGGAAGCCTTAAATGAGCAAATGGACTTATATAGAAAGATTGCCAATGTATATGTTTATGCAAATATGAAACTAGATGAAGATACTAGGGTAAGTTCATCACAGGAAATGCAGGACAAAGCCCTGGCAGCCTATGTAAAAATAGAAGAAAAAACTTCCTTTATGACTCCAGAAATACTTAGTATAGATGAGGCTATCCTTAATACATTTATGGAAGAAACTGAGGGCCTTAAATTATATGACCATTATTTAAAAAATATATTGAGAAAAAAGGAACATGTATTATCTACTGAAGAAGAAAATATACTGGCTCAGATGGGCGAGATTTATAGTGCTCCACAAAAGACTTACAGTATGCTTAATAATGCAGATATTAAATTCCCTAAAATAAAAAATGAGGAAGGCCTTGAGGTGGAAATAACCCATGGAAATTTTATTCCCTTAATGGAAAGCAAAAATAGGGAAGTTAGGCGCAGTGCCTTTGAAGGCCTTTATACCACCTATAGAAGCTTTAAAAATACCTTTGCTCAGCTATTAAATGGTGAAGTAAAGTCCAATATAGTAAATGCCAGAATAAGAGAATATAATTCTGCCTTAGAAGCATCTATATTTGAGAATAATATACCAGTGTCTGTTTATAAGAACTTAATCAAATCAGTCCATAATAATTTAGATAGTATGTACAAGTATATGGACATTAGAAAAAGAGCCTTAGGTGTAGAAGAACTTCATATGTACGATTTATACACTCCTATAGTAAAAGATGTAGACTTTAATATACCTTACGAAGAAGCTAAACAACTTGTCATAAAGGGGCTTGAGCCATTAGGAGATGAATACATCAATATTGTAAAGGAAGGATTTAATGAAGGTTGGATAGATGTATATGAAAATAAGGGCAAGAGGTCTGGTGCTTATTCTAGTGGTAGTTATGACTCAAAGCCTTTTATACTGCTGAATTATCATAATACCTTGGATAACGTATTTACACTGGCTCATGAAATGGGGCATTCTATCCATAGTTATCTATCATGTAAAAACCAACCCTATGTATATGCTGGTTATAGTATTTTCTTGGCTGAGATTGCCTCAACTACTAATGAAGCTTTATTGCTTGATTATATGCTTAAGAATGTAAAAGATGACAGAGAAAAGCTATATTTGCTTAATCACTATTTAGAACAGTTTAGAACTACAGTATTTAGACAAACTATGTTTGCTGAATTTGAAATGTTAATACACGACCATGTTGAAAAGGGTGGGGCATTAACTGCAGATTATCTATGTGAAACATACAAGAAATTAAATGAAAAGTATTATGGACCAAATGTAGTAGTAGATGACCTTATTGCAATAGAGTGGGCTAGAATACCACATTTTTACTATAACTTCTACGTATACCAATATGCAACTGGATTCTCTGCAGCAGTTGAATTTTCACAGCAAATATTGAATAAAGGGGATACTGCTGTAGAAAGATATTTAAACTTCTTAAAGAGTGGAAGCTCAGACTATCCAATTAATGTTCTAAAGAAAGCAGGAATAGATATGACAACTGAAGAGCCAGTAAACAATGCGTTAAAAGTATTTGGAGAGCTAGTTGAAGAAATGGATAAATTAATATAAGGGAGGCAATCCTCCCTTATATTATAAGAATTTACTTTTTAGATTATTCCAATACATATTTTTATCTAAGTTTAATCTTGAAATAGTTTTTTTGGGAACTGTGAACTTCATCTCCGTAATGCCGTCATACTTTAATTCCATACCATCTACAACCAGTAGAATAGAGTTTTCATATCGGTATTCTGGTTTTATTGTAATAAATATATCTCCTGGTACTATAATACTGTTGAGAAGAGATCTATAAGCCCTCGAACTAATAGGGGACAATGGTGTTATCTGCAAGGTATTAAGTGAAGGATATACAATACTGCCTCCAGTTGAAAAATTATATCCTGTACTTCCTGCTGGTGTAGAAATGATAATTCCATCTCCGGAAAATTTTTCCAAATGGTTATTGTTAATGAATACTTCCAGATGAACTACTTTTGATTTTATCCCTTTTATTACTATTTCATTAACTCCTAGGAGTTTGAAAGAATTATTTATTGTTAATATATTTGATTCTACTAAGAATATTTTTTCAATTACATAATCCTTATCCATGTATCTTTCAATAAAATCATCTATATTTTCAGGCAGGATTTCCTGAAAAAATCCTAAATGACCTGTATTAATTCCAATGAAAGGTATATCAGGAAATTTGTACCTGTGAACAGCTCTTAAAAACGCTCCATCACCGCCTATGCATATGTTTAATTCAGCTTTTTCATGGTAAGTTTCTGGTATACTAAATCCCCTTTCAATAAGTTTTTTCTTCAATAGTTTATAGGTTTTTACTGATGATTCATCATGATTGTAAATTATATTAATTATTCGATTCTCAGAAAACATTAGTTCTCCTCCATACATTATATGCTTTCTTATATATATTTGTTATAATTATTTATACCTATATTTATATTATACATTAATATTACTAATATTTGGAGGTATATATGAGTTTATTTAATAACAAAGAAGACTTAATAAGTATAAGGGTTAACAAGGATGGTATAAATTTAGAAGAATTTTTAAAAGATAAGGATATATCAACAAGGCTTTTTAGAAGGCTTTATAAAAACAATTTAATACTTGTAAATGGTAAAGTTCAACATAAGAAAGAAGTTTTAAAAAAGGGAGATATTGTATCTATAATTATAGAGGATGAAATTGATACTACTCCTCCTGAAGAAATACCCCTTGATATAATTTATGAAAATGAAGATGTAATTTTACTCAATAAACAGCCCTTTATGGTAGTTCATCAAACTAAAAGCCATCAAACCAATACTATTGCCAATGGATTAAGTTACTATTTTAAAAGTAAAGGAATTAAAAGGAAACCAAGATTTGTTAATAGATTGGATATGAATACATCTGGAATTTTAGTTGTAGCTAAATCAGCTTTTGCACATCAACAGATGGCTCTACAATACGAAAGAAAAGAAGTAGTAAAAAAATATATGGCAATTGTAACTGGTATAGTAGAAAAGGATGAAGATATAATAGAGCTTCCAATAGGGAGAGAAGAAGACAGATCCATTAAAAATGTAGTTAAAAAAGACGGTAAAGAAGCCATAACAAAGTATAAGGTTATAGAAAGATACTCTCATGCTAGCCTTTTAGATGTAGAAATTTTTACAGGGAAGACCCATCAAATAAGGGTTCATTTAAACCATATAGGACATCCGATAATTGGAGATACCCTATACCATAAACCCAGTGAATATATAAACAGACAGGCATTACATTCCTACTATCTAGAAATAAAACTTCCTAGGGAGGAGGAGAAAAGGACTTTTACTGCAGAAATGCCAGAAGATATGAAAAAACTTGTAGAATATTTAAAAAATGAGTAAGAGGAAAATCTTTAGCAGCTACTAAATATTTTCCTCTTTTTTATCATTTTTTTCTACCTGTTTATCCTTATTTTCTTTTGGCTTATCCAAAACCTTTAATATGTTCATCATTTTTGCCATTTCTTTAAATTTTTTCATCTCATTTTCATCTCCACCTAAAAGGGGTTCAAGTATCTTAAACATATTATTTGTATCTTTTAGTAAATCAGGATTTGAAGTAATATGGTTTAACATATTAGCCATCTTATTAAATTTATCTATTTGTAATATAAAATCTGCCAAATAGCCCAATCTTTCTATTTCTTCCTTTGAAAAATCTTTTTTTATAGTATTTGCTATGTAACTTAATCGTTCTTGATAATTTTTTACTGGGATAGATTCTGCAATATATATGTTATCTTCTTTTTGAATAAAATTTATGGTTTCATAAAGCTTTAGTATTTTTTCTGTTATTACTAAAGCCTTATTAAAAGCAGGTAAATATTCTTCAGGGAAATAAGGTCCTATTTTTTTTATCAATTTAATTTTTTCTTTGGTAGTATTAATGTCTAATTCAAAACTTATATTTATACTTGATAAAGTAAGGCCATTTTTTCTTTTTTCCTTTAATAAAATTAAAAATAAAAATAATACCAAAAAATTATTCATATAAAGTCCTCCTAAGAACAGTATATATTCATATTATGCATGCAGTCACTAAATGTTGCTATCTAAATATAGTAATATAAATAGTTTTTTTTACATAGATTAGATTAGGATGTATATAGGAGGTTAGTTTATGAAGAAAGATAAAGACATAAAAAGATCCCTAGAAAACCTTAATGGCATTGAACCAACAGAAGAAGAATTAGAAATCATTGAAGAACTGGCTGAAAACTATGCTGATAAAAGTGAAGATGATATATTTGTGGAAATAATTAGATTAAATGAAGAGATGGAATCTAAGATGACTCCTGAAGAATATGAAGCCATTTTTGAGAAATTAGAAAATATTAGACCTTTCCTTGATGAAGAACAGGAGAAGAGACTAGATAGGATATTAAAGGCATTAAAGAAGAAATAACATAAATATAATGAGATTCTTTCTTGTATGATACAAGGAAGAATCTCATTTTTTGTAAATTTTATAAAATGGACAAAGTAAAGCTTTACATGTTATAATTTAAAATAGTATTATGTAAACCAAGGAGGAAATCTAATGAACTTAAATATAAAGAAAAGATATCTAATAGTATTCCTTGTTATTGCAATATTGACTGTGGGTATTTATTTTTATGCAAATAAGAATAAGGAAATTAATGAAATTTCATATAGGACATTTAATGAATATCTTGAAAAAGGAAAAGTTAAAGAGGTTTATTTAAATGAATCTTCTAAAATAAGTGGTAAATTATATGATGATTCTGAATTTGTTACTGATAATCCACGTATAGAAAACTTTAAGGAAAAGCTATTACTAGCTAATGTAGATGTTATAGAAACAACCAAGGGAGGCGTTTTAGGACAAATATTACCTGTAGTGTTTATGTTCTCTGGTATTTTTCTTGTAGCCTACCTTATAAAAAATGGAACAAAACAGGCAGAAAAAGAAATGGCTAATATGGCTAATGTAGAAGCTGAAACTTCAATTTCTAAAAGAATCAGCTTTAAAGATATAGCAGGTAATGAAGAGGCTAAAGAATCCTTGAGAGAATTAGTTGACTTTATAAAAGAGCCTGGAAAATATGCTAAATATGGGGCCAGAATGCCAAGGGGTGTTTTACTATATGGTCCACCTGGAACAGGTAAAACCTTACTTGCAAAGGCATTAGCCACAGAAGCCCAGGTTCCTTTTTATGCAGTTTCTGGTTCTGATTTTATACAGGTCTACGCTGGTTTAGGAGCAAGCAGAATTAGAAAGCTTTTTAAGAAAGCAAAGGAATCTGGTAAAAGTGTTATATTTATTGATGAAATTGATGCATTGGGAAAGGCAAGAAAAGGCATAAATTCAAATTCAGGAAGTGAAGAAGGGGATAGAACTTTAAATGCCCTATTAACAGAAATGTCAGGATTTAAAGAAAATGAGGGTATAATAGTATTAGCGGCAACTAATAGGATAGATACATTAGATGAAGCCCTTTTAAGGCCAGGTAGGTTTGATAGGCAAATAGAGGTAGGTCTTCCAGATGTAAATGCAAGATATGCTATTCTAAAGCTTCATAGTAAAAACAAACCCTTAGCTAAAGATGTAGACTTAAAGGAAGTGGCAAGAGAAACCGTATACTTTAGTGGTGCCATGTTAGAAAATTTGCTAAATGAATCTGCAATGATTGCCGCAAGGAATAAGAATAGCAATATAACTATGGACCATATTAATAAAGCCTATTTAAAGGTACTAGTAGGAGAAGAAAAGAAAGATAGAAGTAGTATTTCTAAAGAAGATAGAGAAATAACGGCCTATCATGAAGCAGGACATGCTTTAATAGCTAAAAGAGTAGATAAAAACAATAAAGTTGCTAAAGTAAGCATTATACCTAGTACAAGGGGAATGGGAGGCTTTAGTTTAAATATACCTCCAGATAGAATGTATCAAACTAAAAAGGATATTGAAAATAATATAAAAATTGCTTTAGGAGGAAGGGCTGCAGAAGAAATAATATTTGGAACAGAATATATAACTACAGGTGCTTCCTCAGATCTTAAAAAGGCAACGGAAATGGCCATATCTATGATTGGTTCTTATGGGATGGACAAGGATTTAGGGCTTGTTTCCTATGATGTGATTGTAAACAATAATCTAACCATTGATTCTAAATTGGTAGAAAGAGTTAAAGAACTTCTTAATACTTTCTATGAGGAAGTTAAGAAAATACTATTACAAAATAAGGAATATTTAGATGCATTAGCGCGCAAACTTATATTGGAAGAATCATTAAATGAAGAACAAATTAGTAAAATATTAGATATTTAAGAAAAAAATATATTATTGTAAACCATCCTTCTATATTGCATATGAAACTTAGAAAGTGTATAATAAATATAGAAATAACTTCTGCGATGTGCGCAAGTCCGAATAATTCAACCGACGTGAGAACTACGGGAGTTCGGGTTTAGCAGTCTAGAACATGCCTTCATTGTAAGGAAGGAAGTTCGAAGCTGCTAACAGGGCACCCACCTTGTGAGAGGCGGGTGTGAATTAGTCGGATAGCGGCATTGCGGGATACAAAAGCTCCTTAGGGAAACCTAAGGGGCTTTTGTATATTATAAATTGATTTAAGAAATAATAAATATAATACCATAGGCAGGAAGGAAGATGAAAGTGAAACTGGTATGCCCTTTATGCAATGGATTATATAAAATTCATAAAACCTGTAAAGTATGCCAGGAACCTATGGAGGATAAGGGGCCTGTAGTAAACTATTATGATGATTATAGTCCATATCTATTAGATGAAATAACTAATAAAGTAGATGGAGTTGATAAGTATAAATGTCTACATCATTATAAGTGCACAGAATGTGGATTTGAAGAAAATTACGCCATAGATAGGGAAATTTTTTAATCTATTGTTGGGCAAAATCTTCTTTGTATTGTAATCTATAAAGGTCATAATATAGGCCTTTTTTCTCTAATAGTTCTTGATGAGTACCTATTTCTCTTATTCTTCCTTTGTGTAAGACTATTATTTTATCTGCATTTTGTATTGTGGATAATCTATGGGCAATAGCTATCGTAGTTCTTCCTTTTATAAGTTTTTCAAGGGCATCTTGTATTAGAATTTCTGTTTCCGTATCTATATTTGATGTGGCTTCATCTAGTATTAATATATTGGGGTCAAAGGCTAAGGTTCTGGCAAAAGCAAGTAGTTGTCTTTCTCCTGCTGAAAGAGTAGAACCTCTTTCTGTAACAGTTTCATTATATTTATTAGGTAACTTTTCTATGAAATTATGAGCATTTACATATTTAGATACTTTAATAATTTCCTCATCAGAAATATTTTTATTATTAAGTCTTATGTTATCTTTAATAGTCCCTGAAAAAAGAAATACATCCTGAAGAACTACTCCAATATTTTCTCTTAACTGGTATTTATCATAATCCTTAATATTTACTCCATCTATTAATATCTCACCTTTCTGTATATCATAGAATCTGGCAATTAAATTTATTATAGAAGTTTTTCCTGCACCTGTGGCACCCACTAAAGCTACAGTCTCCCCTGGATTAATTGTAAAGGATACATCTTTTAATACCCAATCCTCATCTTTATAGGCAAAATAAACATTTTTAAATTCTATTTTTCCTTTTATATTCTTGGCTGGTAGAGGATTTTTTGCATTTGGTACATTATCTTTTTCGTCTAAAACCATGAAAATTCTTTCACTGGAGGCCATGGCTGATTGCAGGATATTGTATTTTTCAGTTAAGTCCAGTATTGGTCGGAAGAATCTTTGAAGATAATCTATAAAAGCATATAATACTCCAAACTCTATTTTTCCAGAAATTACTTGACCTCCTCCATAATATATTAGTAGGGCTAATCCTAAACTTCTTATAAATTCTATAGATGGTCTAAATACAGCATAGGTTTTTACTTCACTTTTAGAGGTTTCTAAATAATCAGTATTAATCTTATCAAAATTATTAAATATCTTTTTTTCCTTATTAAAGATTTGAATTGTCTTAATTCCACTGATATTTTCATTAAGGGTAGAGTTAATTTTAGCAAGTTGTGTTCTTCCTAGTCTATATATTTTTCTTATTTTCTTTCTAAATACAACAGAAATAGCCAGAATTAGTGGAACTAATGCAAAAGATATAAGGGCTAATTTTAAATTCATTTTAAGCATAATAAGCACTATTCCACCTAATATGAATATATCATTTAACAGGCTTACAAGAACGCTAGTATACATTTCGTTTAAAGTTTCAACATCATTAGTGACTCTGGTTACAAGCCTACCAATTGGGTTATTATCAAAGTAGGAGGTAGATAACCTTATTATATGGGAAAAAACTTCCTGCCTAATATTAAAAATTATTTTCTGACTTGCATAGTTTAGCAGATATACTTGAAAATAATTAAACACAAATGTTAATATTATTACTACAGCAAATATTATTCCAATTTTAGTTAATCCATCAATATCTTGCTTTCTAAATGCTCTATATTCTTCTTTAGAAAGCCTAATACCAGATTCAATTTCTTCATCAATCCCTATCAAATAATAGCTATTTCTATCCTTTATAATTTTCTTTTGCGGGTAGGTGCTCAACCTCTCTTTTTCCTTGTAACTTAAACTGTCTAATCTAACATACTTTTTATTATTAAACAATACTCCATCATAGGGCTGAGACACTTCAATTTCATACATAGCTTTTCTGTAGCCATTTAAATATTCATCTATGGATATTTTAATTAAATAGGGCTTCAAAAGATCAAGTCCTGTTAAAATTAACATAAGTATTAAAGCTGTTACAAGCAACAGTTTGTAGGGTTTAGCATATTTTAGAAGTCTTTTCATTAACTTTGAATCATAGGCCTTTCCAATAACTTCTTCATGTTCATTATATTTATTGCTCATAATAATCCCTCCTGCTACTGTCTAGAGATTTTCTCCTCTAATAGCTGTTTTTCATATAAATGTTTATACAATCCGTTGTTTTCTAAAAGGGAGGCATGATCTCCTCTTTCTATTATTTTACCTTCATCTAAAACTATAATTTCATCGGCATCTTTTACAGTGGATATTCTATGACTGATAATAATGGTTGTTTTCTGGTTAGCTAGTCTATTTAATCCCTTAAGTATTTTTTCTTCTGTGTCAGTATCAACACTGGAAAGGCTATCATCAAGTATTAGTATGGGAGCATCCTTTGCAATTGCCCTTGCTATTGATACCCTTTGTTTTTGTCCTCCGGATAAGGTTACACCTCTTTCTCCTATTACAGTATCAAACTTATCAGGAAAATCCATTATATTATCATAAATTTGTGCGATTTCAGATGATTTTATCATTAAATCTTCATCTATAGGTTCATCAAAGGCAAAGCCAATATTTTCCCTTAAAGTAGTTGTAAATAGGAAGTTGTCCTGGGGTACGTAACTTATATTTTCCCTTAGATTTTTTAATTTAATGTTTTTAATGTTAACACCATCTATTTTTATTTCTCCTTCCTGGATATCATAAAGTCTTAAAAGGAGATTTACAATGGTGGTTTTTCCACTACCTGTACGGCCGACAATAGCCAGGGTTTTGCCTTCCTCAATAGTAAAATTAATATTTTTTAGAACATAATCAGTATGCTTATTATATTTGAAACTAACATTCTTAAATTCTATTTTACCCTTGATGTTTTTTAATTCTATAGCATCTTTAGAGTCTGTTATTTCAGGTTCCTCATATAATATATGGTTTATCCTCTCCATTGAAGCAATTCCCCTTTGAATTAGGTTAACAAGCCAACCTAAAGCCATCATAGGCCAGACTAGTAGATTTAAATAATTTATGAAGGCAACAAAATCACCTAATGAGATAACATCATAAATAACCAGTCTACCTCCATATACAATGACAACTAGGAAACTAATGGAGGATATGAAAGTAATTAAAGGATGAAACAGTCCAGATACTTTTACTAATAGCAGATTTTTATTGAAATTATCAGTATTAACATTTGTAAATGCTTCTTCTATGTAATTTTCTTGAACAAAGGATTTGATTACCCTTATTCCTGCAAATGTTTCCTGGGTAATATCTGTAAGATCAGAAAAAGCTTCTTGTACTATTCTAAACCTTCTATGTATTATTCTTCCGAATCTATTTACCACAATTGTTATAAAAGGCAGGGTAAATAGGGCTATAACTGTTAACTTTATGGTAGTAGTTCTAATCATCATTATTATAGTGAATATTGCCATAAAGGTAGAATCCACAAGCATTATTATACCTTGCCCGAAAGCATGTCTAACTGCATTTATATCATTAGTAGCATGAGCCATTAAATCTCCTGTTTTATGATAGTTAAAATAGTTGGCGGATAGGGTTAATAGATGGCCAAATAGTTTTTTTCTAAGATAATATTCAAGTTCTCTAGATGTACCTAAGATATATATTCTCCATATATAACGTCCTACTCCAATAATTAAACCAGTTAGCATAATGTAAAGGCCATATCTAATAAGTCCCTTACTTCCAAGAAGACCTAACTGCAATAGATCTGTTGCTCTACCTAGAATCTGTGGTACAATTAGCTGTACATAATCTATTATAATTAACCATAGGATACCAAGTATGTAATTCCATTTATGTTCAAGTATAAATTTTTTTAAAGTGCTAAATGCTTTCATCCTATTCCTCCTATCGGATATTTCGATGCTCAAAATAATGTTACAATTCTATTATAATTGATTACATTTATTTTTAAAGTATTTAATGAATATTTTAATAGTTTTTACAACAAAATA
>JAAYHM010000150.1 GCA_012735405.1 Tissierellia bacterium | reverse complement strand
TTATTGCCCCCTTCATCCTTTCCAATCCATTACTTTTTCCTATTTTGATGTAGTCTAACACAGGCTTTGGCAAGAATAAGCATGGGGTCTACATGTTCAATGGAAAGCCCTATTATATCAGCCAGGGTGGAAAGTTCAGTACATCCCAGTATCACAGGTATCTGCCTGTTTTCAACATATTTATCTATAAGCCTTTTAAAATCTTCTTCCCCTATATCTAAAATTGAAGATTTAACCTTATAAATCCAGTCCATTATAATGTCCTTGTCATCATCTGAGGGCTCTATAATATTTAAATGGTGTTTTTGGAAGGTTTTTTTGTAAACTTGGGACTTATATGTTCCCTTGGTTGCCAGTAGTAAATAGTCCCTATTGTCCGGATAGCTTTCCTTTAAGTATAGGGCTGTTTCCTCTATCATGTCTACAATCTTTGCCCTGGTATGCCTTTTTATATCATCAACAAAATAATGGGCTGTATTGCAGGGCATGGCAAGGTAGTCCGCTCCTGCATACTCCAGCCTTAAGGCCGACCTTATAAGTTCAGGTCTGGGATCTTCACCTCTACCTAATATATAGTCTGTTCTATCTGGAATTTGAGTATTATTGTCAATAATAACATGGATATGCTCCTGATCCTTATCTGCTTCAGTTAGTCTTATTATTTTTTCAAAGAAATTGCATGTAGCTAAAGGTCCCATACCTCCTATTACTCCCAGAATCATTTGCTACATCTTCCTTTCCCAAATTTTTTTATCTATTTTACCACGGATTGATAATAAAAACGAGCTATTTTAGCTCGTTTTAACTATTTTGTACCAAAAAGCCTATCTCCTGCATCCCCTATACCTGGAACTATATAAGCCTGTTCATTTAAGCCTTCATCAATGCCTGCCAGATATATATCCACATCTGGGTGATTTTTTTGGACTACTTCCAAGCCTTCAGGAGCAGCAAGTAGACATACTAATTTTATAGATTGTGCACCTTTCTTTTTAAGGAAATTAATTGCAGCATCTGCTGAGCCACCTGTAGCCAACATAGGATCCAGCACTATTAATTCCCTTTCTCCTACATCCTCTGGCAGCTTACAATAGTATTCCACCGGCTGTAAAGTTTCAGGATCCCTATACAATCCTACATGGCCTACCTTAGCTGCTGGAAGCAAATCCAGCATTCCTTCCACCATGCCAAGTCCTGCTCTTAAAATAGGTACCAGGCCTAATTTTTTGCCGGAAATCACTTGAGCCTTAGTCTTAGCTAGAGGGGTTTCTATTTCTACTTCTTCCAGGGTCAAATCACGTGTAACTTCATAGGCCATTAGGGTAGAAACTTCCTTAACCAGCTCTCTAAACTCCTTAGGTCCTGTATTTTTATCCCTTATGAATGTAAGCTTATGTTTTATTAACGGATGATCTAGTACTACAACTTTTCCCATAAAAAAACTCCTTTCTCTCATGTATGAAGCTTCATCTGGTCAATCCTTAAGAAGCCTTTATAAAAGGAATTTACTCATGTAAATTTCCACTCTCTAAAACTCCTAGATAATTATATCATAAATTAGACTCAATGCTAGAAATTTTATTAATTCTTCTTTCATGCCTTCCACCTTGGAATTTAGCCTTTAACCAAGTGGACACTATTTCAATTGCCAAATCTTTCCCCAGAACTCTTCCACCTAGAGCCAATATATTAGCATTATTGTGTTCAACACTCATTCTGGCAGAATAAGTATCTCCACAAAGGGCACATCTAATACCCTTTACCTTGTTACAGGCTATGGATATGCCTATACCTGTGCCACAGATGGCAATTCCCCTATCCACCTGGCCGGCTACAACAGCTCTGGCTAACTTTTCACCATAGTCTGGATAGTCCACAGATTCATTGGAATAAGTCCCATAATCCACAAATTCTATGCCTTCTTCCTTAAGGTACTCCTTTATATACTCCTTCAGCTCAAAACCACCATGATCACTGCCAATTCCTATTTTCATACTGTTACCTCCTCTTTATCTCAATTGTCCATTGTTTTCATTGCCACTTGCCAGCAGTCCCTTATCTATTATTTCCTTTAATGCTTCTTTTATCTCCTCTTTTGCCTTCTTATATGCATCAATTCCCCTGCCAAAGGGATCTTCTATGTCTTCTTCCTTTTTATAGGCAAATTCTTTAAGTGTATATACCTTACCCTTAAGAAAATCATATTTATTTTGCAACTGTTTCTTGTGATTACTGCTCATGGTAAGAATTAAATCTGCAGATTCCAGCAGATCCCTATGGATGATCCTTGCCCTATGGTTCCTTATATCTATGCCTTCCTCCTTCATAACCTCAACTGCTTCCATGGATACTTCCTGACCATCAAAGGCAAAGGTGCCTGCTGAACTTACATTTATATCCATTCCTTTTTTCCTGGCCATGTCTTTTAAAAGTCCTTCTGCCATAGGACTTCTGCAGGTATTACCGGTACAAATAAAAAGAATATTCATCTTATCTCCCCTCAAACCTTAATTATATTTCCTCCAGAGGCCTTTTTAAGCCTATTCATTATAGCAGTACCAATCTGGCCCATTTCAACACCTTCTGAAAGAATTATATCCACACCTATTTCATCAAATTTTCTTAAGGTATTAAACAGGTTTCTTGCAATAGTACCCTTCATTTTCCTACTGCCTACCGATATAACTGAGCCTTGACTATACTTATCTTTGGTTTCTTCAGTAGCCATTATACCCACCTTTTTGCCTTCCATTTCATACTTTTTTGCTCTATCCTTAATTGCCTCCACTATATTTTCAACATCCCCAGTAAATACTATCATTTTTGCCTTAGGTGCATAATGCCTATATTTTTGCCCTGGTGACTTGGGTACTATTTTTTCATTGCTGCTTATTATACTTAGGTCCAGTTCTGCATTGGGAATAAAATGCCTTATTGTTTCTAAGGTTATGCCACCAGGCCTAAGTATGGTTGGTACATCTGTTGTCAAATCTAAAACTGTAGATTCCAAGCCTACTCCTGTAGGGCCTCCATCCAGTATCATATCTATCTTCCCATATAGATCTTCTATAACGTGCTCTGCTAAAGTAGGACTTGGCTTTCCTGAAGTATTGGCAGATGGTGCTGCTATGGGAACTCCACTTGCCTCAATGAGCTCCAAGGCTACAGGGTGGTTAGGCATTCTTATAGCCACAGTATTTAATCCTGCTGTAATAATATCTGGTACAATACTACTTCTTTCAAAAATAATAGTCAATGGTCCTGGCCAAAATTCTTCCATAAGAATTTTAGCTTCCTCAGGTATTGATTTTACCAAGGGCCTTACTTCATCAATTTTAGAAACATGTAAAATCAAAGGATTGTCCTGGGGCCTGCCTTTGGCAATGAATATATTCTTCACTGCCTCCTCATCCAATCCATTGGCCCCAAGACCATATACTGTTTCTGTAGGAAAGGCAACTAGTTTACCCTTTCTTATATATCTAGCCCCTTCAGCTATTAAATCTAGTTCAGGATTTAATGGATTTATCCTTAGTATTTTAGTTTCCATCTTGTCAAGTCCTTTCTTATAAATTCCTAACTATATATTATACATGATTTATTTAATTATTTATAGATAATATATACTCATTCTTTCTATTTGCTACCCATAGAATATTAATAGTGGAAAGGGTGATATTATGCATAGCTTAGTTAGTATAAGTATTATTGGATTTTTGATAGGAGTGGTTGGAACTGGTCTAGGAGGGATAATTTCATTATTTATTAAAAATACCAATAAAATAATGAGCTTTTTGTTAGGCCTTACCAGTGGCTTTATGATGTTTATGGTAACCTTTCATCTGATTCCAGAAGCCTACTATGTATCTGAAAACATGTTAACAGCAATTGGCGGAATAGTTTTAGGCATATTACTTGTCATACTAATGGAAGGATATATTGATAAGATGGGGAAAAATGCCTATATAAAAAGCAGTATACTTATGGGAATCAGTATAGCTGTACATAATTTTCCTGAAGGACTGGCCTTAGGCTCAAGCTTCCTAACCTCCTCCAATCTAGGGTCCACCTTAGCCATAGCCATGCTGCTTCACGACATACCTGAAGGGGTTGCCATAGCCATACCTATGAAAATAAATAGGGATAATTCCCTTAAAATTGTACTGTATACCCTTTTAATCGGCATACCAACAGGACTTGGAGCCTTCATTGGAGCATACTTGGGCAGTATTTCTCCCCAGATAATAGCCCTCTGCCTAGCCTTTGCCGGAGGTACCATGCTGTATATAATCTGTGATGAAATGATACCCAGTGCAAAGGAACTGTATAAGGGCAGGGCTTCTTCTATAGGAGTGGTAGTTGGGTTTATAATAGGGGTTGTTTTGTACATATAGGTAAGGAAAAGGCTTTTTCCAATGAAAATTCAGAGAAGCTGTATGCTTAAATAAAAGGCTCTCATATGGAGAATTTGTATGAAATATCCGGCGAAGTAAAACCATAAGATTTGCCACTGTCCCGTCAGGGTCCCGTAAGGGAATTGGCAAATCGGTTTTACGAGCCGTGATATTTCACAAATTCGGAATCTAGAGAGCCGTTATTTAAGCATACGCTAAATGAACCATTTCATTACCTATACCTATTTTATCAGAATATGAAAAAAGATAGAAAACCCTTCCTTTGTTTTAGGAGATTCTTCCCCTGGGGCTCAGAATAACTGCTTTGAGACCTGCAGTTCAAAATAACTGTTTTTAAACCTAAGGCTTAGAATGACTGCTTTGAAAGCCGTCCCCTTGTCTTATTTGTCTACAATAGCCTTTATTATCTCATTCATTCTTTCAACCAGCCCTTCCCAGGAAAGGGCTCTTATTTGATCTTCTACTTCCTTGTGGCAGTTTTTTCTCTGTCTTACCTTTTCAATCTGCTCCAGCATAGCCTCCTTTAGCCTTCCCTTAAAGGCTGGCAGGTCTTCTTCCAGCGGCTTATCTGTGTCGTATATTCTAGGAGGCTGGACATATTTAATTACTCCGGAACTGTTTATTTTATCTCCCAGCAGGGCCATGAGGGCCTCTATTTCTGTAACTACTACATAAAGACCACTGGCCAAAGCCTCTATGGCCACCAGGCCCAGGCCTTCATAGTAGGAGGGCATAACAAATACGTCCTTCTTCCTAAACTCCTCCCCTAGTGCTACCTGATCCTTTACATTATAGACCCTGATGCTAGTATCATCACCAATGTATCTTTCAATTCTTTCCTTATTCTTCCCAATAGGACTTCCTATAATATCCAGGGTTACATCCTCCAGCCCCAGGGATTTATAAGCCTCTATTAGCTCATATACACCCTTGGATGGGTCTATCTTGCCGCAAAACACCAGCCTTACCTTATCAGCATAGGTCTTTTCCTTTGGAGGGTAGAATATATTTTGATTATAGCCCCCTCCTACATTTATTATCCTGTCCCTATCTATACCGTAGATTTCCACTATTTGATCCTTTTGTTCCTCAGAAATGGAAAAGACATAGTCCAGCTCGTGAATGTTTTTTACATGCTTTTCCTTAATGTGGGGATTCATTCTAGCCTGCCTCAGGTCTGTATTGTGGCAGATTCCAATAACTTTTTTATCCGGGAATACTTCCCTGGTCATGGAGGTTAATATCCACAAATGGTGGGCAAATACAATATCCGGGTCAAATTCTTCCCTGGCCCTTTCAAGCCTTTTTATAAAGGCCTGTTTCCAAAGAGCCATCATGTCATCAGTCATATTGGAATACAGGGTATTATCATAGGGCATTACATCACTCATGCCCACTATGGGAAAGGGGACTTCTTCAGA
>JAAYHM010000024.1 GCA_012735405.1 Tissierellia bacterium | reverse complement strand
GGTTTTATTGAACCTTTGTTTTGTCATGCCTTTTTTTTGTGGATATCCTAAGGCTTAGGTTACTCAAAAGGCATTTAATTACTTGTTTTCTGTGGATAACTTTAAAATTACATTTTGCAACTAACTAATTTTTATATTTAAATATGTTAGATTATTGTCTAAGTGTCATATTCATATATTACCCTTACTTTAAAATTTTAATCACAATGAAATTTGGACTTGTTAACAATTTCTTTTACCTTATAGGATATATGAAAGAATTGTTAGCTTTATTCCTTAAAACACTTGTTCTTTCTATCTTTTTAAGGTATACTTATTAATTGCATAGACATCAAAGGAGAATAAATATGACAGGAAAAACACATACAGCTATAGGAATGGCCATAGGACTGACTCTAGCCTTTAAAAAACCAATAGAATCACAATTTGCTATAATAAGTGCATCTATCCTTGGAGCTTTAATTCCTGATTTGGACCATCCAAAGGGGGAATTAAATCAAAAACTCTTGTTAATTAACAACAATTTTTATAAGACAGCCTTTTATTTAATTCTTGGCTTCATGTTTATGTATTTGTATGTTGAAAAGAGAAATCCCTTATTCATACTCATAGGACTATTTTCTTTTGCCTTGGCTATTTCAAGGCATAGAAGCTTTACCCATAGCATACTTGGCCTTATTTTGTTTACTGCTATAATAAGGCTTACTATAATGGAATATGGATTATTCTCTATGTATAAAGGATTTATTCTAGGCTATATTTCTCATTTAATATTAGACTTGTTTTCATCAAAGGGAATTAGGCTTTTTTATCCTATGAAAGCTAATATCAAATTTCCCATTAAGTTTAAAAACAATGGTATTGGAGAAAAAACTATTTTTATATTACTTATATTGTATTGTTTGCTAGTATTGATTTATAATTTTGTTTAAAACATAAATAAGTGCACCAGATTTGGTGCACTTATTTACTATAATATAATACATAACCTATAATTCCGATTAAGCCCTTGTGCTTTCAAATTCATAATTATATTGTAATCTTCCACCATTTGCCATTTGTGTATCATAGTCCAATAGTATACCTTTAGATTCTTTATATAAGAAAAGCAGTGCTATTAAGTTGGGTATAACCATTATTCCATTAAACATATCAGCTAAGTTCCATACAAAATCAACTTTTTGATATGAACCAAGTACTATAAATACTAGTACTATAATTTGATATGCCCTAATGGCAGTTTTACCTTTAAATAAAAATCTGATATTGTTTTCTCCAAAGTAATACCAGCCAACTACTGTTGTAAATGCAAAGAATGTTAGACATACAGCCAGGAATTTTTCGCCAATTGGACCAAAGGCAATATTAAAACCTTCCTGGGTTATGGCAGCCCCTTCAAGACCTAATTGGTGAGCACCTGTTGATAGTATAACTAAAGAGGTTGCAGTACATACTAAAATAGTATCTATAAATACAGCTATCATTGCTGAAAGTCCCTGTTCTGCTGGATGTTCAACATCTGCTACAGCATGGGAGTTTGGAGTTGAACCCATACCAGCTTCGTTTGAGAAAAGTCCTCTTGCTATTCCATATCTAACTGCCTGTTTTATTCCTATACCTGCTGCACCACCAAATACTGCCTGTGGACTAAAGGCACCTACAAATATAGACTTAAAGGTTGGGATTATATTTCCTCTAAATAATATTACAGCAACTATAGCACCAAGTATATATATTACAGCCATAACTGGAACTACCATTTCTGCAAATCTTGCAATCCTTTTCATTCCACCTATGAAAATTAAACCTGCTAAAATTGCAATTATAAATCCTACTGCTATATTTGGAATATTGAAGGCCCTACTTACTGCAGTTGCTATAGAGTTGGACTGAACCATATTACCTATAAAGCCTAAGGCAATAATTATAGATACTGCAAAGAATGCTGCTAGTCCTTTGGATTTTAAACCATTCTTAATATAATAGGCTGGTCCCCCTACTAATTGTCCATCCACATCAGTTTCACGATACTTTTGGGCTAAGGTTGCTTCTACGATTATAGTTGACATTCCAAAGAAGGCTGATACCCACATCCAAAATACAGCTCCAGGTCCTCCCATAGCAATGGCTGTGGCTACCCCAGCTACATTACCAGTACCTATTTGAGCAGCTATAGATGTGGCCAAGGCTTGGAAGGAAGACATGGAACCTTCTTTGTTTTCCCCTTTTTTGAAAGCCTCACCAAAAACCTTCCTTGCTGCTTCTCCAAAGCGTTTAATTTGTGGAAAACCTAACATGACTGATAGAAAGATTCCTGTACCAACTAAACCAATAATTAATACATAATCCCAAAGGATGCCATTAACCATGGTGACAACGTTTTCCAATACTGCCATAAAATCACCCCTTAGCTATTGTTATTATTTTGTCATTTCTTGTCATAATTATAACATTGTTCTCAATATTTGTCTAGTTAAAATTTTTCAATTTATTATTGTTTTTTATATTAGGAAAATGGAAAAAGTAGCCAAAAGGCTACTCTTCAATATCTTTAGTCTAAAGCATTTTGTATATCTTCTATCATTATATTTGTCCCTTCTAATCCTCCAGAGGCTACATACCATACTTGTGATGTTAAATACACTATTTTACCATTTTTGTAGGCAGTTGTTTCCCTTATAAGGTCATTGTCAAAAATTTGTTCTGCACCTATATTTCCTCCAACAGTGGCAGATCTATCTATCACAAATATATAATCAGGATTTTTTTCTAGAATATATTCAAAGGTGATGCTATTACCATGATTAGCTACCTCCAAATCAGGGTCCGCTGGTTCAAAACCAAATTCCTCATGTATAATTCCAAATCTGGAGCCTTTTCCAAAGGCACTTATGGCACCATCATTAGCCATAACAACTAATGCATTGTATCCCTTTTCTACTACCTTTTCCTTTATTTGATCCATAGATTCTTTTAGCTTAGAAAGTTCTTCTTCTACAAATTCTTCCTTATCAAATAGCTGACCTAATATTTTATAATTATTTGTTATAGATTCCAGGTATTTTGCCCCATCTACCTGGAAGAATATTGTAGGAGCAATTTTATTTAATTCTTCGTAGGACTCAGATTGTCTTCCGGAAATAAGTATAAGGTCAGGATTTAATTCATATATCTTTTCAAAATCTGGTTCCTTTAGTGAACCAACATTTTCATATTTTTCATCATTAAATTTACTTAAATACTCTGGTATATTTCCCTTTGGTAGACCTAATATTTCTACACCCATTTTATCCAGTGTATCTAATATGCCATAGTCAAATACTATTATCCTTTCAGGATTTTTCTCTACAACTGCTTGCCCAAGGGAATGGGTAATGGTTATAGCTTCAGCATCTTCTGCATCTTGTGAATTGGTTGCCTCTGTACTACAACCAACTAAACCTAGTATTGTAATGGCAAGTATTAATAGTAGGGTAACCTTCTTTCTTCTAATTATCTTTGGCATTTTACACTCCTCCTAAATTTTAATAATATACGCATATTTTATTGTTTCCCACAGTTTGTATACAGAATTTTAGCTTATATATATCCTCTAGAACATCCTCTTTCAGTATCTTGTCAACACATCCCTCCTCTGCTATTCTCCCATTATTTAAAATTACAATTTTATCTGAATAGCAGGAAGCAAAATTTATATCATGGATTACTATTATAATTGTCTTATTTAGCTCATCTGCCAGCTTTCTTAAGGTTTTCATTATATCCACAGAATGTTTCATATCCAGGTTATTTAAGGGCTCATCAAGTAAAATGTATTCTGTATCCTGGGCTATGACCATGGCTATAAAGGCTCTTTGTCTTTGACCTCCACTTAAGTTATCCAGGTATTTGTCCTGAATATCTTCTAATTTCATGTACCTAATTGCCTCATCTACCTTTTTCCAATCTTCCTTTGTAAGTCTTCCCTGGCTATAGGGAAAGCGTCCAAAGCTTACCAGCTCTCTAACTGTAAGCCTTATATTTATATGATTGAACTGCTTTAATATGGATATTTTCCTGGCCAGCTCCTCACTATCCCAGTCCTTTAATTCTCTTCCATCAATATAAATTTCTCCCCCGTCCCTTTCAATCAGCCTGCTTATTATGGATAGGAGGGTACTCTTACCAGCTCCATTAGGTCCAATAAAGGAGGTAATCTTACCCTTTTGGATTTTTAGGCTCACATTGTCCAGTACCCTATGATTGTTGTACTCCTTTATTACATTTCTAACTACAATCATATAATCTTTCCCTCCTTGAGTATTAAATAAATAAAGTAAATACCGCCTAAAAAGTTTATTATTACACTAATAGGGGTGTCAAAATTCATTATTCTTTCAGCAATAAGCTGTCCACCAATTAATATTATTGAACCTATAAGCATGGAAGCAGGAATTAGGTACTTATGCTTATAAGTCTTTAGAAACTCGCCATTTATATTTATAACCAATAAGCCTAAAAAAGTTATGGGTCCCACCAGGGCTGTGGATATGGATACCAGTATTGCTACAACAATAAGTATCCTTTTTACTTCCACATCATAATTAATACCTAAATTAATAGCATTGTCCCGCCCCAGGGACATAACATCTAAATTTTGTACATACTTAGAGATATATAGGCCTACTAATAGAATTCCTATAAGGGCAAGCCACAGTAAATCTGTATTTATAGTATTAAAGCTAACAAAGCTTCTACCCTGTATCACTAAAAATTCATTTGGATCTATCAGCACCTGCATAAAGGTAGTTAGACTCTGAAAAAGGGTGCTAAATACCATTCCAAACAGTAAAAGGAAAAATATATTCTTTTTTTTCTTAAATAGAAATAAAAATAGTAACACTGAAAACACTACCATCAGACCTACAGACACTATGAAATTAAATTTTTGCCCTAATTGTGCCAATCTTATTGAGCCTAAGACAAATACTATGCTTGTCTGTATAAACATATATAGGGAGTCCAAGCCTAGAACACTGGGTGTCAGTATGCGATTGTTGGTTATGGTCTGAAAGAGAGTAGATGAAAAGGCAATGGAGCTGCCAACCAAAACAATGGCTATGGTCTTAGGTATCCTTCTGGATAGTGCATAGTCCCAGTTATTGCTATTTAAGCCTATGGTTAGGAATAGCATCACCAGTACCAGTAATGCAATTAATAAGCCGTATATTTTCCTTTTTGCTGCCATTAACTATTCCTCCTAAAAAGCAAGTAAATAAATATGATGCTTCCTAATACGCCTACAGTTAAGCTAATTGGTATCTCATAAGGGTATATAATTAACCTTCCCAATATATCGCAGAATAAAAGGAAGGATGACCCAAGTAATATGGTTGGCACTATATTTTTCTTCAAGTTATCCCCTCTATATAAGGAAACAATATTAGGTATTATAAGGCCTAAAAAAGGTATCCTACCAACTGTAATAATGACAGATGCTGATATTATGGATACTATAACAAGGCCAAGTCTAACAATCTTATTGTAGTTAAGACCTAGATTTGTTGAAAAATCTTCTCCCATACCAGCTAAGGTAAATTTATTAGCATATAAAAAGGCAAGAAGAACAAAAGGTATTGTTATATATAAAAGTTCATATCTTCCCTTAATTACCATGGAAAAATCTCCCTGCAGCCAGGCTGTTATATTTTGTATCATGTCCATTCTATAGGCAAGGAAGGTAGTCATGGAATCCATTACATTACCAAGCATTATTCCAACTAGGGGTATAATAATGGTCCCCCTGTGCTTTACCTTTTTTAAGATCCCTAAAAACAAGAAACTGCCTGCTAAAGCAAAGGCAAAGGATATTAGCATCTTTGTCATGGTACTGGAAGTAGGCATAAATATAAGGATTACTAAAATACCAAGCTTGGCTGAGTCTATGGTTCCTGCTGTAGTAGGAGACACAAATTTGTTTTGGCTTATTTGCTGCATTATAAGCCCGCTAATACTCATGCCCATGCCAGCCACAATAATACTTAAAAGCCTGGGTATTCTGCTAAGTATTAGTATTTGAACATCATCATTGTTAAAATTTAATATGCCCTTTATGGATACTTCCTTGGCCCCTATAAATAGTGAGATAATGGATAGTAAAATTAATGTTATCAGTAATGGATAGTTTTTCTTCATTCTGCCTCCCAATGCTTTGACTTGCATATATCTTTTAGATTATGTATAATCTATATTACAAGTTATTGATTTTGATAATCATTTTCATTTACTTTAGTATAGCATTAATTTGAACAAAAATCTTAAATATATTTAGTTTTTTGACTGTATTAATTTTTATTACAAGGGGGACTCAGGATGAAATACAATTTTAATGAAGAATGGAGATGCTGTAATTTCCACATAAAAAGGGCAATAGAGGAAATGAACAACAACTATAGTGAATCTATAAGCTTAAAGGATATGGCAGATTTTTTAGGATTAAATAAATGCTATTTTTGTGATCTGTTTAAAAAGGAAACAGGCAAGACCTATTCTCAACTGCTTAATGAAATTAGGGTTGAAAAAAGCTTGGACCTGTTGTTAAACACAAATATGACCATATTGGAAATAGCTTTGGCTGTTGGGTATAACAATCAAAACTATTACAATATGGCCTTTAAGAAAATAATGGGTACTACCCCTTTAAAATATAGAAATGCTATGAAAAGTTCTCTAGCACTTCCTTAATGGTTTTTATGGCATAGTCTATATCTTCCTTATTTATATCCTTATGGGTTACAAAGCGAATGCTGCCTTTTTCACCCGGATTAGTTTTTATTCCTTTTACCAGCAATTTGTCTGCAAATTTATTAAAATCAAAGTTTTCCCTTTCTACTTTACAGAAGACCATGTTTATGTGGACCCTGTCCATATCTACTGAAAAGCCTTGAATTTCATTTAGTTTAGTGGCCAGATACATAGCATTATCATGGTCTTCTTTAAGTCTATTTACCATTTTCTCCAAGGACACTATACCACAAGCAGCCAAGACTCCTGCTTGTCTCATGCCGCCTCCTAATATTTTTCTCATCTTCCTTGCTTTTTTAATAAATTCTTTGCTGCCGCAAAGAATTGAACCTACAGGGGATGCTAAGCCCTTAGATAGGCAAAACATGACTGAATCTGTATATTTGCAAATTTCCTTAGGATCCACATTTAGATAAACAGCTGCATTAAACAGCCTGGCCCCATCTAAATGGACAGGAATATTACATTCACTGGCTGTTTCATATAATTCTTTCATTTCTTCCAGGGAAATAACAGTACCGTCAGACAGGGGATTTTCCAGGCATAAAAGGCCAGTTTCCGGATAGTGTATATTTTCAGCCCTTATTTTGGCCAGTATATCTTCCCTATAAATTTTATTGTCTACATTATCTACAATTGCATAGCTTACACCAGACAGCCTGGCGGCAGCCCCTACTTCATGCTGGACTATATGGCTGTTGGCAGCAACTATTATTTCATCCCCTAATTTTGTATGGGCCATAATGGCTATTTGATTTCCCATGGTACCAGATACTACAAATAATGCAGCTTCCTTTCCAGTCTTTTCTGCAGCCAGCTTTTCTAATTTTCTAACAGTTGGATCATCTTCATATACATCATCTCCAACTACAGCCTCATACATGGCTTGTCTCATTTCTAAAGTTGGCTGGGTTACTGTATCACTTCTTAGGTCAATAAATTTCATAGCTATTCCTCCATTAATCTATTTTTTTCAAATATTATTTGTGCTTTAAATTTCAATTCTCCATTAGCTTCATTAATTCCTTCCATATATATTATATTATCATCTACTTGGGACCTATCTGTATAAAAGGAAATATCCTCACCAGGAAGGGCTTCTTTGCTGTAATTTATTTCAATGGATCTAACCAAATGCTTTTTATGTTCCTCAATTGTAAAGGCATCCATTATAAAATCTACATATTTGGCATTATTTAAGTGCTCATTTATATCAATATCACTATATCTGACCTTTCTTTTATATACTTTGTTAAGTTTACCTTCAGGCTTTAGCCTGCCAAGTTTACAGTCTATTGCTCTTTCCTTTATTGTAGAAAGGTGCATTGGGAATATTGATTCTGCCCTTTTTAACCTCCTGGTCTTCTCATCTATTACAACCCATACTGAAACAGCCTTTGCAAGAATATTGCCTGAAGAATCCTTAACATAAAAATCCCTCATAAACTCCAGCCTGTTAGGTTCCTGAGGCCAGGTTTCAATGGTAATTTCCTCCTTCCATTTAGGGTATCTTAATATATCAACCCTGGCCCTAGCTAAAACCCATAGGGAATTATTTTTCTCCATCAGAGCCCTTCCCATACCCAGGTTCTCAGCATGAATGCCTGCAATATCCTGAAAGTATAAAAAGAGGGAGCTTAATTTCATTTTCCCTGTAAAATCTATATCCCTTACCTGTACCTTGTATCTTTTCTTATATAGTGCTAGTGCCTCCATTGAATCACCCCCCATAAAACTATGAGGCATTTTTTCTTATATGCTCCTATCCTTGCCTATAAAGACCATGCATAGCATTCCTGGGCCAGTATGGGTACCAATAATGGGCCCTACATAATTAATCATTACATCCTTTACCTTAACCTCTTTGAGCAACATTTCCTTTAATTTTTCTGCATCCTCCAAGCAATCACCATGATTTATAAATATGGTTTGTTCTTCAGGATTTACAATATTTGCTTTAAGTGTTTCCAACAAAGCTCTAATAGATTTTTTCCTGCCCCTAATCTTTTTTGCTACCTCTAACTTGCCTTCATCATCTACTATTAAAAAGGGTTTTATATCCAATAAGGTTCCTACGGCTGCTGCAGTAGCAGAAAGCCTGCCTCCCCTCTTTAAATGTTCAAGGCTGTCTACAGTAAATTGATGGTATACCTTAAGCTTGTTGTTTTCAACCCATTCTACTATTTCATCCTTGGATTTGCCCTCTTTAAGCATTTCCGCTGCATAATATACAATTGCTCCAAGGCCTACAGAGGCAGATTTTGAATCAATAAGGGTTAAATCAATGGATGGGTCTTCTTCCAGTAAGTTGTTTTTAGCCATAAGAGCATTATTAAATGTAGAACTTAGTGCAGAAGAAAAACCTATATAAATAATGGACTTTCCCTCATCAGCAAATTTTTTAAAAACTTTTTCAAAGGTATATGTGGTTATTTGGGAGGTGGCAGATCTGCTTCCTTCCCTGATTTTTTTATAAAATTCCTTATATGTCAATGTTTGTCCAAAATCATCTTCATAGTCAAGGCCATCTAAATTATATGTAAAGGGTATAACATGTATACCACTTTCCCTAATATAATGAGCTGATAGGTCACAACTGGAATCTGTAACAAGGACTGTATTGTTAGCCAATATTTTAACCCCCTTCACCTTTAAGCATATTTATACTACTGATACCTATATATAATAATATATATCACAAAATAGTACACAATAGATAAACAAATTATTAATTATTTTACAAATTAAAAACACCTTTCCTATACTTGCTAGTATAAGAAAGGTGTTTGTTTTATAAGTAAATTTTATATAATATTAAATTTTTCCTACTAAGTCAATTCCAGGCTTAAGTGTTTCTTCTCCTGGTCTCCATCTAGCAGGGCATACTTGATTTCCATGCTTTTCTACAAATTGAGCAGCTTGAACCTTACGTAGAAGTTCGGAAGCATCTCTTCCTATGGCGTCACCATGTACTTCATAAGCTACTATTTTGCCTTCTGGATTGATTACAAAGCTTCCTCTTAGGGCTACACCTTCATCCTCAATGTAGACACCAAAATCTCTGCATAGTTTGCCAGTTGGGTCAGCTAGCATTGGGAACTTAACCTTCTTAATAGTGTCTGATGCATCATGCCATGCCTTATGAACAAAGTGAGTATCTGTGGATACTGAATATACTTCTGTACCTATTTTTTGGAACTCCTCATATAGATCAGCTAGATCCTCTAGTTCTGTAGGGCATACAAAAGTAAAGTCTGCTGGATAAAATACAAATACTGACCATTTGCCAAGTAAGTCAGACTTGCTTACATCCTTAAAATCTCCATCATGAAAAGCTTTAACGGTAAAATCTGATACTTCTTTTCCTATAAGAGCCATTATAAATCTCCTCCTTTGTATTTTTATATTTTATCCGGTGTGATCCCGGTATTGTTCATTATGATTGTTTTTTACATTGTGAACAAATACCTTCAAAATACATGGAATTATTTTCTATGGTTACTCCTGTAGCCTTCTCTATATGCTCTTCAATTGCATCCAAAAGCCCATCTAATTCAGGACCTTCTGCATCAAATACCTGTCCACATTCCCTGCAGCTTACATGTACATGGTTGTGGGTATTGATGTCAAAACGGTCAGGAGCATTTCCATAGCTAATCCTCAGTATCTCACCAGATTCAGCCATAAGGCCCAGATTACGATATACTGTACCCAAACTAATATTAGGATAATCTTTTTTAATATATTCATGTACTTCTGAAGCAGTTGGATGATCTAACTTCATCAATGCTTCTTCTATCATCATTTTTTGAGCACTATATCGCTTAGTCATAATAGTAACTCCTATCTAATAGTAATCGTTACTATTATTATAACCTAATTTGATAAAAAGTCAACACTTAAAAATAAAAAACTCTTTCCTAGTAGATTATTACCAGGAAAGAGTTTTTTATCCCTATATTTTTTTATTCTGCCATATCTATTGGAGCTTTTTTATCCAAATCCTTATCATCCTTTAGTATAAGATTAAACACATATAGTAATATTCCCATTATTAAATATCCTAATGTAAAGGTATAGTCCTGTAAAAATCCTAGCTTTGGTGCATGCATCAGGCCTACCGCCGACATTAAGGCTCCTGCAAAGGCTGCAATTCCAGCTTTTTTGAAATCATTGTCCAGGATAAAGGCTACTATGGCTCCCCATATTAAGGCTGTAAACATTGCACCTTGACCAAGGGGAACAATTGCTGGTGAAACGCTGGCAACTGCCTCTGGGGCTACCCCATTGAATTTACCAGAAATATAGTTAGCCAAATATGGAAACATGGCTACTACCACAGCTGGAAAATGCCTTTTTTCCACTGATCCAAAGGCTTGAGATACAAGGGATACCCCAACAAATACCAGTATAGGAGCTATAACTGGTAATGGAATAATATTTGATATGGCTGCTATTATTCCAAGGGAGCTGGTTATTAAAAAGGCAATACCATTGGCTATTGAATAACCCCTGCCGGCATTAACCCATTTAGCACCTATTGAAGCAATATAAACTGTTGTAGGAAATACTCCCCCAAAGAAGCTACCTACAATTGTACCTAACCCATCTGCCAATTGGGCCTCTTGAACATTGTAGTCATCCCCTGCTGCAGCCATGGCTTCAACATTATTCATTGTTTCTATGAAATTGTAAACAGATATGGGGATTATAACTGGTAGTAAGCTGGCCATACTTCCAAATAAATATTTAAATCCTTCAAGAAAGGCTAAATCAGGTATGGGTGGGTAAAATCCAAAGTTGGAAAATCCTTCTACTACCTGGCTTGGATCAGCTTGTTTTAAGACATAGGCTAAAACTGTACCTATTACAATGGCAAATAAGGATGTGGGTATTTTGAAAGGCATGGATTTTTTGGCTATAAAACCTACTATGATAATAATTAAGGCTATGATGCCAATGACTGGCATTTCAAAGGTATGGAAGAACATTTGCCCACCAATAACCGAATAGGCTACCCCCGCCAAGGCGCCAAGCATAGCAGCCCTAGGCAAGTTTTCCCTAGTCCACTTACCAATTAAGCTTCCTAATGCCTCAACTAGACCACCTATGAAGCATGCTGCCATACTAATTTTCCAGGCTAGTTCC
Source organism: Tissierellia bacterium (assembly GCA_012735405.1). Lineage (GTDB taxonomy): Bacteria > Bacillota > Clostridia > Tissierellales > Tepidimicrobiaceae > JAAYFE01. The sequence goes on along the minus strand of JAAYHM010000024.1, from coordinate 933 downwards.
GGGTCCCCTGTTAAATCAAGGGCAGGCTTTGCTACACCAAATAGGTAGATAAACATTACAGGAGTACTGATACCATAGGATAAGGCTGTCACATCCAACCTGTTTTCCTTTTCTGCCAATTTTTTTGCCATATGGGCATAATAGAAATTTCCTGCCAATACAGATATGGCTGCTCCAGGTATAACCTTTCCAAATACTATACTGGCTGGATAGCCCATTTCAAGCAAAGTAATGGCAATTAAAACAAAGTTAGCAAGGTTGTTTTGGAATAGGGAAAAGAATCCGTCTAAATCTTCCTTTTTCCAAAGTGGGTATTTAATTTTCGTTGGCATTCCTATACCTCCTTACAATAAAAATTTACAAATATTTATTTCTTATAAGCTTTATCTTTGTGGCTAAGTTGTAAATTCCCCTTGTTGATTTTTTTACAATATTCTTGCTTTTTCGGAGGTATATTACTATTTAATATAAATTGTATGAAATAATGGTCCTTATTATGAATTGATTCTGTTTACTATACAAATTAAAAAAGCAGGAGATTTCATAGATTTATCCATGATTCTCCTGCCTTAGAGACTATATCTTATTTAGATATATTTATTTCCATTTCACCTAGAGCCATTCCCATAGATTTGCCATGCCTATCTAATCTTAAGTTTCTTGTTACTCCTCCATCCAAGAAGTTGTGTAAAACAAAATTCAAGGCATTCAAAGTATCTATTTCATATCTAATAACTTCACCTTTACAAAACTCTGAAAAGAAATCCTCCACCACTTCTGCCGTAATATTTTCTTTCAGGGTATGATAGTTTTCTTCATCATAGGCTATGACAGCAATATTAATTAGATTACCCTTATCGCCGGTTCTAATATGAGCAATGTCCTTTAATTTCATCATATCACCTCATATTTTATTATAGGCTTGATATCACC
>JAAYHM010000023.1 GCA_012735405.1 Tissierellia bacterium | reverse complement strand
TTTTAACAGTTCACCAGATGACTTCATAAAGTCCATCATGTCCAACTATGCAGTAGACAGCATTCAATCTAAGAGGATGTATGAAACCCAAAATTTAATACTTAAAAATATAGAGTCCAAAAGGAATTCCATATCTGGAGTGTCCTATGATGAAGAAATGGCCAATATGGTTAAATTCCAACAGGCTTATATAGCTTCAGCAAGGATGATAAATACCCTGGATGAAATAATAGGCCTGACAGTAAATAATCTGGGACTGGTTGGAAGATAAGCAACTTAATTGTAAATTGTTAATTGTGGACATTCAAAATAATTAACAGTTAAACTTTCAATCTGTGGTGGAAATGAGGTGAAAGTATGCGTATTACCAACAACATGCTGGTAAACAACCTGGTCTATAATTTAAACCAAAATCTAAAAACCATGGAAAAACTCCAATATCAACTGGCAACGGGTAAAAAATTCAGGGTTCCCTCTGATGACCCTATAGGAGCCAGTAAAAGCTTAAAGTTTAATACAGATATATCAAAACTAGAACAATACAAGAGAAATGCAGAGGATGCCATGTCATGGATGAATGACACAGAGGCAGCCTTGGCAGAAATAGGTGAGGTCTTGAAAAGGGCCTATGAATTAACAGTAGATGCTGCCAATGGAACTAAGGATGATGGGGATCTTTTGAAGATAAGAGAAGAAATTGAGCAGTTAAAGGACCATTTGGTACAAATAGCCAATACTACCTATTCAGGCAGGCATATATTTAGCGGCTACAAAACAGACAAACCTTTAATGATAGTAGTAGAAGGTGAAAATGGTAAAAAAATTAAGTATAATATAAGTATAGATAAGTCTGAAGTATTTGTCTACAATGTGGGGATTTCTGAAAGAGTTGAAGTGAATACCTTAGGTGGGCTTGTATTTGGGGCTCCTTATGTTGGGTACAGTGGTGAGGTAACCAAGGGGCATACACCAGGCTTGATTAAAGTATTTAATAATTTATCACAAGCTTTAGAAGAAACCAACAGTGAAGGATTACAGGAAGCTATTGAAGATTTACAGGCAGGTATGGAACAGGTCTTATCTGTAAGATCACAGGTGGGAGCCAAGATGAACAGATTGGAGCTTACTGTCAAGAAATTAGACCTGCAAATTAACAACACAAAGGAGCTTTTGTCTTACAATGAAGATGTGGACATAGCTGAAGCCATAATGCACATGAGTATGGCACAAAATGTTTATGTATCAAGCTTAATGACTGGAGCAAAGATAATACAACCCAGCTTGGCCCAATTTTTAAGCTAGAGGTAAAAGAGAGGGACGGTTCTCTTGTCTTATATGAATAGTACTATGGTCCTATTTTATAAGGGAACCTTCCTTATTAAATTGGGCAGGGTAAATCATGCTCAATTTTAATTATATTTTTTTATCAAATGGAGGGAGTGGAATGAAAGTTGTAACAAAGCATTTTGGCGAGTTAGACATAGATGAGGAGAAAATAATTAAGTTTCCGGAAGGCTTGCCTGGATTTGAAGATGAAAAAGAATTTATAATAATAAATAATGAAGATGAGGAAAATCCCTTCCAGTGGCTTCAATCGGTAAGGAATCCAAATCTTGCCTTTGTTATTATAAACCCTTTCCAAATTTTCCCTGATTATGATATAATTATACCTAAAACTGTGCAGGAAAAATTGAGAATAGAAGATGAAAAGGACGTGGCTGTTTATTCAATAGTGGTTGTACCAAAGGATATAAAAAAGATGACAGTTAATCTATTGGGACCTCTAGTTATAAATGTAAAATACAAAGTAGGAAAGCAGGTAATACTGGACGATTCAAGATATTCTACAAAGCACTATATATTCAATCAAGATACTGGAGTGGAGAAATATGCTAATACTTACTAGAAAAAAGGATGAATCCATAATTATAAATGGCAATATTGAAATAAAAATATTAGAAATTAATGAAGGGAAGGTAAGTATTGGCATTGAAGCCCCTAAGGATATAGATATATTTAGGAAAGAAATATACGAATCCATTCAAGAAGAAAATATTAAGGCAGCAAAGGTTGAATTTGATATTGCAGAGATGAAAAACATCATCAAGAAAAAGCAGTAGAATAGGAGGATTATGATCATGGATCTTGAAAATCCAGCAGACAACATGTGGGATGGAGGTTTTTGGAAGCTAGTAATTGTCGATGATGATAATTTTACCCATTTTCTAATTAGGGACTTATTAAAAGGCTTTGAATTTGAGGGAAAGCCCTTAAAAATATATAGTGCATACACTGGCACCGATGCCTTAAAAATATTATCAAAATATAAGGATATAGCTTTAGTCTTGTTAGATATGTACATAGGTGATGAAATTACAGGGCTTAAGCTAACCAGATATATAAGGGAAGTTGCAGAAAATTCCATGGTAAGGATTGTACTTATGACTAGCCAGGGGAGCAGTGCACTGCAGAAGGATGCCATACTAAATTATGATATAAATGGCTATGAAGAAAAAAAGGATTTATTGACTAAAAAGCTGCATACGGTGGTAGCATCAAGCTTAAGGTATTATAAGGATATAGTTCAAATAAACAACAATAAGATAGCAATGGAAGAGATAGCAACTACATCCAGTAGACTATTTGAAGCAAAGACAATTAAGGAATTTCTTTCAAATGCCTTTTATCATCTTAAGTCTATTATAGGCCTTTATGAAGGGTACAATGGACAAATTAATGGCCTGGCAGCAGCTAAACACTTTGATGAAGAAGATTTTTACATAGTAGAAGCCTATGGAAGATATAAGAAATTTATCAACAGAAAAATGAAGGATGTATTGCCAAAGGATGAATATAACCTTATATTAAATGTTCACTATATTAAAGATCATGCCATAATTGGAGATAGATATATCTCAACCTATAAAAGTTCCAGTAATGCAGAAGCCATTATTTTATTTGATGTAAATGAGGATAAAATAAAAGGTGTGGATTTTGAAGTTCTGGATGTTTTTCATAAAAATACAACTGCCTCCTTTGAAAGCCTTTGCATTAACGTTGAAATAGAGGAAACCCAAAGGGAAATACTATATCTATTAGGTGAGCTTACAGAAGCCAGATCAGAAGAAACAGGAAACCATGTAAAAAGGGTATCAAAGTATGCAAAAATACTGGCTGAAAAATATGGATTATCTGATAGGGATGTTATGTTGGTTACCATGGCATCACCTATTCATGATATAGGCAAAATTGCAATTTCAGATCAAATACTATTAAAACAGGGTAAGCTAACTCCCAGTGAGTTTGAAATAGTAAAGACCCATACAACCATAGGATATAATTTATTAAAAGGTTCAAATAGGGATGTGTTAAAATCGGCGGCAATAATTGCCCATGAACACCATGAAAGGTATGATGGAAAGGGTTACCCAAGAGGCCTTAAAGGTGAGGAAATACATATATTTGGTAGAATAGTAGCCGTGGCAGATGTGTTTGATGCCTTAGGCTCACCAAGGGTTTATAAAAAGGCCTGGATATTAAAAGATGTCTTAGCATATTTTAAAGAAGAAAGAGGAAAACATTTTGATCCAAAACTAGTAGATATTTTATTTGATAACCTTGATGAATTCCTAAGAATAAAAGAAGAGTATTCTGATGAAAGGGCAAATAGCCATGGCATTCTCAGTAAATAGTACATGTAGAGTAAACCATTTTATGTTTTGATATGGCTGTAGAAATATTTGAAGCCGAGGAAAAAATTTTCCTCGGCTTTTTAATCGTTTAAATGATCTTACTATAAAAAGCACATTTTATATAGTTAGTATTTTATTTAAAAAGGAGGATTTATTAAGAAATTGTCGAAATATATTAATATCTACTAATATTTAGGAGAGATTTAAGGTGAGTTTTGTTTCCATTTAATAAATAAATTTGTTCACAATATAGAAAGTGTTATTAGTTTCAATGATGTGTTTTGTATTTTTATAATTTTAGTAGCTCTAATCTCCTACCGTAGACTTCATAAGGATGTTAGAAGAAATATAAAAGATATTCAAAATTTTATTTCCAAATCCGAAAATATAAAAGGGGATTTACTTAAGCAATTAGCAACAGACTTTTCCTTAGAATTTTCAAAAGTATTATCAGATAGTATAAACCGGTCTATACTTCCAGGTATTGATGAAGCCTTAAATAAAATAGTTCAAAGAGATATAAGTCCTAATATTAAGCTAATGAATGATATGATAGATAATTTTACTGAAGAAGAGTTAATGGAAGGAATTGTGTGATAGTCATTTCTACACTAGTTTATTAGTAGTTTTATGAAAATATATAAAAATTATTTACAAATTATTTACAGATGGTAATAAAAATGATACCATATATAATACCAACACATATGGTACTATATATGGTATTGATTTGTATATTGTTATGTTATCGGGTAATAATAATGGAGGATTCTAATGAGTACTTATGAAAAATTATATAAAAAGATTAAAAATAATCCTAAAAATGTGTCCTTCCATGAAATAGACAAATTACTAGTTCAAGTAGGAGGTTTTATTAGGAGAAGTCCAAGAGGAGGTTCGAGCCATTATACTTATAGTCATGATGACTTAAAGGAAATTATAACTATACCTAAAGATAGACCCATTAAAGCTGTATACATAAAAAGAGCATTGGCTGCTTTTGATATGGTAAAAAATAAAAAGTAGAAATATGTTTATTGAGGGGGGAAGTGTGGTGAAATTTAAAGGAATTGATATTAGTGCATATAAGGTTAAAATAGAAAAGTTGTCTGATGAAGATGGTGGAGGTTATTTAGCAACTGTTCCAAGTTTACCAGGTTGTATGAGTGATGGTGAAACCCGTGAAGAAGCTATAAAAAATGTAGAAGATGCAATCAAGGCATGGATAGAGACTGCTTTAGAATTGGGAAGAGATATACCTATGCCAGAATCATATAGATCTGAGTATGATTATAGCGGGAAGCTAACACTTAGAATACCTAAATCATTGCACAAAGCTTTAGCTGAGCAATCAGAAGAAGAAGGTTGTAGTATAAATCAGCTGATAGTAACATATGTTTCAATGGGATTAGGTAAAGAATATGGTAAAAAAGATATTTATATAAGTTTAGAAGCTCAAGTTTCTTCTTTTGAGAATATAATGCGTAAGCAATGGGATAAGAGTGAATTTCAAAATTATGGTAGTAGAATACCTATTAATTTTAATGGTTTAGAATCATATATATGCAATAGATAAATCAGCAATATTGTAGTTAAATTGTGGAGAAAGGTGAGAATTAATATGACCGTAAAAAGTATATGGGAAAGAATAAAATCCAGAAAAATCATATTGTATAATATAGAAGCTAAAAAAATTGACAAAAATTTTGATCAAGATTCTTCGGATATTTCGTTAGAAACTATAGTAGAAATAGTTAATAGTGATTCAGAAACTTTATCTATTAAGGCAGATACAAAAGTTTCTTTTATACCTGAATCACTATTTTCAATAAATATTGGACATTTTGTAGAATATAAACTAATTAATAAGTTAGATGATAAAGAAATAGAGGATAATATAAATGAATTAATGGCTCCTATAGCCGTAGAGGTCAGTTATCTAATATCTTTTTTAACTCAAAAAATGATTGGCACTCACATTATTTTGCCGCCTAAGTTAAATATTAAAATAAAATAAATTACTATACTGTATAGTTTAAATGGACATAGATATCCTTTTGATTTTTTAAAAGGAGATTTTTTGCAAGTAATCCAATAGTTGCTTATTTAGAATATAGACAATATCTATACCTGTCAAATATACATTGAAAAATCTAATATAGGAAAAAGACAAAATCTCTCATAAGCAAAATAGACTATGTATATATATTCTACTAAGAATTAAAAAGGGTGGGAGCAAATTGCTTATAGTCTATTTTGCGAGAGATAAATGAATATAAGATCAAGAGGGGAGGTTCCCCTCTTTTATTTTTCAAAAAAATATTCCACGGGCTTCTCTCAAGTCCATATTTTTAATAAAGCAAAAAAGTTATATATTAGCCATAAAGCACCTAAAGGGGTAAATGGCTATGACATTTGTTCAAGTGGAGCCAGTAAAATTTTGATAAAAACATACATTTTTATTTTAAGCCCTCTTAAATATGGTAAAATATAAGTACACAGTGTATGTCGAAAAAGGGTGTGATGGAAATTAGCAGTCCTATAGATAAAAAACCAAACCAATATGATGTGCTTTCAGAGATAGTAGAATATATTGTCAATAAAGTTGATCCCAAGATGATAATTCTATTTGGTTCCTGTGCCAGGGGTATGGCAACTAGCCAAAGTGATATAGACCTATGTGTTGTAGTTGAAGGAAAGGCTGATATTAAAAAAAGGGTGGAAATTAGAAGCCAGCTTTTAATGGATCTTTTGGACATAACAGAATTTGAAGTGGATTTGCTTATTTGCAGTCTGGAGGATTGGGAGAAAAAGCATATGGATCAGGGCACCTTTATTGGGAAGGTTTACAAGGAGGGAAAACTTATCTATGGCAGATAGTAAAAATTATGAAGAATGGATAGAAATGGCCAAGAAGGACTTAAGAGGGGCAAAAATACTATATGAAGCAGGTGGAGTAGATGAGCTGGTAGCCTTTCATTGCCAGCAGGCTGTAGAAAAGTATTTAAAGGCCTTTCTAATTAAAAAAACTGGAGTATTACACAGTGGGCATTATTTAATGAGGCTGCTTAAAAAGTGCTATCAGTTGGATGAAAACTTTAAACAATTTGTACCACAGGTGACCTTCCTCAATGCTTATTATATTGAAACAAGATATCCTGCCGTAGATAGTTTGACTGTAGACAGGGAAGATGCAAAAAAATGTATTGATTATGCAAGCCAAGTATTGGACTATTCCTTTTAGAGTAAATTTACTTGGCATTGTATATATGAAGGGCAGTGAGATGGATTTGGTAATATATAAACACTTAAGAAAGGAGGGGTAGGATGTTTGATCCTAAGGATTATGCCTATCAAATAGAGGTTACATTGCAAGCCATATTTAAATGTAGGAAATTTGAACTTGGAGGAATAGCTGACGCTAATTTTATAGAAAAACATCCATTCATAGCCATAGCCTTTGCTTTAGGAAATTATTACAATAAAGCAGATCCAAGCTTTAAAGAAAAAATAGAGGAATTCCTCAATGTATTTTATCTAGACATGGGTAAAAGCATGGCTGAAATAGGTGAAGAAAGAACAAAGAAGCTGGTGGAAGATTTTAAAGAGATAATAGCAACAATTTAAATGTTTATAAGGGAGCAAGATTATCTTGCTCCCTTATTTTTTCTTTGGGTTTTTGACTTTGGCATGAGGGTGCTGGAGGTGCATATCCCTTCACTGGTATTATATGTCCAACTTTTAAAGTGGTGCTTTTATAATAAAAAAATTCCTTTGGTTAAATAACCAAAGGGGCGAGACGATTAAATATGAACAATTATTGGCAATTTATACATACTCCATAATAATTTATTTCTTTTTTCTTAATTACAAAACCTTCTAGGCCAGAATGAAGGATGCTGGTTACCGGAAAATCATATACCCTTCCACATTCTTCACATTTAAAATGGCCATGGAGCTTTGTATTAATATCATATCTTACTTCCTTATCATCCAGATACAGTTCACTGACAATGCCCTTTTCCTTAAACAAATTTATAGTATTATATACACTTGTTCTGGAAAGGGTAGGGATTTCATCAATTACACCATTGTATATATCCTCTGCACTAGGGTGAATCCTATTTTCCAGAAGATATTTCAATACCTTTAGTCTTATGTTTGAGGGTCTTATGTCATTTTTCTTTAGAAAATTAATTAACTCTTCATTAGTAAACTCCATTTTACTACTTCCTATCTATTTTGCTGTATAGTAGCATCTTTTAGGGGATACAATTAAATCTTCCTTTTTCAAGGCAGTGAGGGCCTTATCTACTTCTTTTTTATCTATATTGGCCTTTTCTGCAATTTCTCCCTTTTTTAAAGGTTCACTACTTTCCTTTAATATGTTTAGTACCAGTTCTTTAGGATCCATATACTTCCTCCTCATATGTATTTTGTAATTAATACAAAATTGTAATGATTACAATTTTATTATAAGTATAAAAGAAAATTTTGTCAAATTTATTCAAAAATATTGGACATGTTATGCCTTGTTATGATTTTATAATTTAATAATAATCAATAAAAAATACAGCTGATTACTATTTGGCCTACGGACAACTTTTGCAGCTCATCTTGAAAAAAATCCTAAAATTGGCAAGCTCCCTCAGCTCAAACAGGCCAATTTCTTAAAGGATTTTTTCAATTCCCTGAAAGTTATAGCCATAGGCTGCAAATGTAATCTAGCTGTATTTTTTTAAAATATTCAGGTCTTATCTATTTATATCCATGCTCCATTTCAGCCTCTTCCTTGGTCCTATGAACAGTACCATGGGGATGTTCCGGCGGTGCATATATGGAGTATAGTTTAATTGGTACATTGCCTGTATTGATTAGATTATGCCAGGTGCCTGCTGGTATAAATATGGCATAATCATCGTAAACATGGGCACTGAAATTTAAATCATGGGGGCTGTTTCCCATTAAAACCAGTCCTTGCCCTTGGTCAATGCGAATAAACTGGTCAACATCAGGATGCATTTCCAATCCTATATCACTGCCTACATCTATGCTCATTAAAGTTAACTGAAGATATTTTCCAGTCCATAGGGCAAGACGAAAATAATCATTTGTCTTTGCAGCTTTTTCAATATTGATTACAAGGGGACAGGGTCCATAATCTCTCAATCTTTCAGGATACATAAAATCACCTCTTTTATAGCTTCTAATTTATTATATGTCCAACCTGTAACATGGGTGAATCAATTGTATACAGTTGATTATTTAATTATTTAAAAGGGGTAAAATAAGCTTGAGGTGATGGTATGTATAAAAAACCAAGTAAGGAAGAGTTGAAAAAAAGATTAACCCCCCTTCAATATAGGGTAACCCAGGAAAATGCCACAGAAAGACCCTTTGAAAATGAATACTGGGACCATTTTGAAGAAGGCATATATGTAGATGTAGTTTCAGGTGAGCCACTGTTTTCTTCCAAGGATAAATACGATGCAGGCTGTGGCTGGCCCAGCTTTACAAAGCCTATTCATAAGGAAAACATAGTAGAAAAGTTTGACACCAGCTATGGCATGAGAAGGACTGAAGTAAGAAGTAAATATGGTGATTCCCATCTTGGCCATGTATTTACAGATGGACCAAAGGATAAGGGAGGACTCAGATACTGCATAAACAGTGCAGCCTTAAGATTTATTAAAAAGGAAGACCTGGAAAAGGAAGGCTATGGGGAGTATTTAAAGTTGTTTGAGGAATAATGCAAAAGGCTTTTACCCTTTTGCATTTGAATCTTTTAAGGAGGTGTATTATTGACCTTTACAGAATAGTTTGATAACCTATTATTAAGGTGTACAAGTATAAATTTAGTATAATTAACTTGTAAAGGGGATTATGTTAATGGGATATTTGGCCATACCGACGATTCTTTATGCCATATGGAGAATATATAACAATTATAGGAGCAATATTAAAATCACTTCTGAAATAAGCCTGTTTGTAGGAGCACTGGTAGCTTTTGTTGGAAATACATTTTTTCCAGATAGTCAAATTGCTGTTATTTGTCAACTTGTATTAGGATTTTTTATTAGCTGGTACATCATAAGAAAAAGTTGGTCCTGAAGTATATAAGCTACTTTATTTGAAAATTACCTTTTGGGTAATTTTCTTTTTTTAGATTGTATTTGTTCCAATTTTACTAGAGATAATTTAAGGGATAATTACTATAACAACATTTGTAATGAGGGTGAATACTGATGAAGGGGATAAATGCAATTACAGGTCAAAAAAACTATTTATATGAAAGATTAAAAGAGGACATAAAGGAGCCCTTGAGATGAAATTTATTGTATCGTTTTTGATGGAATCTGGTGTTAAGCTTATAATAGATGATTTGGAAAGAGCTATATCTAATGGTGCTAAATTAAAGATAATTACTGGAACATACTTAAATATAACAGAACCTTCTGCTATATATTATCTAAAGGATAGACTGGAAGATAGGGTATAAGAAAGCCCATTATATACCAAGGCTACTGTCTGGAGAAAATCCTTTAATGGAATCAGGGGGAGGACGAATTGATGAAATAGACTTGCCAGAGGATTGTGTAGCTAATTTTGATTTCAAATTGATAGACTTGTTTGAAGAAATGAGGAAAAATGATCCTCTAAAGGAAAGGATGAAGGATAAATACTTTAGGTTGAAAAATATTCTAGGCAGAAGGCCCATGAGGCTGGACATCTATCAGGGGTCAGACATTCCTATAAGGGAATACCTGAAAAAAGGATATTTAAGATTTTTATATGAACTTGATGAACTGGATGAAGTAGAAAAGACTTGGTTAAACACTATTGGAGAGGAATTTCTCAGGGAAGTGGAAAAGACATCTATGTCCAAATCTTATAAATACCAGTATTGTTGTCCTTTGTAAAGGATGATATATTAGTGACAGATGTTTCCATTGAAGAAGTGGGAAAGACTTTTATGGACTACTATAAAAACAACAGGACCCACAGGAGAGATTTTACAGATAAAAAACATAAAAACTGGCAAAAATGGGACCTTAAGCGATATACAAGGGAAGCAGTACAGAATCCAGTAAAATTTTTATCCAGAAGTAAATTTTTTAATCATGATGAAGTCAATAGAAGATTTACTATAATAGATGATATAGAAGCTTTTATAGATAAAAGATTTACAATGCATTATTTGGATATTATTAAGTATAGGGAATTAAGATATTTCAGCAGAAAATTTAAGGAGGATAAGGACTAGTGGATTGTATATTTTGTAATAGGGAGAAATTTCATATCATTGCAGAAAATGAACTATCTTATGCAATATATGATAAGTATCCAGTAAATTTAGGCCATGTACTTATAATGCCTAAGAGGCATTTTAAAAGCTTTTTTGAGGCTACTGAGGAAGAGGTTCTTTCCATATATAAATTAATACATAAATGCAAGAAAATATTAGATGAAAAATATAAGCCAACTGGATATAATATTGGGGTAAACATAAACGAAAGTGCAGGACAAACTATTATGCACCTTCATGTTCACATAATACCCAGGTATGATGGAGATGTAGAAGATCCAAGAGGGGGAATCAGAAACCTAAAACCACAGTTGGTACCATACAAGGGATAGGAGGTAAATAATGGAGAAGATTTATAAAAAGTTAGTCAGGGACAATATTCCTGAAATAATAAGGGAAAGTGGGAAAGAATGTATTATTGAAACTATGGAGGATAAAGAGTATGAGAGGGAGCTAAATAATAAATTGCTTGAAGAAGTTGAAGAGTATATTGAAAGTGAAAGTGTAGAAGAAATAGCGGATATACTGGAAGTTATATATGCCATATTGGAGTTTAAAAACATACCCGTAAAGGAGGTAGAAGAAATAAGATTAAGAAAGAGGAAGGAAAGAGGGGGTTTTGAAAGGAAGATAAAACTAATAAAGGTTATGGATCTATAATTCATGGCAGTATAAGCAAAAGATAAAGGAGGTTAAACAGGAGGATGGTTTTATGAAAGAAAAATTATATCATGGTAAAATATTTTATGGATGGTATATAGTTGCAGCTGCATTTGTAATAATGGCCGTGGGATGGGGGATAACTTTCAATACTGCAAGCTTATTTATTAATCCAATTAGTGAGGACTTAGGCTTATCCAGAAAGGCTATAAATATGACATTTACAATCAGATCCCTTTGTCAGCTGGTCATATCCCTTTTTGCAGGCCTTATCTATACAAGGCTTAAAATGAAAAATTTAATGAAGTTAACGAGTATAACACTGGCCTTATCCTTTTTCCTTCATGCCTATGTAAAAAATTTAGGCCTGTTATACTTTTTAACCATTACAGCCAGTGTCTCTATGGTTCTATTAGGAACCTTGCCTCTTTCTATAATCTTAAATAATTGGTTTCATGAACGAATAGGCTTTGTAATTGGACTAGCCTTTACTGGTAGTGGATTAGGGGGAATGATACTTAACTCCTTAATAGGAAAATGGATTATAGCTTATGGCTGGAGAGTAACTTATAAAATATTGGGTATCATATTGTTTGTTGCCATAGTACCCTGTGTTTTTTTCATTATAAAAATTCATCCAAAAGAGATAGGACTAACTCCCCTAGGAACAGGTGAAAGTGCTGCCAGTAGTGACAGTGATGACGGGGGAAGTGAAAAAGAGGGTATGATGCTTTCTGAAGCCATGAAGACCATAAGGTTTTGGGGCCTTTGTTTAAGTTTAATATTTATTAGTATTAGTGGATTGTCCCTGATGCAAAATATTTCACCCCACCTTATAGATGTTGGCTATTCTATTGACTTTAGTGCAAATATAGTAGCCTTATCCATGGGAGCATTGGCTATAGGCAAGATGTTATTAGGCTATTTATTGGATAAACTAGGTCTTCGAAAAACATCATTCATTTCATCCTTTGCTATCTTATTTGGATGTATTGCTATGCTCTATCCAAAATACTTACTTGCCTTGGCTGTTGTAATTGCTGGAGCTGGCATAGGTACTTCCTACTATACTGTAGCTAATCCAGTCATTGCCCAGAGGCTATATGGCAGGAAGGACTACAATTCCATTTATGGATTTATTTCTGCAGCTCACAGCCTGGGTGGTATTATATCTCCAATTATAATCGGTTTCCTATATGACTTAAGTGGAAGCTATTTCTCAAGCTTTAAAATAATGGTTATAATTTCTGTACTTACAATTATTATTTTTAACTTTGTCCTTCCACGGGAAGAGGCACAAAAGCAGTAAGGCCCTTATTGCAGTATAAGGGTCTTTTTTATGAAATATATGGAGGATTTTAAAATTTCATATTCTATTAAGCAAATAAACAGCCCTTATATTCTAAGGGCTGCTTCCATTTCTATCTCATCCCAGATTACATCAATATATTTTTGTACTATATCTTCCTTTACATATTTTTTGGATTCTTCAAAGGCACCATCAGAGTACTTTTTGAAGGTCTCCTCATCCTTTAGTATTTCTTCTATGGCAGCTATGACTCCATCCAGGTCCCCATAGGGGATTAATTTCCCTGCATTGGGGGTTACTATGGATTTGGCTGCAGGGTAAGAGTCGTATACTATTACCGGCATGCCTACAGAATAGGCTTCAACTATTACATTGCCAAAGCCCTCATAGTTGGAGAGAAGCAAGAGTATGCTATTTTTATGGGCAACTTCACTAATATCCCTTATGACCCCTTCCACATTAACCTTAGAAAGCTCAAGAGCTATTTTGCTGATGCCATCCCCATAGGCATTTACCCTGTATTTTGGATATATCCTGTCTGCCAGCTTAATATATTCCTTTATATTTTTCTGTATTATATCAAACCTACCCATATACATTACATTGTTTGTATATCTACATATTTGTCTCCTAGGTGTTTTAGATGGATTGGGAACTATGTAGGATTTAAAATTGTATTCTACCTTTGAATTGTGAATTATCTTTAGTATTTCCTTCCTGTCTTCCTCAGTGTAGAAGAGGAACTTGTCTATGTATTTTATCTTATCCTGCAGTATGAAGGGTATTTTGTTTCCTTCCAGGGAACCAAAGGTTACATCAGGCCTATTGGATTGGAATATGATAATCTCATTGTTCATCAAGTCCTTTTTAGAAAGAAGTACCAGCTTTTGTACACCAAAGACAACTATTTTAGAGTTAGGAACTATGGCTACTTCATTCAATTCATCATCACTTTTTTCAAGCCTTAAATACTGCTTTATTTTTTCGCTTTTACTTAAGGCTATGCTGTATACTTCCACATTAGGTAATTTATCCAGCTTCAAGTCCTTTTTATTATATACCAGGGGTATCTCTATAAATTTTTGTTTTGGCATGGCTTCTTCAATTAATCTAATTATGGTTTGCACTCCACCAATAGTTTGGGAACATCTATTGCTGACAAAATAAATTAGTTTATTACCTACATATTTACTCATAGTACCTACCCTACTTTCCTTGAGAATTTTATTGGTAAAAGGAGTTCTATAAATTATTGTAACATTATGGCTGCAAGTAGTAAAGCTTATAGGGGCTTATTCTCTATCTCCTGTATCCTTCCTGTTTAGTATAAAAAGACTTGCGTAAGTTCCATTTATCTCCCCGCCTAAAACTATCATAATACTTGTTATATAAAGCCATACCAGAAGGATTATAACAGCTCCAAGGCTTCCGTAGGTCTTTGAATAGTTGGCAAAATTATTTACATAATAGGAAAAAGCACCGGAGGCCAGTATCCAGCCTATGGTAGCAAATATGGCTCCTGGCAGGGTATGCACCAGCCTTATATGCCTCCTTTCTTTGGGCTCTATGCTGTATTTGTATAAGAGGGCAAATATTATTATCATGGAAAGAAGGGCTATCATTTTCCTGGACCTATCCCATATTCTATAAAACACATTTACTGCCCCTATATAGGTGAATATGGTATTTCCTATTAGTTCACCAAATACCAGGGTGACTAAGACAATCATTAGGAGTATTACCAAAGCCAGGGTAAATAATAAGGATAATAGTTTAAGCCTAATATAGTTTCTCTTTCTTTTAATATTGTAGGCCTTGTTTATGGCCCTAATAATTGCACTAATCCCTAGGGAGGCAGACCAAAGAGCCAGTACAATACTTAAGGATAGTAGTGTGTCTGAGCTTGCCAGGCTTATTTCATCTATAACCTTGTATAAGAGGGTTTGGGTTTGGGTTGGCAATGCTATAATCCAGTTTTCCAATAGGCTTTCAACGGCAAGGGAGGTATGGCCCAGCACATTTAGGAAGAAGATTAAAAAGGGAAATATGGATAGTATTAAATAATAGGTAAGTTGGGCTCCAATGGCAGTTACCTCATCATTTCTGATATTGTATATTAAATTGTCCAGGAATATGAACCACTTGCTATTACTATACTTTAATAATCTTTTTTTCCAGTCCATTTCTACACCCTTCTAACCTTGTATTTATATTCATATGATTCCAATTTTGCCAGTATGTATCCAAAAAAATAGAGGAATTAATCCTCTATTTTAAGTGTCTATTGAACCAGTCAGTAATTTCCCTTAATCTTCTTATCCTTTGCTTTGGCCTGCCGCTTCTTGATAGCTCATGGTTTTCCCCCTTAAATACAACCAGCCTTGCTTCCACACCGTTATATTTTAAGGAGGTAAACATTTGATAAGCTTCTGCCATCCAGCAGCGGAAGTCTTCATCTGAATGTATAAAGAGGGTAGGGGTTTGAACCCTATCTGCATACTTCATTGGTGAATGCCACCATAGTTTTTCAGCATCTGACCAGGGGTTTGCAGCCTGCTGGTCTTCCACAAAGAAGTAGCCTATGTCTGTGGTGCCAAATTTAGAAATCCAGTTGGAGATACTTCTCTGGCTTACAGCTGCCTTAAACCTATTGGTATGGCCTATGATCCAGTTAGTCATAAAGCCACCATAAGAGCCCCCAGCTACTCCAAGCCTTTCCCCATCTATGAAGGGATATTTTTCAAGTACCAGGTCTGTAAAATTCATTATATCCTCATAGTCTATGGTTCCATATTTGCCCCTTATGTCTGCAAATTCATTGCCCCTTCCATCGCTGCCCCTTGGGTTGCAGAAAAATACCACATATCCTTCATTGGCCCAATACTGCATTTCATGGAAGAATATTTCACCATAAACAGTCTTTGGTCCACCATGTATATTCAATATGGCAGGGTACTTCTTACCTTCTTCAAAGTCTACAGGCTTCATTACCCATCCTTCAATGGTTATGCCTTCCCTGGTATTAAAGGTTAGCCTTTCTGGGGATGAAAGCTTTCTTTCCTTAATAATCCACTCATTAAAGCCGGATATTTGAACCTCCTCACCATCTTTAAGTTCATAAAGCTCCTGTAGCTTAAGGCCTCTAAAGCCTACAAATATAATGTTTCCATCATGTACATCAAAGCCATCAACAGAGCCATTTACCCTGGTTAGCCTTTCAAAATTTCCCTCCATATCTATTCTATTTATGTAGGCATTTCCATATTCGGTAGTTATGAAGTAGAGGTAGTCTCCCTCCAGCTTAATCTGGCTTGAGCTTCCAAATCTACAATCTGTTCCTACAGAGTTCCATAGGCTTAAGTCAAGTTCAGGAGCCAACAGCTCTTTTACCTTCCTGTTCCTATCCATTATAAATATCTTCCTATTTTCATTAATACCATATTTAGCCATATCACTGCCTATAAATATTATATTATCATCTATGAAATCTGCAAAGCTATAGGAAAAATAGTCCTGGTGGGATATTTTTTCCAGAGTGTCCCTTTCTATATCATATAGGTATAGGTCGTCCTTTAGCTGCATCTTATCTGTAAAGGAGTTGGTGATAATGAGGGCCTTGTTTTTATCCTTATTTAATTTAATAAAATCTACATTGGTGAATACATCTGTTACAGGCCTTAGTTTTTTGTCTCCTTTGTCATATATATAGGCCCTTGTTCTAATCTTGTTGGTAAATCCGCTTCCATTGAACCAGTAGGGAATCTCATCTAATACTATATAATCCTTTTCTTCCTCATATTTTTTTAAGGCCTTTTCCTTTTCCTCATCAGACAGCTTATCTAAATCAGGCTTGTTGTGATTGTATTCTCCAAGGACTAGAAATCTATTTTCATCTATTATTTCCAGTTTAGACACATTAAGGGGTATTTCAAAGGCTTTTGTTGCTTCCCCACCCCTTAGGGATATTTCATAATATGTAGTCAAATCCTCCCCTTTTTCCTTTCTTTCCTTATCCTTTTTGTCCCTGCTGTCAGCAAACAGCAAGGTATCTTCATCTTTAAATACAAAGCTACTTGCTGTATTGCTGGATGTAAGCCTGGTAAAATCTTTTTTCTCCAGGTCGTATATATGGATGTTTGATAGATACTTGTTTTCTTCCACATCCATCTGGTGTAGTATAAAGGCCAGTCTCTTTCCCCCTGGAGAAAACTTAAGGCC
>JAAYHM010000149.1 GCA_012735405.1 Tissierellia bacterium | reverse complement strand
GCTGAAAACTTTGACGAAGGAGATCAAACTGCAGACAAGCATTTAGTTGCTATAGTAAATGTTAAAGGTACTGTAAAACTAGAAAATCTAACAGTAGCCGGTTCAAGAAGGACTGGAATAAATGCCTTTGAATCAACAGATGTTCAACTAAAGGATATTGTTTCAAAGGATAATGCAGGAGCAGGATTAAATGTTGCCAACTCAAAGGTAACTGCTGAAAACCTAAAGACAAGTGGAAATGGCTGGTATGGAGTAAATGTGGACAATGGTGCCAATCCAAGTGCAGATGCTCCAGAATCAGAATTTATACTGATAAGTGGAGAAATAGCTGAAGAAGTTCAAATTGTTTCTGATTAAGGTGAAGTAAAGGTTACATTACCTGAAGATTATGTAGAAGTTGTAGAAGATTCAGGTAGAATAGTTTGGACAAATAGAACAGCTAACAATTAATAAGGTTAATAAAATGTGGATAAGAGGAGAGACTTTCTCTTCCTTATCCACATTTTTTTATTTTAAAGGTGCATAATAAGCATGAGGTGATGTCATGTTTAAAACAAATGAAATCATAAGAAGATGGCATATAGCAGGATTTTTTTGGATAGTTATAGTAGGCTCCCTCCTTCACTTTACCTATGAATGGTCGGGAAAATCCACCCTGGTAGGCTACTTCAGTCCTGTTAATGAAAGCCTGTGGGAGCATTTAAAGCTGGGCTATTTTTCCCTCAGCTTTTTTATATTAATAGAATATTGGGTATTAAGAAACAAGACAGAGCTGTACTTTCTAGCCAAAGCTGTCGGGATCATAGCTATGAGTATATTGATTGTACTATTAGCCTATATGTATGATGTAATAGCCAGGAATTCAAATATGTATTTTCATATTGGCCTATTTATAGCATCAGCCTTCCTTTGCCAGCTTATAAGCATGAATATAATGAAGCTAAATTTGCATAGCAGGTTTAACCTATACGGACTAATTGCCTATATAGTAATGGGGCTTTTACTTATAGTCTTGACACCATTTCAAATAAGGGGAACTTAATATATAATAAAACAGAGGGACCATTCTTATATCTTATTTGCTGCCCAACCATATAGGTGAAGAAGGGGGAATATAATTGACTGAAATAAAAACCATGGAATTTAAAGATGACATCTTGTATTTAATAGACCAGAGGAAGCTACCCATATCCTATGAGGTATTTGAGTGTAAGGACTACAGGGATGTGGACTTTGCCATTAGGGATATGGTAGTGAGAGGGGCACCTGCCATTGGAGCGGCTGCAGCCTATGGAGTAGTATTGGCTGCCAGGGAGCTTGTCTACAAGGGAAAGGATGAATTTCTCCTGGAATTGGACAAGGCTATGGATATATTAAACAAGGCAAGGCCAACAGCTGTAAATTTAATGTGGGCCATAAAGAGGATGAGACAGGTGGTGGAGGAATACAAGGGCTTGCCCCCTGAAGAAATATATGAAAAACTAAAGGAAGAAGCAGATAATATATATGAAGAAGATATAAATACCAATAAAACCATAGGTAAAATTGGCAACACAATAGTACCTGAAAAGGCAACAATTCTTACCCACTGCAATGCCGGAGCCTTAGCCACAGCAGGTTTTGGAACAGCCCTGGGAGTTATAAGGGAGGCCTTTTACAGTGGAAAGGATATAAGGGTGTACGCAGATGAAACCAGGCCAAGATGCCAGGGAAGCAGGCTAACAGCCTGGGAGCTTAAAATGGAGGGCATTCCAGTAAAGCTTATAGCAGATTCTGTGGCTGCCACCTTAATTAGGGACGGTAAAATAGATGTAATACTGGTAGGGGCAGATAGGATAGCCTTAAATGGGGACACTGCCAATAAGATAGGAACCTTTATGTTATCGGTACTGGCTAGGACATATAATGTACCCTTCTACATAGTGGCACCCATATCTACCATAGACTTTGACATAAAAAGTGGTGATGAAATAGTAATAGAGGAAAGAAGCAGTGAAGAGCTAACCCATATAGAAGGCATTAGAATTGCACCAGAAGGCATTGAAGTATATAATCCTGCCTTTGATGTCACTCCCCATGAAAATATTACCGGCATCATAACTGAAAAGGGTATAATAAGGCCACCCTATATGGAGAACATATCCAGGCTTAAGGAGGCATAGAATATGATATTGGAAGAGGAAAGAAGACTAATAGTGGAATACGGCAAAAAATTAATAGGGCAGGGCCTAACCAGGGGTACCAGTGGAAATTTAAGTATATTTAACAGGGATAAAAAGCTAATGGCCATAAGCCCTTCAGGTATGGACTATTTTGAAATAAGACCAGAAGATGTAGTCATACTTGACATAGGAGGCAATATAGTTGATGGGCACAGGAAACCTTCCAGTGAAGTGGAACTGCATAGAATATTTTACATGAACAGGGAAGATATAAATGCCATAGTTCATACCCATAGCATGTACTCAACCCTTTTAGCCTGTTTACACTATTCCCTGCCTCCAGTACACTATGTACTAGCTTCAGCAGGCAAGGATGTAAGATGTGCTGAATATGCAACCTTTGGCACAAAAGAATTAGCAGAAAACGCCTATGAAGCCATGAAGGGAAGAAAGGCGGTACTCTTGGCCAACCATGGTTTATTAACAGGCGGAAAAGACCTAAAAGAGGCCTTTAGCATTGCAGAGGATGTGGAATACTGTGCAGAAATCTACTACAGGGCAAAATCCATAGGAGAGCCTGTAATAATAGGAGAGGAAGAGATGGAAGTTATTCTTGAAAGGTTCAAAACTTATGGGCAACAAAGTGGCAATGTTTAAAATTTAATATATGGCATATATAAATAGGTAACTTATATATTTAATAGAAATACAACGACATTACATTTGCAGACTATGGCTAAACTTATCAGCGAATTGAAATAAAAAATCCGTAAAAATTCGCACTGTTTGAGCGCAGCGAGTTTGCGAATTTTAGGATTTTTTATTGAAATGAGCTGTTTAAGTTTCCATAGTCGAAACAGTAATGGAGTGTATTTCTATTAAATAGTAATTATACATCAATATCGCTGTATTTTTAATAAATAATAAGTATACATTAATGTACTCTATTTTTCTATTAAATAATAATTATGCATTAATGTCTATGTACTTTCATTACTAATAATTATATATTAATGTCCGCTGTATTTCTATTAAATAATAATTATTATACATTAATATTGCTGTACTTTTATTAAGTAATAATTATATATTTATGTAGCTGTATTTTTATTAAAGCCAATAATTAACTTTCTGCAAATAAAAAGTATAAGAGGTGATTAAATGAAATTTGTTGACCTGCACTGTGACACCTTGTCCATACTAGCCCTTTCAGATGAAGAAATTAGCCTGGCATCAAATGATAAAACCAGTGTTGATTTTGAAAGGCTAAGGAAGGGAAATGCCCTGGTCCAGTTTTTTGCAATGTTTCTTCCCAGTAAGGCTACTTATGAAAGGCTAGAGATGGAACCCATGGATGATGATGAATATATACTTAAATCTGTTAATATTTTAAAGGATGCTATAGAAGAAAATTCAAATATAATAGCCATGGCCTATAATATTGAAGATATAAAGAGGAATGAAGAAGAGGGCAAAATGTCTGCTATATTAACTATTGAAGATGGCAGAAGTATTGATGGAAAGCTGGAAAAGATTAAAAAATACTATGACCTGGGGGTAAGGCTCATTACCCTAACCTGGAACCATGAAAATTCACTGGGATATCCTAATTCAGCTGATCCTCAAATAATGGAAAAGGGGCTTAAGCCCTTTGGCATAGAAGCTGTGGAATATATGAATGAGTTGGGTATCATAGTTGATGTATCCCACCTTTCTGATGGCGGATTTTACGATGTGGCAAGGGTTAGCAAAAAGCCTTTTATTGCTTCTCATTCCAATGCAAGAGCCATATCTCCCCATCAGAGAAATTTAACAGATGAAATGATAAGAATAATTAGTGAAAAAGGCGGAGTAGTAGGCCTAAACTTTTGCCCTCCCTTTTTAAATGAAGATGCAAAGGGCAAGGATAGCACAATTGAATTAATGGTAAGGCATTTAAACCATATAAAAAATGTAGGAGGAGAGGATGTCATAGCCTTAGGCAGTGACTTAGACGGAATAGGAGGCAATTTAGAAATAGACTCCTGTGATAAAATACCCCTACTATTTGAGGCCTTAGAGGGGGCAGGCTGGAGCAGCAGATTAATAGAAAAATTTGCTTATAAAAATTCCTTAAGAGTTATTGAGGAAGTTATGAAATAATATTTTAAAGGAGGTAGTCTTATGGAATATAAAAGATTTAAGGACAAAATTATAGTTAGATTGGAAAGGGGAGAAGAAATAGTAGAATCCATAACTAAGCTCTGCAATGAAGAGGATATAAAGCTAGGCAGGGTAACAGGAATAGGAGCTACCGATAAGGTAAAAATAGGCCTGTTTAATGTGGAAACTAAAGAATATCACTCTACTGTACTGGAAGGGGATATGGAGATTACAAATTTATCAGGTAATATATCCAGAATGGATGGGGAAGTATATATCCATCTTCACATAACAGTATGTGATGAGGAAAACAAGGCCTACGGAGGCCATTTAAATATGGCAGTAATAAGTGCCACCTGTGAAATAATAATAGATGTAATAGATGGATATGTTGATAGGAGATTTGATGAGGAAACAGGATTGAATTTATTTAATTTTGTAGATGAAGGAAGGGAGTCTATACATTAATAAAGTTTTGTTAATATTATAAAACTATAAATGGGTTTTTGTTTTATTGTAAATAACAATAAACAGCGCATTCCGCAAAATATTTGGAGAAAACCGTCAATTGATCTCACCTGCTTGTTTATTGTTATTTACTATTTTAATTATCTTTTTAAGAACAAAAAGCACTTAAGACAAAATAAAGGAGGACATCATGGCAAAACAAAAAAGAATTGAGGACTATGGCATAAACATTGGGAACTTTCCAAGGGGAAAACTAAACAAGATTACAGATGTAAAAGGCATAAAAGTAGGCCACTGTACCATAGATACTGAGGAAAACAAAACTGGTGTTACTGTAATACTTCCAACAGAAGGCAATATATATGAAGAAAAACTTATAGCAGCATCTTATGTCCTAAATGGCTTCGGCAAAACCACAGGCCTTATACAAATTGATGAACTAGGTACCTTAGAATCCATAATTGCCTTAACCAATACCTTAAATGTGGGAATTGTACATGATGCAGTGGTTGAATATACCATTGAAGAATGCAAAAGGATAAACATAGATCTAACTACCCTAAATCCTGTTATATGTGAATGTAATGACAGCTACCTAAACAATATTCAAAATAGGGCTGTGAAGAAGGAGCATGTGTTTAAGGCCATAAAAAATGCAGGGCTTGACTTTGAAGAAGGGGATGTGGGAGCAGGCAAGGGCATGAGCTGCCATCAGCTAAAGGGAGGTATAGGCTCAGCTTCCAGGATAGTAAAGCTGGATGGCAGGGACTATACCATAGGAGTACTGGTCCTTTCAAACCATGGAGCCCTCAAGGATTTAACCATATCAGGCAAAAATATAGGAAAGGATTTGGCTGAAGAAATAGATGTTGAGCCACCAAGGGACAGAGGATCCATAATATCAATTGTTGCCACAGACATACCTTTAACCAGCCGCCAGCTAAAGAGGGTTCTAAAAAGGACCTCTGTTGGAATAGCAAGAGTAGGCTCCTACATAAGCCACGGTAGCGGAGAGGTTATAATTGGGTTTTCTACTGCCAACAAAATAAAGCATAAAGAAAACCAGGATACAATAAACATTGAAGCTATAAATGAAGAGAAGATTGATGAAGTATTTAGGGCAGTAGCAGAATGTGAAGAAGAAGCCATACTTAATTCCATGATAACTGCCAATAGGGTGGTTGGATATAAGGGGCGTGTAAGGGAGACCTTAAAGGATTATATTGACAGATATTATTGACATTTATGGATTAAATATCTTTTATAGGAAATTTCAATTATCAGAAAATAAACAATTTTGCAGAGTATATTGATTTAAATGTAATAAATTGTTATAATTTAACTAGGACTATTGTCCCATGTTTTTTTATAGGACTATTTTCAAATTTTGGAGGGAAAAATGGTAAATGTTTCTAGTGAGTATTTTCGGAGTAATGATAAAAAGGTAATAGAAGACTCCTTTAAATCATTTATGTCCAAATACTTTGGTAGAGG
>JAAYHM010000148.1 GCA_012735405.1 Tissierellia bacterium | reverse complement strand
TCTTTTTCTTTTTCTTCCTTCTCTGTTTTGCTTCTAGCCCACCATACAATAACTCCCAGTATGAAGAAGGCTGATGGAGGCATAACCATTATGGTCCAATTTGTCCACCAATCTCCTAAGACCTTAAACCCAAATATAGTTCCAAATCCAAATAATTCCCTGACGAAGGAAACGGATAGAAGTATAAAGGTATAGCCTAGTCCTGAAGCAATGCCATCCAGGAAGGATTTAACCGGTGGATTGTTTTGTGCAAATCCTTCACATCTTCCCATTAATATACAGTTTGTAATTATAAGGCCGACATATGGTCCTAGGGCCTTGCTCATTTCAGGATAATAGGCCTTTAAGAAAATATCAACTATTATTACATAGACAGAAATTATAAGTACTTGAATAATCATCCTTACATGCCTTGGAGTAAATTTTCTTATAATAGAAACTGTAAGCTCTGAAAAGGCAATGGTAAATATAACTGCTAAGCCCATTATAAGGGAGTTTAGCATAAGGTTTGTAACTGCCAAGGTTGAGCATATACCTATAACTTGTCTAAATATAGGGTTTTCATTCCATATACCATCTTTAAATATCTTCTTATAATTACCTCCTGCCATTATGTATCACTCCTTCCCTGGGTTATAAAGTCATAAATTCCTTTATTTATTATATCTCTTACAGCTCTGGAAGTTTGTGTAGCCCCAGCAATTGCATCAACATTTCCCCCAATGGCTGGTTTGTATATTATATATTCACCTTGTTCCCCTTCTGTTAAATCCAGCCCTCTAAATTGCTCCTTAAACCATTCCTCATCAATTCTTCCACCTAGACCGGGAGTCTCACTATGGTGTATAAATTCTATACCTAATAATTCACTGTAGTCTGCTGAAATTCCTATATAAGCACTTAAGGAACCCCATAGGGCTATTCCATCTACTGGAAATGCATAGCCTACTATTTCCCCATCCTCTTCTATGTAATAAACTGTTTCATCTCCTATTTTTTCTGATTTAACATGCTCATTGAAAATCCTTTCTATCTCTTCTGGTTCATTTGATGGAACCTCTATATCAAATACATACAGTATCTTTCTTCTTAATTCAGTTTCCTCATTTAAGGCTATTACTTCCTCTGTCACATTATTCAGCCAAGCCAATAGGAAAGTAAACACTGCAGTTATAATAATCATAACAAGAACTGGGTAGTAAAATTTATCCTTGTTCATGCTGTCACCTCTACTTTCTTTTCTTTCTTCTCTTTTCTAATCTTATTTATATACTTAACAATTTCATCTATAAGAGGTGCAAAGGTATTTCCTACCAGGATAGCAAACATCATGCCTCCTGCAAACAGCGCATAACCTCTAATAACTACTGTTACAATTCCTATTAATATGCCATATATCCATTTCCCACCCTTTGTCTTAGGTGAAGATATGGGGTCTGTGGCCATAAATACCATTCCAAATAAAAAACCTCCAGAAAATATGCCAAATATTGGATTAGGAATTGAAGGACTTCCTATTAGATAGAAAAATGTATTGGTTAAGGTAAATCCTATAAATACTGCAGCCATAGTCTGCCATGCTGCCACCTTCTTATATATTAGATATATGCCTGCTAAAATTATCAAGATGGCACAGGTTTCACCAAGGGAGCCAGCCACATTTCCTAAAAGTAAATTTTTTAGAGGCTCCAAATAGCCAGTTTCTCGGAAGGTTAGCATAGGCGTCGATCTGGCAATGGCATCTACATTTTCTGTTAAATAGACTCCAAATCCACCTGGAAATCCAGTAGCCACCTTGGACCATTGGGATGTTAGTGGTTCCGGGAAGCTTATGTAGACAAAGGCTCTAGCAACTAGTGCAGGATTAAATAGATTCTTTCCAAAGCCTCCAAATATTTCTTTAGCAAAAAATACTCCAAATACAATTCCTACAACAGCTATCCAAAATGGTGTCCTAGGTGGTAAAGTTAGTGTATATAGTATGCAGGTTACAAATATGGCTTCTGAAACCTTTTTGTTTTGCCTTTTTTCATAAATCCATTCGGTAGCAACCCCTGCAATCAATACAACTATTTGCAGAACTAAGGCTCTCCACCCAAAAAAGTATATTGAAGCTATGACTAAGGGTATGAGAGAATAAACCACTGTCCTCATCATCTTCTGTTTAATAAAATGCTTTTTTAAGAACTGATCCATGAAGCACACCTCCAATAAAAAAAGTTTATTTTGGAAATAATAATATTGAGTGAATATTTTGGTAATATATCTAACATATATATACCTATTTTTAAGGAAGATTAATCCAATTATTATCAATACATATGAAGCTTGTTTAAATTTAAGAACTGATATAATTTTTTTATTAAATGATAATAATTATCATTTACAATTAGAAAATTTTGTGGTATATTTATAAAGGCTTAAATTATCGCGGCAAATATTAATAATATGGAGATGATAATTTTGGCGAAAATGATGAAACCTAGATTCAAGGAATGTAGAAGATTAGGTTTAAATGTGTATGGACATCCAAAGGCTATGAAAAGAGCAAAACCAGGTACTTCAAGGGCAGATAAAAAACTGTCTGAATATGGGAGACAGTTACTAGAAAAGCAAAGACTTAGGGCCTACTATGGTGTTATGGAAAGACAATTTGAAAGATATGTTGAAGAAGCTAAGAAATCACCAGAACTTACTGGCCATGCTTTGGTTAAGATATTGGAGACAAGATTGGACAATATGGTATATAGACTAGGTTTTGCCTCAAGCATAAGGCAAGCAAGACAAATGGTAGTTCATGGCCACATACTTGTAAACGGAAGAAAAATAGATATACCTTCCTATAGAGTGAAGGTAGGAGATACAATTTCCCTTAAGGAAAAGTCAAGAAATGTAGACTTATTTAGGGAAAACTATCTTTCAAATCTACTAAACACTTACCCATATTTAGAAAAAAATGAGGATTTTTCAGGTAAACTAATTAGAATGCCCGAAAGAGATGAAGTACCAATAGAAATAGAAGACCAATTAGTTATTGAATATTACTCAAAATAAAATAAGCACCAGCTCCTGGTGCTTATTTTTTATATATACATATTTACTACATATTTTTCCTTCAGGGAATCTATACTACTTGTATATTTTTCTTCCTG
Source organism: Tissierellia bacterium (assembly GCA_012735405.1). Taxonomy (GTDB): domain Bacteria; phylum Bacillota; class Clostridia; order Tissierellales; family Tepidimicrobiaceae; genus JAAYFE01. The sequence goes on along the minus strand of JAAYHM010000148.1, from coordinate 9,197 downwards.
TTTCAAGCCTAGTAAATGCTTTTCAATCTGTTCCTTTAAGTTTTCAAAAGGTATAAGGCTTGCTTCCTTTTTACTTACTACCTTTATCAGATGATATCCAAATTGGGTCTTCACTGGCTGGCTTATTTGTCCTTCTTCCATGGAAAATGCTGCTTCTTCAAATTCAATTACCATTTTACCTCTAGGAAACTCCCCTAAATCTCCACCTACTGCGTTGGATGGGCAACTTGAATATTTTTTAGCTGCATCTTCAAAGGATAAGCCACCCTTTATCTCTTCCAGTATTTCCTTAGCCTTTTCTTCCGTATCTACTAGTATATGGCTTGCCCTTACCTTTTCCGGCTCTATAAAGTTGTCCTTTTGACTCTTGTAAAAGTCCATCATTTCTTCCTCTGTAACCCTTACATCTGAAAGTAATTTATTAATAGCATATTGTTTTAAAACATTGGCCTTAACCCTTTCCAGCTCTTTTATAAAATCTTCCTCTTCATTTAGGCCCTTTTCCATGGCATCCAGGTATATAAGCTCCTGATTTACCAGCTCTACTACTATCCTGTTCATACCTTCCGGGCTTCTAAACTGGGCAGCCGTTTGGGCTGGTAGCTGATTTAAAAAATCATACACATCCTGCTCAGTAATATCCTTGCCATTAACTGTTGCTAAAATTTTATTTTCTTTCATTTTAACTCTCCTTTAATTTTAATATGGACTTGCCTGACTATTAGAAAGTATCATATTGGGCTAGTCTTGTCAAACCCATATATTAATCTTTTTTACTTATCCAAAAATTTGCTTCTTCTTGAATCCATAGACTTTGAAAAATCCAGTATTCTCCTATTATATTCTTCCTCCATATATTTTGAGGAAAGGAGAAAATCTGCCGTTGCCCTGTTGGTAGCCACAGGTATGTCGTATAGGGCAGCAGTGGTACCAGTTCCACATAAAAAATGCCTGCTTAATTTTTCCCTATTTTCTCTAGCCCATTCCAGTATATCATCCTTCATATTGTCATGGGCAATTAAGGCTATATGCTTTTGTTTGTTCATCTTAACCATGTTATATTTTTTATACATAATTAAAACCCCTTTATCCCTTTTTTATTTTAGATTATACAAATAATATTAAAAAAACAAGGCCACATATTTAATATTAGATTGTGTTAAATTGTAAAAATCAAATATTCTTATTAATATATTTAGAACAATATGGTATAATCTTATAGTAAACTTAATTGAAAGGTGGGTAACTAGTGAAAGGAAACAATATGAAAAGAATCATTGCATTAATTATTGCTATTGTGTTAATTGCTTCAACTATTATTTCTGTTACTCTTTATATGAACAGAGATAATTCAAATACTGTAGTAGCTACAGTAAATGGAGAAAAAATAACTAAGGAGGATTTATATAATTTCCTTGTTAAGACTAATGGGGAACAGGCCTTAAATGTTTTAATTATTGAAAAGATTGTCCGTTTAGAAGCCGAAAAGGAAAATATAGAGGTTACTAAAGATGATATACAAGCAGAAATGGATAAGATGATTGAAGAGTTTGGTGGAGAGGAAGCCTTCAACAATGCCTTAACTTTTTATGGTGTAACAAGGGCTGATATGGAATATGATATAGAAATGAACCTGTACCTGGAAAGACTACTAGAACCAGTAATAGAAATAACAGAAGATGAAATGAAGAACTATTTTGAGGAAAACAAGGATTCCTTTGCTCAAAAAGAAGAGGTAAAGGCTAGACACATTTTAGTGGAAGATGAGGAAACTGCCCGTGAAGTAAAGGAAAAAATAGATAAGGGTGGAGATTTTGAAGAATTAGCTAAAGAATATTCTACAGATACAGGTACCAAGGATAAGGGTGGAGACCTTGGCTATTTTGGAAAGGGAAAAATGGTTAAGGAATTTGAAGATGCAGCCTTTTCTCTAGATATTGGAGAGGTTAGTGAACCTGTAAAAAGCGAGTATGGCTTCCATATTATTAAGGTTGAGGATAGAAAAGAAGCTAAAGAAGCAAACTATGAAGAAAGCAAGGAAGAAATCAGAGAAAAAATATTTGAACAAAAATATCCAGAAGCCTACAATAATTGGATCCAGAAAAAATTGGAAGAATATGATATTGAAACTTTCTTAAATGTATAAAAAAAGTAGCTTCGAATTGTCGAAGCTACTTTTTATTTATATAGTTTTGAAAGCTCTACAGAAAGCTGGCTGGCAACTTTTGCATTATTATATACCAATTGAATATTTGCTTCTAAACTTTCTCCTCCTGTAATTTCCTTAACCTTGGCTAGTAGGAAGGGAGTAGTTTCCTTGCCCTTAATCCCCTTTTCCTCTGCCTCTCTTACTGCCCTTTCTATGGCTTCATTTATAGTATTATAATCTATTTCATATTCCTTGGGTATTGGATTTCCTACAACCAGGCCACCATTTAAGCCTAAATCCCATTTTATCTTTATTGCTCTTGCCAGTTCTTCTGCTGAATCTACCCTGTAGTCCACTTTAAAACCTGATCTTGAAGTATAAAAGGCAGGTAATTCATCAGTCTTGTATCCTACTACAGGAACCCCTTTAGTTTCCAGATATTCAAGGGTAAGACCTATATCTAAAATTGATTTGGCCCCTGCACATACTACTGCTACATTTGTACGGGCCAGTTCTTCTAAGTCTGCAGATATGTCAAAGGTTTCCTGAGCCTTTCTATGGACTCCTCCTATACCTCCTGTAGCAAATACTCTTATGCCTGCCAGGTTTGCTATTATCATAGTTGAAGCAACTGTAGTGGCACCATCTAATCCCTTAGCTACTATAAAGGGTATATCCCTTCTTGAAGTCTTAACTACATTTTCTGCCTTGCCCATATGAATTATCTCATCTTCAGTTAGACCTACCTTTAGTCTACCACCTATAATACCTATGGTGGCAGGTACTGCCCCATTTTCCCTAATTATGCTTTCCACCTTAAGGGCTGTTTCTACATTTTTAGGATAGGGCATTCCGTGGGATATGATTGTAGATTCTAAGGCTACAACTGCCTCCTTCTTCTCCAAGGCAACCTTAACTTCCTCTTTTATATCCAGGTACTCTCTTAACATTTTTTCACTTCCTTCATGTAATTTTTAATATTTTCAACTGACATGTTTGGATTAATAGTATCCTCATGTATAAGGGCTAGTATTGAACTGGCAATACCCATTTTAGCACATTCTTCAATATCATAGCCCTTCATATAGCCATAGATCAGGGCTGCAACAAAGGCATCACCAGCTCCAGTAGTGTTTACAACCTCTACTTCAGGTCCCTTTAAATGGCCTATATTTTTCCCATCATTATAAAAGACCCCTTGACTTCCCAGGGTTATGTATACCCTTTTTACACCCTTGGCTAAGAAGTATTCACTGGCTTTTATCAAATTCTTTTCATCCTTTATTTCAATTCCTGATAGTATTTCTGCCTCTAGCCTGTTAGGCTTAATAGTATGGAAGTATCCTATAATATCCTTTACTTTTTTAGCCTTGGTTGTAGACACTGTATCTAAAAACATAGGTTTATCCTTATAGGTAATGGCTATATATTCAATTACATCCTTTGGTATATTAGTATCTATAATTAATAAGGTTGAATTATCAATTATATTATTTTTACTTTTTATAAAGTCTATAGTTATCTTTTCTAATACATCCATATGGGATATAGCCAGGGCCATATCTCCCTCTTCATCTAGTATGGATATATAGGAAGATGTGGACTCTCCTTCAAGTATTAATGAATCCAGCATATCAAATCCGGCTTTTTTAGCTTCTTCCATCAGCTTATTTCCATACATATCCTTTCCAAGGGCAGTTATTAACTTAACTGATACTCCTAACCTGGCTAAATTTTCTGCTATATTTCTGCCTACCCCTCCTGGAGATACCTTTATGGTTCCAGGGTTTGAATCCCTATATTTTAATTTTTCATAAGGAAATCCCTGTATATCCATATTGGCTCCGCCAATTACTGTCACATAAGCTTCCTTGTCTAAAATATAGCCTCTTCCTAAAATATAGCCTTTTTTCATAAGATTTGTAATATGGACTGCCACTGAAGACCTGGTTATTCCTAGTATATCTGCCAGTTGTTTTTGTGTAATCATGGGATTTTCCTTAATAAGCTTCAATATTTCCCTTTCCCTATTTGTCATATTAACACCAACTTTTGCTTACGTTATCAATTTATGCTTATATTTTAATCTAGTTACTATTTATTGTCAACAAAAAATTTTAAATTATTAAAAAAAAATGGAGGCCTTTTGCCTCCTTAAACTTCATTTTCTGTAAACTTTTTAGCTATCCAGTCTTTACCTTCTATTATTCTTGTTACCATCATAGATGCCACTGTATCCCCTGTTGAGTTAAGCATAGTTGCGGGTGGATCTACCAGGTATCCTATGGTTGCTATTATTGGGAAAGCCTCCATGGGAAAACCATACAGGTTTACTATAAGCATTTCACCTATAAGGCCTCCTCCTGGAACTCCTGACATTACTACCCCACTTAAAATAGATATTAAAATGGCAATTACATAGGTTTTAATTCCTTCAAAGGAAATTCCAAATATGCCAAACATAAATGAAATCTTTAAAATGGCACTTAAACAGGAGCCATCCATATGGGCTGTAGCCCCAATAGGGATTACTATATCCCTTATGTCCTTCGGTACCCCAATCCTTTTGGCTGCAGCCAAATTAACAGGTATTGATGCAATGCTGGACTGGGTAGCCAAGGATGTAACAGCCGCTGGAAATATATTTTTAAAAAACAGATTGGCCCCTCTTTTGCCACCAGCATAATAGGCATATATATAGAAGGCTATAAAGAAATAAAGTACAGTTAGTGGATAGTAAATAGCCATTGCCTTAGCATAGGAACCTAGAAGCTCCGGTCCAAATTCTCCAACCAGGGCTGCAAAATATGCACCTAATCCAATGGGAGCATAGTACATGGTTAAGGATACCATCTTTAATAATACATCATTTAATATATTTAATAGATTAGACACAGGTTTTGCCTTCTCTCCCAAAAGGCTTATACATACTCCAAAGAATATTGAAAATATTATAAGGGGTAACATATTTCTTCTGGATATAAGCTCTGGAAAGTCTGTAACAGTTATGGCTTTAACAATTTGCTCTGCTGTGTTAAGAGGCTCTACATTCTCAGGTGCTTCCATTGATATATTAACCCCTTCTGCTGGTGGGAAAATATTTACTGCAGCTATCATAATAAAAGAAGCAATTAAGCCAGTTATTACAAATACTAACAACATATAGCCTATAATTCTTCCCAGCCTTTTCATATCAACTATGGTGGATACTGCACTGGATATGGTAATAAACACTAAAGGTACCACTATGGTAAACATTATATTTATAAAAATATCCCCTAAGGGTCTTAAAACTGTTGCTCTTTCCCCTATTATAAAGCCTAGTATACTTCCAAGTATAATGGACAAAAGAAGTATAACGGGAAACCTATAGTACTGCCAAAACCCCTTCTTATCTAAGTCAGTCATACGCTTATCCCCCCTTGCTATTACTTCCTGATTGTAATAATTTTATTAATTAAATTTACAATTATGTATGTCCTTCACAAAATAATTAAAGGTGGATGATATTTACCATCCACCTTACCTTATTCCAGGGTTGGCCTTTCCAAAAGGATAAGCTCCTTTTTATGGGCATCAAGCTTTGCCTTCACTCCAAAGGGTATGGTTACTACCGGTTCACAGTGGCCTGCCTGAAGATTATAAATGGTAGGCTTGTTTAAGGGCCTAATTATCTGATCAAACACTTCTTCCAGGGTAAAATCATCTTTACCCTCTGGCAGGCACTTGTTAAAGTTGCCTAGTATTATGCCCTCTGCCTCCTCAAGTTTTTTGGCTAATCTTAACTGGGTCAGCATCCTGTCAATTTTATATGTATATTCGCCTATTTCTTCAATAAATAGAATTTTCCCTTTAGTATCTATTTCATAAGGGGTACCCAGGGTACTGACAATTAAGGATAAATTCCCCCCAATTATCTCCCCTTCGGCTATTCCTTCATTTATGGTTATCATTTCTTCTGTTGCATTCCTTATTAATGGATTAAATTCCTCATTAGATATGGAATTTAATAGGCTGTTCATGGAAAAGTCACTAAAATCACCAGCCATATCTGATGTTAGCATAGGGCCATGGAAGGTTACCAGATTTGAATACTTATTAAAAGCAATATGAAGGCAGCTTATATCACTGTAGCCTACAAATACCTTTGGATTATTCCTTATTAATTCATAGTCTAACAAGTCTAATATACGGGGTGTTCCATAGCCTCCCCTTAAACATATTATTCCATCTATTGCTTTATTTGCAAACATAGAATTTAACTCTTGAGCCCTCTCTTTATCATCTGCTGTTAAATAGCCATATTGAGTATGGCAATTGTCACCTACCACCACATTAAATCCTATTTGCGAAAGCCTTTCACAGGCCCTTTCAATTTTTTCCTTAGATGCAGGACTGGCTGGTGCTACAATCCCTATGGTATCTCCAATCTTTAACCTTTTTGGTTTAATCATACTATCCCCCTATACCAATTAAAAAAATAGCTTTGATATATAAATAGCAGTCAATAAGCCTGCCAGGTCTGCCAACAGTCCAACAGGTAATGCGTGTCGGCTTTTCCTGATGGCTACTGAACCAAAGTATACTGCCAGTACGTAGAATGTGGTGTCTGTTGAACCCATCATGGTAGCAACAGTACGCCCTATTAAGGAATCAGGACCGTGAGTGTTTATAATATCTGTCATAACACCCTGGGCTCCTCCGCCAGATAAGGGCCTCATGAAGGCCATTGGCAATGTTTCTGCAGGTATTCTAAGGGCATTTGTTACCGGGCTAATTGCCTTTGTTAATAAATCCATGGCCCCGGATGCCCTAAACACACCAATTCCCACTAACATGGCCACTAGGAAGGGTATTATTCTAACGGCAGTATGAAAGCCTTCCTTGGCTCCTTCTGTAAAAACTTCGTATACCTTAATCTTTTTAATAAGTCCATAGCCAATAATACCAACAAATATAAAAGGTATGGCATATTTAGATATGGCTTCAACAACATTAACAAACATAATTATCCCCCTTAACCCTATTTTATTTGATATCTAGGTAATTTTCCCAATAGCTTACAGGCTATGATGGCTACAGCCGTAGACACAGTTGTAGCAACTATAGTAGGACCAATTATATTTGTTGGATTTGTACCTCCTGCTGAGGATAGGATGCCTATTGTAGTCGCAGGTATTAGGGTTACTGAAGATGTATTAATGGCTAAAAACATAACCATGGCATCTGTTGCAGTATCCTTTTTGTTATTTAATTTTTGCAGCTCCTGCATAGCTTTCAATCCTAAAGGAGTAGCTGCATTCCCAAGGCCTAATATATTTGCAGCAATATTCATGATTACAGCTCCCATTGCAGGATGGTCCTGGGGCACATCTGAAAACAGCTTCCTGGTTACAGGGCTAATCAGTCTGGCTAATCCTTGAACTATGCCTGCCTCCTCTGCCACCTTCATTATTCCTAACCACAGGGTCATAATTCCAATAAGGCCTAGGGCTATATTAACAGCTGTTTCTGCATTGGAGATGGCTGCATCTGTTACTTCCTGGATATTGCCATTTATGGCCCCTACTATAAAGCCTGCCAATATCAGTACTGCCCAGATAATATTAATCATAAAGATCCCCCTTTTGAACTTTACTATTATTTTTCTAATAATTTTAATAAGGTCTCTGTTTGTAAAATAAGGCCAATTTTTATGGATTCTTCATCTGCCATAAATTTACTGCTATGAAGGGGTCTGGTCCACCCCTTTTCCTTGTTTCCGCATCCAAGATTATAATATGCACCCTTTGTTTTCTGTAGATAGTAGGAAAAATCATCTGCTCCCATACTTGGAAACTCTCTGAAATGTACCTTATCAGCTCCTAATATATCTTCTGCTGTTTCCTTTAATAGATCTACTACTTCATCGTCGTTTATTAGAGCAGGATAGCCTTCTTCAAATTCTACTAAAGCCTTGGCGCCATAGGCTCTGGCTGTATTTTCCACTATTTCTATAATTCTTTTTTTGGCATATTCTCTTGTCTCTTCATCCAAGGTCCTTAGGGTACCAGACATAGTTACTTCTCCTGGTATTACATTGTTTTTAGTGCCTCCATTGATCTTTCCCAGGCTAAGAACTACTGAATTAAGGGGTGATATATTTCTACTTACTAAGGTTTGAAGGGCTGTGATTACATAGGCTGCAACTACTATTGGATCTACAGATTCCTCAGGATAGGCTGCATGGGATGATTTGCCCCTTATTGTTATGGTAAATTCATTAGTTGCTGCATTTTGCTTGCCATATTTTATTTCAATATTCCCTACCTCCAGGGAGGGCATTACATGTAGGGCCAGTATATAATCCACATCTGGATCCTTCAAACAGCCTTCCTCTATCATCCTCCTGGCTCCACCTATGGTTTCCTCTGCCGGTTGGAAAAATATCTTTACATTTCCCCTAAATCTATCTTCCATTTCCTTAAAGAGTCTGGCTACTCCCAGGTGTATTGCTGTGTGAATATCATGGCCACAGGCATGCATTACCCCTTCATTTCTTGATTTATAGGGTATATCATTTAACTCTACAACAGGCAGTGCATCTATATCTGCCCTTGCTGCAACAGTTCTTCCACCTTCCTTTCCTCGTATAATTGCCACTACCCCTGTACTTGCAATGCCTTTTTTGTATTCTATGCCCCACTTATCCAAATATTTGCATATCCTATCTGCAGTCTCATATTCCCTTTCGCTAAGCTCTGGATACATATGAAGTTCTCTTCTGATCTCCACTAATTCTTCAAATATTTCATTTGCTCTTTTTTTAATATCCATAATCCTCTCCTTATTTAAGATAGTTGATAATCTTCACCACTTTTCCCTTCCTTATATAAACCTTTGGTACCCTTCTTGAAATTCTGGAGAGAATTTCATTTTTATTGGTACCTGCAAGTTTAGCCATAGTATTTAAATCCATAGTATTGTTTTCTCCATTGGAATAGAGTATAACTTCATCCCCTGCTTTAGCCTCTGGTATATCTGTTAAATCCACCATTAATTGGTCCAT
>JAAYHM010000147.1 GCA_012735405.1 Tissierellia bacterium | reverse complement strand
AGGTGCTCTACCGCCTGAGCTAATGGGTCAAAATTGCAGTAAAAAATGGGGTGGATAATGGGATTCGAACCCATGATCTCCAGAGCCACAATCTGGCGCCTTAACCAACTAGGCCATATCCACCACAATTTCATTTGACGCTATTTTAGTATAACAGCTTATTTTAATTCTGTCAAGTGATTTTTTAAATTTTTTCTATGGACACATTTACTCCTTCATTTATCTCTATTATACCATAAGTTTTGGGACTTTTGTAGCCCCTTGGAAAGGAAATGCTGCCTGGATTCATGATCAATATATTGTTTTCCTTCACTATTAGGGGTACATGGGTATGGCCAAATAATACTATATCAGCCTCCAGCTCCTCTGCCCTGTATAATAAACTTAATACATCATATTTTACCCTATATTTATGCCCGTGGGTTAAAAATATTCTTTTACCTCCTATTTCCAGCACCCTGTCATCTTCATACTTTTTATTAAAAAAATCACCATTTCCCCTTACCAGCTCTACCTTAATGCCCGTTTCCCTTTCTATATATTCTCCATCTTCAACATAATCTCCCAGATGAATAATAAGGTCAGGTTTTTCCATATTTTTAATAAGTTTTAAGGCTTCATCAACTTTTCCATGGGTATCACTTATGACTAGTATCCTCATTTCCATCATCCTCTAATATATTCACTATTTCCTTTCTTAGATTTTCAAGAGCCTTAGCCCTATGGCTAATTTTATTCTTTATTTCCTCTCCTAGTTCAGCAAAGGTCCTTCCATAGCCCTCTACTATGAAAAGTGGATCATATCCAAAGCCGCTTTGTCCCTTTTTTTCAAAGCCAATATAGCCCTTGCATTCCCCTTGGACTGTAATAGTTCTGTTATCTTCAGTTATAAGGGCAATTACAGTTTTGAAAGTAGCCCTTCTCTTTTCCATAGGCACCCCTTCCAGTTTGCCTAAGAGCTTTTCTATATTCTTTTCATCATTGCCCTCTTCTCCTGAGTATCTTGCAGAATTTATACCCGGTTCTCCATTTAAATAGTCAACAAATAATCCTGTATCATCTGCCATTACCATGCCGTCAACCTTATCCTTAAGGGCCTTGGCCTTCTTAATGGCATTTTCCTCCAAAGTACTTCCATCTTCCACCACATGTAAATTATTGATACCTACTTCATCCTTAGACAGTACCTTTATGGGCAAATCCTTCAATATATCCTTTATTTCCTCAACCTTGTTTTTATTTCCAGTTGATAGTATCAGTTTTCTTTCCATGTTTCTCCCCTTCTATATAGTATATCTTCATTAAATATCTTATCACTTATAACTTGTTATGCAAATATAATATTTTACAGTCTTTTAGTATAACCATATAAAAGCATTTTTAATTAATTTAACCCATCTACTGCCTACCAGGAAGGATACATTCATATTTTCTAGTTTATGCATTAGCCTTACATTCGTCAATACATAAAACTTATGCATGATGGAAATGGAATAAAATAAACCTACAGGTATATCCTGTAGGCTATTTATTCTTATATAATGGAAATCTATTGCAAAGGTCCAATACCCTGTTTCTTATTTCAGCCCTATCCTTAGTCTCATCTAAGGCTAAATCAATTAACTCAGCTATTTCTTCCATCTCAGCTTCCTTCATTCCCCTTGTAGTTACTGCTGGTGTCCCTATCCTTATGCCACTGGTTACTGCTGGCT
>JAAYHM010000146.1 GCA_012735405.1 Tissierellia bacterium | reverse complement strand
TTTCTTCCTTGATCTTGTCAATGGCTGCAGAAGTACCAGGTACTGCCTGGCATATGATTATTGCCTTTACTTCAGGGTCTGAAGCTAAAGAAGTGATTTGGGCTATGGTAGTTTCCTGCTCCTGTGAGAACTTGTCAGGGTATGTAACGTGCTTGATTGAGTCTCCGTATTTTGCTATGGCGTTTTCGGCTGCACGGAATTCCTCTTCACCCTGTGATACAGTACCAGTTACTATTCCAATTTTAAAACCTAGGTCAATTGTCTCCGTTGCAGTTTTTTGAGAGTCCTGGCCACAGGCTGTCAAGCTTAAGCTAAGGATGACAACTAAAAGCAGTGCCAGTATTTTCTTTTTCAAAGTAATCCCCCCTTAAATATGCTTAATATATAAATCCTTAATGAAGGATTTAAAAGCATTGGTTTAAATAACAAAATAATCTGAAAACTAGGCATATGGTTAAAGAAGGATTGCTTTAATTAGTACAGGGAAAATAAAGTAGTGTAAATCTTGAAATCATGCCGTTATTTTCTTTATTATAATTCGTAATTCTCAATATGTCAATGGTGTGGGAAAACAGAAATTTATCGAATAATCAAATATTATCATAGTAAAATGTCGAATATGGGAATATTGGGACAATTTATCGGAAATAAAAAAGGAGACTAAGCTCCTACTTTCATTTTTTCCAGTAATTTAAATTCAGCCATTATTTTTTTCACATGATAATTATATATAATGGCCAGATTATCCTTATTATCTTCTTCCCTAGGACTTTCCTTATTAAAAAAAGCTTCTATATTTTTTTTGTTCCCTTCATCTAAGGAGGGAATCCTATCCATGGTGAAAATAGTATTTAAATGAAAGTATATGGTTTCAAAGCACTCAAAGGCCTCTTCAAACTTGAAGTAGTCATTATCCTTCATTACACTTAACTTTGTATCCTTTTTTAATAATACATACTCACTTTCCAATTGGTTTAATAATTTTCTTAAATTTTCTAATGGATAGTATTTCTTATCCCAAATCAAATTTTCCAGGGCCTTTTTAAATTCAGCATATATTTTAGCTGTGGATTCTTCAACGTATTCTTGGAGCTTGGATGTAGGCGGGACAAATAAATAATTAAATACAGTTCCTACTACTAGCCCAACTAGGGTGGCAAAGGTTCTGTCTAAGGCATAGCCTAATCTGCTGCCTTCTTCATAGTTCATAAGTATGGACAAAAACACCATGGTGGCCAGCTGGATAGATTTATGCCAGCCTAGTATATTGCATATATGGATAACTATTATAATTCCTATGCCAATGGTAAGAATATTAGATGGGACAAAATAAGTAAATAAAAGGGCTACAACACCACCAAGTATGGTTCCGAACATTCTATTTTTTCCCATTGTTAAGGATTCAGATACAGAGGCCTGCATGGCTATAATGGCTGCAATAGCTGCAAAAAAAGGGCTATCTAATTTTAATAAATTGGAAATTAGTATTGTTAAGGATACTACAATCCCTGATTTAATAGTTCGCATGCCTACTTTGTGAAACTTCATAAGATCACCCTTCTGATAGTTCTTAAGGATATTATATTATATAGAAAAAATATGACAAGGAAATAATTTATGCAACTAAGACTTAAGTGTA
>JAAYHM010000145.1 GCA_012735405.1 Tissierellia bacterium | reverse complement strand
TGTCCATGTTTAGCAGGGATTTGGAAAAGGCCATAGAGGAGAATCTAGTAATTGGTAAACAGACCATGCTGTTTTTAAACAGGAGGGGCTATTCAACCTTTGTATCCTGCAGAAGTTGTGGTTATGTAGTCAAATGCAACCATTGCAGCATTTCAATGACCTACCATATGCGGGAAAATAGGCTTAAATGCCACTATTGTGGTAATAGTACATATCCACCTAAAATATGTCCTAACTGCAAAAGCAAATATATTAAATATTTTGGTATAGGCACTGAAAAAATAGAAGAATATACAAAAAAGAAATTTCCTAGTGCAGTTGTGGCCAGAATGGATTTGGATACTACTACAAGAAAGGGAAGTCATGAGAAGATTTTAAAGAATATGGCGGAAAATAAAATAGACATATTAATTGGGACCCAAATGATAGCTAAAGGATTAGATTTTAAAAATGTTACCCTAGTTGGAATAATTGCTGCTGATACTAGTCTAAATCTACCTGATTTTAGAGCCTCTGAAAGAACTTTTCAGCTAATAACTCAGGTGGCTGGAAGAGCTGGTAGGGGAGAGTTTGATGGAAATGTTATAATTCAAACCTATAATCCTGAACACTATAGTATTCAATTAGCAAAAAATCATGACTATATAAATTTTTATAAAAAAGAAATTCTTTTGAGAAAGGAGTTTAACTATCCTCCCTTTACAAATATAATAGCTGTTTTCATATATGGAGAAAATAATAGATTAGTTGCATTAAAATCCCAAGAAGTTTATAATGTATTAATAAGGGAGCTGAAAAACAATGGCCTTGAAGGATTAATAGGAAATGTTTTGGGACCCTATAAAGCCCCCTTAGAAAAAATAAAGAATAATTATAGATATTTAATTGTTATGAAATGCAGTGATAAAGAATTGGACAGATTAAGGACCATATTAAGGTGGGTATATATATCATATAGTAAGGAATTTAATTTAGATAATGTAAGTATTAGTGTAGATATAAATCCCAGTACAATAATATAGTAAACAATACAGGAGGTAAGATATGGCAATTAGACAATTACGATATATAGGAGATCCTATTTTACGAAAGAGATCTAGAGAAGTTACAGAAATAAATGATAGGATAAAAACTTTATTGGATGATATGTTAGATACAATGTATGAACACGAAGGAGTAGGATTAGCAGCACCACAGGTAGGAATTTTAAGGAGAGCAGTTGTTATAGATATAGGTGAAGGTCCTATAAAACTTATAAATCCAGAGATAATATATGAAGAAGGAGAATTAATAGATGTAGAAGGGTGTTTAAGTATTCCTAATAAGGCTGGAACTGTTAAAAGACCAGAAAGAGTAAAAGTAAAGTATCTTGATGAAAATGGTGAAGAAAAGATTATAGAAGGCACAGGATTACTTGCTAAAGCCTTATGCCATGAAGTTGATCATTTAGATGGTATTTTGTTCATAGATAAGATGATTGAGGAAATAGTACCAGAAGAAGAGGAAGAGTAATCTAGAGGTGATAATGTGAATATAGTTTTTATGGGTACGCCAGAATTCGCAGTACCTCCATTAGAAGCTTTACACTCTAAGGGATATGACATATCCCTAGTAATTACTCAAAAAGACAAAAGGAGAGGCAGAAGAAAAAAATTACTTCCAACACCAGTGAAGGAAAAAGCTTTAGAACTAGGTTTAGAGGTGTATCAGCCAGATTCGGTAAATGAAAAGGATACAATAAATAGATTAATAGAAATAAATCCTGATGTAATAGTGGTAGTTGCCTTTGGTCAGATACTAAAAAAGGATTTATTGAATATACCTAAGTATGGATGCTTAAATATACATGCATCCATACTTCCTAAATATAGGGGAGCAGCACCAATTAATTGGGCTATTATAAATGGTGAAAAAGAAACGGGCATAACTATTATGGAAATGGATGAAGGATTGGATACAGGTGACATACTTAAAGTTGAAAGGATACCTATTGAAAAAGATGATGATTCTATTTCCATTCATGATAAGCTATCCCATCTTGGTGCAAAACTTATAATCCAGGTTTTAGAAGAAATGAGGATGGGGAAAATAGAAAAAACACCTCAAAATCATGAGTTATCTAGCTATGCTCCCATGCTATCCAAAGAAACTGGAAGAATTGACTGGAATAATAATGGAAACAATATAATTAATTTAATTAAAGGTTTAAAGCCTTGGCCATCAGCATACTTTATTTATAATGGTGATAGTATAAAAATTCACAAAGCAAGAATAGAAGATAGATTAAATGATGAGGAAAATGGAGTAGTGGTTAAGGTTTCAGATGAAGGTATATATGTAAACTGTAAAGATTCTACTATTGTTATAGAGGAATTGCAATTTCCTGGAAAGAGAAAGATGAAAGTCTCTGAGTATTTAAGAGGAAATAAATTCCCAACTAATATAAAATTAAGTTAAGGAGGAATGCTATGTTTGGATATTATTATGGCCATGGTTATGGATTTGGGCCTTGG
Source organism: Tissierellia bacterium (assembly GCA_012735405.1). Classification (GTDB taxonomy): domain Bacteria; phylum Bacillota; class Clostridia; order Tissierellales; family Tepidimicrobiaceae; genus JAAYFE01. The sequence continues at coordinate 15,562 of JAAYHM010000145.1, read as the reverse complement.
GGCCTGCCACTTATGATAGCCATACTTATTTCCCTATATGCTCAAATTAAGGTATCATCGTCTTTCAACAAATATTTAAGAGTTCCAAGCCGTATTGGCCTTACTGGAAGAGAAGTGGCTAGAATGATACTTGACAGAAATGGGCTTTATGATATTGAGATTGAACCTATAGGAGGTAATTTAACAGACCATTATGATCCTAGAAGTAAGGTAATAAGACTTTCGAGAAATGTTTATAATGGAAACAGCTTGGCTAGTGTAGCTGTTGCAGCCCATGAAGTAGGCCATGCAATACAACACAGCGAAGGATATTTTCCATTAATTCTTAGAAACAATCTTGCACCAATAGCAAGTTTTAGTGCAAGATTTGTATGGATACTAATATTCTTAGGATTTGTAATAAGTCCATTTCTATTAGAATTGGGAATTCTACTATATCTAGCAGTAGTTCTATTCCAAGTAATTACTTTGCCTGTTGAATTTAATGCCAGCAGGAGGGCATTGTTACAATTAGAAAATGGTATAATATCCATGGATGAAACTGAAGGTTCCAGAAAGGTACTTCAAGCTGCTGCATTAACCTATGTGGCTGCCACATTAGTAGCTGTTTTGCAGCTGTTAAGGCTTTTATCTATTTCAGGTAGAAGAGACTAATTTAATATATTTACCATTTGCCTGGATTTATCCAGGCAAAAATATTTTTAGGGAGAGAATGGAAATGAATGCAAGAGAAATAGCTTTAAAAATATTATTAGACATACATGTAAAAGGAGCCTATTCCAATTTATCAATAAATAAATATTTAAAAGGAATAGAAAATGCAAGGGATGAAAATTTAGTAAGAGAAATAGTATATGGAGTTATAGAAAATTTAACCTATTTAGATTATATGATATCAAAGCTTTCCACAAGAAAAATTGAAAAAATAGAAGCTAAAATACTAGAAATACTAAGAATTGGAGTATACCAAATGGCCTTTATGGACAAAATCCCCCATAGGGCAGCAGTTAACGAGTCAGTAAATCTAGCCAAAAAATATGGGCACAAGGGTTTGGTTGGCTTTACTAATGGCCTTCTTCGCAATTTTTCAAGAAAAAAAGAAAAAATAATGGAGATAGATGTTAAAGATGAGATTGATTATCTTTCTATTAAATACTCCCATCCAAAATGGATGGTCAAAAGATGGGTTAAGGAGTTTTCTTATGAATTTACAGAAAACAATTTAAAACATAATAATTCTAAAGCAAAACTTAATATAAGGGTAAATACCCTTAAAGTCACTAGGGAAGAATTAAAAAATATTCTAATAAATTATGGATATAAGGTTTTGGAAACTAGGTATGCTAAAGATGGATTAATAGTGGAAGATCCTATTAGAATAACAGAGTTAGAAGAATTTCACAAGGGTTATTTTACCATTCAAGATGAAAGCAGCATGTTAGTTGCCCAAATTTTATCACCTAGAGAAAATTCTGTAGTTTTAGATTTATGTAGTGCTCCTGGAGGTAAATCAACCCATATGGCCCAGATTATGAACAATAGAGGAAGAATAATAAGCTGCGATATATATGATCATAAGCTAGATTTAGTTAAGGAAAATGCTGACAGATTAGGAATTACAATTATAGAGACAAAAAAGCAGGATGCCTTAGAACTTAATGAGGACTTCATCGAAAAAATGGACTATGTATTAGTAGATGCACCTTGTTCTGGTTTAGGAATAATACGAAGAAGGCCAGAAATAAAATGGAATAGAAAAGAAAAAGACATAGAAAGCTTATCAAATATGCAAAAAATAATTATTAACAATGCAGGAAAATATCTAAAACCTGGAGGTGTAATGGTATATAGTACCTGCACTATTGAAAGAGAAGAAAACATGGAAGTAGTTGAATATTTTTTGAATAATAATAAAGATTTTGTTCTAGATGAGTTTAAACATGATATTAGATCCAATATGAACAATGAAGGAACAGGTTATGTTCAACTGTTTCCCCATATTCATGGCACAGATGGCTTTTTTATTGCCAGATTAGTAAAAGAAAATATATAAATTTCCTAATCTTATGATATAATATAAAATTGATAAAATATGCAGTCAAAAAATTCACTAAGTTTAAAAGGACAAGCCAATAATATGAGCAATAAAAGATGCTGCCAAGGGCAGGATAGTTTTTTAAGTGTAAAAGTTTGCGAGGTGACCTAGATGAAAGTTGGTGTAAAAACAAGTAAAGGTAGAATAAGGGACATAAATCAAGATTTTTATTATATATCAGCTAATTCGGAATACCCTTTTTTTATAATAGCTGATGGTATGGGAGGTCACAGGGCTGGAGAAGTAGCTTCTAAAATGGCAGTAGAAATAATAAGTTCTACCTTAGAAGAGGAAGTAAAAAACATAAAATTTGAGGATGATTACATAGTTGGTATTATTAAAAATTCTATATGGAAAGCTAATGAAGAAATCTATAGAAAATCTCTTGAAAGTGAAGAATGCTCAGGAATGGGAACTACTGTAACTTTAGCCTGGGATATAAATGAGAAGATTTATATAGGTCATGTAGGGGACAGCAGGGCCTACCTTTTAAGAGATAATGAGCTTAATCAGATAACAGAAGACCATTCCCTAGTTGAAGAGCTTATTAAAAATGGCAGCATATCAAGAGAAGAGGCTAGAAACCATCCCCAAAAAAATGTCATTACTAGAGCAGTTGGTACTAGTAGAGAGATTCATGTAGATGTTTTTATAAAAGAGAAATATAAAGGAGATATATTGCTTCTATGTACAGATGGATTGACTAATATGTTGAATGATGATGAAATTAAGGAGCTATTACTTGATGAAGATATACAGAGGGCTTGTGAAAAACTAGTAGACCGTTCCAATGAAAAAGGTGGCTTTGATAATGTTTCAGTTGTAGCTATTAAATATAAGTAAAGTGGGGTGAGAAAATGCTAGGAACAGTACTCGGAGATAGATATGAAATAATAGAGAAAATTGGCGGGGGCGGCATGGCTTTAGTATATAAGGCTAGATGCAGACTTTTAAATAGATATGTTGCAGTAAAGGTATTGAGAGATGAGTTTGTAAATGATGAAGAATTTATCAGAAAGTTTAGGAGGGAATCTCAAGCAGCAGCAAGTTTATCCCATCCTAATATAGTTAACATTTATGATGTTGGGGTAGAAAAAAGGGATGGCCAAGATATCCATTACATAGTTATGGAATATATAAAGGGCAAGACCCTAAAGGAAGTAATTAGGGAAAAAGGTAAATTAACGGTAAATGAAACATTAGACTATTCTATACAAATTGCAGAAGCACTTGATCATGCCCACAAAAATCATATAGTCCATCGGGATATAAAACCACATAATATAATGATTAATGAAGAGGGAAGGGTAAAGGTAACAGATTTTGGCATCGCAAGGGCAGCATCAGCTTCAACTATATCTAATACAACAAATGTTGTAGGTAGTGTACATTATTTTTCTCCTGAACAAGCTCGAGGAAGATATACAGATGAAAAGTCTGACATATATTCCCTGGGCATTGTAATGTACGAGATGATAACAGGAAGGGTGCCCTTTGAAGGAGATAGTCCTATTTCAGTAGCTTTAAAACATATTCAAGAAGAGATAGTACCACCGAGAAAAATTGATAGTTCAATACCTGTATCACTGGAAAATGTAATATTGAAATGTGTGAAAAAAAGCCAAATAGAAAGATATAGCACAGCTAGTGAGTTGCTAAATGACTTATATAAAATAAGGGATAAAAGTGAAAATATTATAATAGAAAATATGGACCTTGTTGATGAACCTACTCAAATAATACCAAATGTAGAGAATATAAAGAATGGGAATGATATAAATATGCCAAAACCAAAGAAAAAAGAATCAGATGGCGGTTTAAAAGTTGTTTTTCTTGCTATTTTACTGGCTTTTATAGTAGTTAGTTCTTTAGCCCTAGGCTTTGTGAAATTAAGGCAGTTATTTGTTAGCAATGAAATAATGGTGCCTAATTTAGTAGGTATGGAGCTTGAAAAGGCTGAGGAGGAATTAAAGGAACTAGGACTTAAACTAAGTGTTTCAAAAGAGATATTTAGCAGTGATTATGATGAAGGTATAATAATAGATCAAAATCCTTCCCCTAGAACAGAGGTAAAGGAAGGTTATACAGTTGAAGTAGTTGTAAGTAAAGGAAAAGAATTAACTACAGTACCAAACTTAATAAATAGGGATATTACTGACATAGGAAGGCTCTTGTTAGAGGCTAACTTAACTGAAGGTAAGGTAGTATACGAAAATAGTGATACAGTTCCTGCAAATATTGTAATAAGCCAAGATCCAGAACCATTTGCAGAAGTGGAAGTAGATACACCTGTTAATATTGTTGTAAGTAAGGGGCCAGAGACAGTTTTGGTAAGTATGCCAAAGCTTGTAGGTTTAACTGAAGAACAGGCAAGAAATGCTCTTTCAGCCCATGATTTAAAAATGGGAGAAATAATAAGAGAACCAAATGAGGACTATGAAGCAGGGATAGTTTTCTGGCAAAGTATAGAACCAGGATATCAAATAGAAACTGAGACTGCTATAGATTTAATGATAAGTACAGGACCACCTCAGGCTCCAGAAGAACCGGAAGAACCGGAAGTGCCTGAAGAACCAGGTAGTCCAGCTGAAGAAGAAATACCATTTGTAGTAAGTGTAACTGTAGAAGGTGAAGATGATAGGGTAAATATTAAAATTGTAAGAGTCCAAGATGGTAAAAAGCAAATTGTATATAATCAGACCCATGCTGTAGGTGAAGAAGTTCAAATATATCTATCTGGTAAGCCAGATTCAACTTTTGAAATATATCAAAATGATAAGCTTATAGATACTTTAAAACATCCAGAAGGATAGGAGGTATGCATGTTAGAAGGAATTATTATAAGAGGAATTGGTGGATTTTATTATGTAAAAACTGAAGAAGGGATATTTGAATGCAGGGCAAGGGGTGTATTTAGAGAAAAAAACATTACTCCTTTAGTTGGTGATAAAGTGGCAATACGGGTAAATAAGGAAGATAATACTGGATATATAGAAGAAATTTATGAACGCAAATCCCAGTTAATTAGACCCCCAGTTGCTAATGTAAGCCAAGCCATTATAGTCATGAGTATTAAAAAGCCAAATATAAATTATTGGCTTTTAGATAGGTTCCTTATAATGGCAGAACATGAAGGTTTAAACATTTGTATTTTAATAAATAAAATAGATTTAGCCAATAAAGATGAAATTAAAGAAGTTGAAACAATTTATACCAAGGCCTTGTATAAAGTTTTAACAACTAGTACTAAAACTAAAGAGGGGATAGATAGCCTAAAGGAAGTTTTAAGAAATAATATAACAGTTTTTGCTGGACCATCAGGCGTAGGCAAATCTTCACTATTAAATACCCTTCATCCAGATTTTAAACTTAAGACTGGAGCTGTTAGTAAAAAAGTTGATAGGGGAAACCACACTACAAGGCATGTTGAGTTATTAAAGATGGATATGGACAATACTTATGTTTTAGATACTCCTGGATTTAGCTCATTAAGTTTAGATTTTATAAAGGATGAAGTGGAGTTAGGAGCTTATTTCAGAGAAATAGATAAATATAGGCATGATTGTAAATTTACTGGATGTCTCCATCATAAGGAGCCTAATTGTGAAGTAAAAAGACAGGTAGAATTAGGAAATATCAGCCAGCAGCGATATGATAACTACTTGCAGTTTTTGGAAGAGCTAAAAAGTATTAGGAGGTATTAATATGGTAAAAGTTGCACCTTCCATTTTATCAGCAGATTTTGCAAATCTAAAAGGTCAAATAGAGAAATTGGAAAAAGGGGGAGCTGATTATATACATTTAGACGTAATGGATGGTAATTTTGTACCAAATATAACTTTTGGCCCTCCTCTAATAAAAAAAATTAGAAATATTACAGATATTCCTTTTGATGTTCATTTAATGATAGAAAAACCGGAAAGGTATATTGAAGATTTTGTAAAGGCAGGGGCAGATATTATAACAGTCCATGTTGAAGCTTCTGTCCATTTGCATAGGACCATTGAAGCTATTAAATCCTATGGAGTAAAAGCTGGGGTAGCGTTAAATCCAGCTACACCACTTAGTTCCATTGAATATGTATTGGAATACCTGGACTTAGTTCTTATAATGACCGTAAATCCTGGCTTTGGAGGACAAAAATTCATAGAATCCACTAAAAGAAAAATACGAAAGTTAAGGCAAATAGTTGATGAAAAAAATTTAAACTTACTTATTGAAGCCGATGGTGGTATTAAACTTGATAATTATAAAGAAATAGTTGAATGTGGTTTGGATATAATTGTAGTAGGCTCAGGTATATTTGAAGCTGAGGATATAGTTGAGAGAACTAGAATGTTTAAAATAAGTGTTTAAATTTGCAATATATTATGATACAATAATAAATGAAAAATTGAATATATTAAAACACTAGGGGAGCCTTTATGGCTGAGAGGGGATTCGTTCCCGACCCTTAAACCTGAACTAGGTAATACTAGCGTAGGGAAGTGTGCTATTTCATCTTTAATTTTGTATAATATGCCCATTACTTACGTTCAGGTAATGGGTATTATTTTTTATAAAGGGGGTTAATATTAATGAAAAAATGGAGTACTAAAATGCTAGTTGAAGCAGGAATTCTGATTGCATTAGCTTTAATTCTGGACAGGATTAAGGTATATGAAGCACCTCAAGGAGGGTCAGTAACTGCCGGTAGTATGATTCCTATTTTCCTATATTCCTTTAGATGGGGATTGGGACCAGGAGTAATTGCTGGAGCCATATTTGGTCTATTGCAGCTTTTATTTGGTGGTTGGGTATTTACGCCAATACAAGCAATTTTAGAATATCCGGTAGCTTTTGGGATGTTAGGTCTTGCTGGTATTTTTTCAAATAAGGTTTATGAAGAAAATAAAAATAGTATAATAGGAATTGTAACAGGTATTTTGTTGGGCCTTGGAGTTCGATTTATTTGTCATTTCCTTGCAGGAATAATTTTCTTTGCTGAGTATGCAGGAAGCCAGAATCCATGGATATATTCCCTTGTGTATCAGGCAAGTTACTTAGTACCTGAATTTGTAATTTCTGTAGTTATTTTAACACTTATATGGAAACCACTAATGAAAATTCCAAAATAAAAGAGGATGAAGGAATTGAAAGCTTTGCTCATTTTAAACGGAGAAAAAGTAAATAGTACAACTATACTTAAACTAAAGGATGAAAGTGATTTTATATTATCAGCAGATGGTGGAACAGATTACTGTGTTGAATTAGGTATAATACCAGACCTGGTAATAGGGGATCTGGATTCTATTTCACCTAAAACATTGGATATACTAAAGAAAAAAGAAGTACCTATTAATGTATTTCCTATTAAAAAGGATAAAACAGACTCTCAATTATCCATAGAGTATTTAATGGATAAGGGGGCTGAAGAAATTACCATAATTGGAGCTATTGGCAGTAGAATTGACCACACTTTAGCAAATATATTATTATTAAAAACTATTAAGGATAAGGGGATAAAAGGTAAAATAGTCCATAACAATAATATCATATATATAATTGATGATGAATTGATTCTGGATAAGAAAAATGGTTATTTTGTGTCTATAATCCCTATAGAATCAAAGGGGGTTTTAGTATCCTTAAAGGGATTTGAATACAACCTTTCTAAAGTAAAAATAGATTTTGCATCTACTTTAGGGGTTAGTAATTTTGTTATAGATGAAAAAGGATATATAAAAGTACATGAAGGGGAATGTTTAGTAGTGGTATCTAAGGACTAGGCTTTAATTTAATTAAGGCCTAGTTTTATTTTAATGTAAACATTTTCTATTTTTATGAATATTATAAAGTAATAGTATACGAGGTGATATTAATGAAAAAATATTTTTTTAAATATAAATATAAGATAAATAGAATTGTAGGTATTGCACTGGCAGTAATAGGACTATTAATTATAATTAATGTAATGCCTGTTCAATTTTTATTATTTTTGATTGGACTAGTGCTTATATTAATGGCCATACTCATTATAAAATAAATAGGCTTCCCATATATAATAATATTGGAAGCCTTAATTTTTATAATGCTCTTTCAATCCTTCCAGACCTTAGACATCTTGTGCAAACATTTATTCTTTTCCTAGTGCCATTAACGATGGCTTTTACTCTCCTAATGTTTGGAGCCCAACTTCTTCTATTCTTTTTATTTGAAAAGCTAACGCTGTTTCCAAATATTTTCCCTTTTCCACATACATCACATACTTTTGCCACCTAAAACACCTCCTTAAACTATAAAACAGGTATATTTTTATTCTCTCCATAATAACATACTATATTGTAACACAAAGAATATTAAAAAAGCAACTATTTACAGTAAGAATTGATTGTATTAGTTGAACATTTTTATATAATAAGATAAAATATACCCATAAAATAATATTAAGGAGGAGATGTTTTGTGCCAGCAAGGGAAAAAAATGAATTTGGGCATATTGACATAGATGACAATGTAATAGCTACAATAGCAGGGCTTTCTGCTATGGAAAGCTATGGTATAGTTGGCATGGCTAGTAAAAACGCCACAGATGGTTTTTTTGAATTATTAAAGAGGGATCATTTATCTAAAGGTGTAAAAATACATTCTGAGGGAAATGAAATAGTTATTGATTTACATGTTATACTACAGTATGGAATTAAAATATCCGTAGTAGCAGAAAACATAATAGAGAAGGTAAAATTTAACGTAGAAAATTTAACTGGACTTAAAGTGAAGAAGGTTAATGTTTATGTACAAGGAATTAGAGTAGAAAAGTAGTTAGGAGGTACAGAGTTGGAAATCAGATATATAGATGGTTCTATGCTGAAAAAGGCTTTTGTGGGGGCAGCAAATTTATTAGAAAAAAACAAAGAAGAGGTTAATAGTTTAAATGTTTTTCCAGTGCCAGATGGGGATACAGGAACTAATATGAGTTTAACACTTAAATCAGCAGTTAATCATGTAAAAAAGGAGAAGGATGAAAATATTTCTAAAATTGCTCTAGCTGCCAGTAATGGGTCATTAATGGGAGCAAGGGGGAACTCAGGAGTAATTCTATCTCAAATTTTAAGAGGATTTTCAAATGGAGTAAAGGGAAAAAATAAATTAGACACTCAATCCTTGGCAAAAGCTTTTAAAACAGCGGCAGATACAGCTTACAAGGCTGTTATGAAACCCACAGAAGGTACTATTCTTACAGTAGTAAGAGGCATTGCAGATTATGCCATGTCCATATCAAGTACTGAAAAGAATATACTCAATTTTATGGAAAAGGTCATTAAACATGGAAATGAAGTTTTAAATAAAACTCCAGACATGCTACCTGTACTTAAAGAGGCTGGGGTAGTTGATGCTGGAGGCAAAGGGCTTATGGTAATTCTAACAGGTGCATATAATGCCCTTGCCGGTAAGGAAGAAATTGCCCTTGAGGAATTAGAAAAAGAGGTAACAGACCATGTTTTCTCAAAGGAAATAGATACTTCGGATATAAAATTTGGGTATTGTACAGAGTTTATAATAAATACAGAAGTTGAAGACTATGAATCCTTTAGGGATGATATATCAAAATATGGAGATTCTTTGCTGGTAGTAGGTGGAGAAGGATTAATTAAAGTTCATATACACACAAATAATCCAGGCCTTGTATTAGAAAAGGCATTAAAGCTAGGAGAATTAAACGATATAAAAATTGACAATATGAGGTATCAACATGAGCACCTTTTGTCAAAAGAAGAAGCAATAGACACTGAAGAAAGAGAATTTAAGAAATACAGCTTTTTAACAGTTTCGGTTGGAGAAGGACTGAATAGTATTTTTAAGGAGCTTAATGTTGATTATATAATTCCAGGTGGGCAAACTATGAATCCAAGTACTGAAGATATATTAAAGGCCATAGAAAAAGTAAATGCAGAAAATATAATAATTTTACCTAACAATGGCAATATAATTTTGGCAGCCGAACAGGCAAAAGAAATATCAGATAAAAATGTATTTGTCCTACCTACTAAAACCATACCTGAAGGTATATCTAGCTTAATAGCTTTCGATCCGGAGCTTGAGATAGAGGAAAATTTAGAAAACATGAAGGAAGCTATAGAAACTGTAATAACAGGTCAGGTTACTTATTCTGTTAGAGATTCAGAAATAAACAACAAAAAAATAAATAAAGATGATATTATTGGTATTTCAAAAGGGGAAGTAGTCTCCAATGGAAACAATATAGAGAAAGTAACCTTGGAACTATTAAGAAATATAGTCCATGAGGATGCATCATTGATATCTATATATTATGGAAATGGAATTGAAGAGGAAGAAGCTGAAAGGTTGGCTAATTTAGTAGAGGAAGAATTTGAAGATTTTGATGTAGAAGTGCTGTTTGGTGGTCAACCAATATACTACTATATATTATCAGTAGAATAGTAAAACCCTACCCAAAGGTAGGGATTTTGCTTAAATAAGGCAGGGAGACGGTTCTCTGTATATGATATGGCAGCAGAACTGCCTCCTTCTCTTTGGTGAGGGGATAAAGGTGGATATTCAATATATAAAAGGTGTTGGGCCTAAAAGGGCAGCCCAGTTGAAAAAATTAAATATTCATACAGTGGAGGATTTACTTTACTATGCTCCGAGGGATTATGAGGATAGGACCAGGTTTAAGTATATAAGCCAATGTATAAAGGGAGAGAAGGTAAGTCTAAAGGTCCAAATATGTGGTTATCCTACTAAATCCAGACCTAGAAAAAATCTTTCTATAGTTAGAGTACCTGTTAGAGATAAAACAGGTCAAGCCACCCTAATATGGTTTAATCAAGATTACATACTAAACCAAATTTCTATAGGAGATCTTGTGACAGTAAATGGGAAAATCAATTTTTTTGGTAGAGAAATGCAAATAATAAATCCAGTTTTAGAAAAAAATAGCAAGGATAAAATAGGGAAAATAATACCTATTTATTCTTTGACAAGTAATATAAGCAACAATCAAATGATAAAAATAGTAAAAAATGCTATTTCTGCCTATTTACCAAATATTAAAGAGAAACTTCCTGAAAAGCTAATAAAGGAATTAAATTTAATGCCAATTAGGGAAGCTATAATAAATTTACATTTTCCTAAAAGTAAGGAACACTATATAAATGCTAGAAAAAGGCTTGCATTTGAAGAACTACTTATACTACAGCTAGGATTATTGCTAATTAAAAATAGGACGAAGGAATTATATGAAGGCATTAAATTTCCAAAGGATAGTGAAGTATATACCTTTATAAACAACCTTCCTTTTAAATTGACTAATGCTCAAATGAGAGTCTTTAAAGAAATAGAAGCTGATATGGAAAAGGATGAACAGATGAATAGATTAGTTCAAGGAGATGTTGGCTCTGGCAAAACCATAGTAGCAATTCTTGCCATGTTTAAAGCGTGGAGAGCAGGCTATCAATCTGTTATGATGGCACCTACTGAAATACTTGCCACCCAACATTATGAATCCATGCTAAATTATTTGAAGGATTATGATATAAATATAAAATTACTTATTGGAAGCCTCAGCAATAAACAAAAAGAGGAAATATTAAAAGAATTAAAAGAAGGGAAAATAGACATACTTGTAGGAACCCATGCTGTAATTCAAGATAGGGTAGAATTTAAAAAACTAGGACTAGCTATTACAGATGAACAACATAGGTTTGGAGTTAAACAAAGGGCAGTCTTAAGCCAAAAAGGAAATAACACAGATATACTAGTAATGACTGCCACACCTATACCAAGAACCTTAAGTTTAATATTATATGGAGATTTGGATATTTCTATTATAGATGAACTTCCACCAGGTAGAAAGGAAATAGAGACCTATGCAGTGGGTCCTAATATGATAGATAGGGTTAATGAATTTGTCAGAAAACAATTATTAAGTGGCCGACAAGCCTATATTGTAACCCCGTTAATCGAAGAAAGTGAACAGCTTGATTTACAAGCAGCAGAAGATTTATACATAAATCTAAAAGAAAAAGTATTTAAAGAATTCCAGGTAGGATTACTTCATGGAAAGATGAGACCCACTGAAAAGGATGAAATTATGGAGAAGTTTGTAAAAAAGGAACTGGATATATTAGTTTCCACAACAGTTATTGAAGTAGGTGTAAATGTTCCAAATGCAAATATAATGGTAATACACAATGCTGAAAGATTTGGATTAGCCCAACTCCATCAACTGCGAGGTAGGGTTGGACGGGGTGAATATCAATCCTATTGTATACTTATTAATGGAAGCGATTCTAAAATTGCAAGGGAAAGGATGAGAATACTCCAAAAATCCACCGATGGATTTTATATTTCTGAAAAGGACTTGGAGCTAAGGGGTCCAGGAGAATTTTTTGGGACAAGGCAACATGGTTTACCAGAGCTAAAAATTGCAAATCTTTTTTCAGATATGGATATACTAAAAATTGCTCAGAAGAAAGCTAAGGAAGTATTAAATGAAGACAAACTACTGCTTAAGGAAGAGCATTTTTTCTTAAGACAAAGTATAATAGACTTGTTCAAAGATAGAATTAAGGACTTAATTTTAAACTAAAGTATTCACATCTGATCTATATGTGATAAAATATTACTGTAAATGAGGTGGTTTTTTGCGAGTAATTTCAGGTGAGAAAAAAGGGTTTAAGTTAAAGTCACCAAAGGGTATAAATACTAGACCAACTGAAGATAGGATTAAAGAGTCCTTATTCAACATACTTAGGGATATTCATAGTCAATCTATAGTTCTTGATCTTTTTGCAGGTTCTGGCGGAATTGGTATTGAATTTTTAAGCAGGGGTGCAAAAAAAACCTTTTTTGTCGATAAATCCTATGAATCTATAAAATGTATTAAGGATAATCTAATTCATACAGATTATATGGGCAGGTCTGAAATTATAAAGAAGGATGCCTTTATGGCTATAAAAGAATTTAGTAAGAAAAATATTAAGTTTGATTATATTTTTGCAGATCCACCTTATGAAAGAGGATTATCCTTAAAGGTACTTCAAACCATAGATAGTCTTGATATTTTAAGGAAAGAGGGTCTGCTTATTATTGAACATGAAATAAATTTAGATTTAGATAATATACCTTTAGTTAAACTTTTAAAAAAAGATTATAGAAAGTATGGAAGTAAGGCTATATCTATCTATACATACTAAAGTACAGGAGGTCTGAAATGATTGTTATTTATCCTGGCAGTTTTGATCCAGTAACTTATGGACATATTGATATAATAGAAAGATGTGCTAAAAAGTTTGATAAGGTCATAGTTTCTGTTTTAAACAATTCTTCAAAAAAGTATATGTTTACTATAGAAGAAAGGATGGATCTATTAAAAAAAGTATTGGCTAAGTATGATAATGTAGAAGTGGATTCCTTTAATGGTCTGCTAGTAGATTATGCAAAAAAGAAAAACTGTTCATTAATAGTAAGGGGGCTTAGGGCTGTTTCAGATTTTGAATATGAAATGCAAATGGCTCTTGTAAATAAAAAACTTGCTGATGATATAGAAACAATATATTTAGTATCTCAAGGAAGATATTCTTATTTAAGTTCAAGTATAGTAAAGGAAGTGGCTATGTATGGAGGAAATATATCCTGTTTTGTACCAAAAGAGGTAGAAAAGGCATTAAAAGAAAAAATAAAAGGGGAGAGGAGTAAATGGAAGTATTAAGGCTACTTGATGAAATAGAAGAAATTTTAGATAATGCTTCAACTATTCCTTTTTCAAACAAGGTTATGGTTGATGCGGACGAGCTGTTTGAAATAATTAGAGAAATTAGAATAAAGCTTCCAGATGAAATTAAGCAAGCTAGTTGGATAAAGGAAGAAAGACAGAGGATACTTGCTGAAGCTCAAAAAGATGCTGATACTATGTTAAATGAAGCTGAATTAAAGCTAAAGGAACTAGTAGACCAAAATGAAATAACCAAAAAAGCAAAGGAATTAGCAGAAGAAATAATAACAAAGGCTCAAAATAATGCAAAAGAAATAAGGCTAGGAGCCTTAGAATATGCTGATAATATACTTTTGGAAACCCAGCAAAGTTTAAAAAATGTTATTGAAACCTTAAATGAAAACAGGAAGGAATTAAGGGGAACAAAATAAATTGCCTATTCAATTATTTTATAAATAACCATTAAGATAGCTGAAATAATTATCATGTATAGTATGGCTAATATTATAATTTTTAATGAATTTAAGAATATAATAGGCCAATGGCCTATAAAATAGAATTCATGAAAAGGTGCTGGCAAGAAGGATGGCTCAATATATTCTTTGTACTTAATTGTGTAGAGTATTCCTGTATAAATACTAGAAAATATTCCATGAAGGAGTTTGGAAAGTATATATAATTTACCGTTCATATCAGTTTTGCTTATAAAACTTAATGCTTGGCTATGTATAGAAAATCCACTCCATCCTATAAGAAAGTTAATTATCACCAGCTTATATATTAGTTTTATTTTTAAGGAAGCAATTTTTTTAACACCAGTAGTTACTTCAAGTAACCCAGCAAGTAAAGCTTTTAATAGCTCAATATTTAAATTTAAGGGTATGTGGTTTAAAAATCTATTAAATATGTTAGATACAAAAATTAATTCTGTTAATACAGAGTAAAAAATTATAAAGCCTCCAACTAATAATATGGTATTTATACTATTTATTACAGCATTACTAAGGGCTGTGCCAATGGAGTAATTTTTGTTTAAACTATTATAGATAGAGGATATATTATTTTTTCTGTAGACTGGTTTTTCTTTATTTTTGTAAAATTTGAAAGCAATTCCCACAGTTATAGCCCCAAGATAATGGGGGTACATAATTAAGGGTGCTATTTTCCCATTACCCAGTATTCCTATGGATACAGCCCCTAGCATAAATAGAGGACCTGAAGTGCTGGAAAAGGATAGGGTCCTTTCTCCTTCTGTTTTTGATATTATGTTTTTTTCTCGTAAACTTGAAGTAATTTTTGCTCCTACTGGGTAGCCGGATATAATACTCATGGCAAAGGGAAAGGCACTTTCTCCGGATACTTTAAAAAGAGGACCTACAATTGGCTTTAAGGTATTTCCTAATATATTTACAAATCCTATTTCAATTAGTAGCTCAGATATTATGAAAAAAGGAAGTAAAGATGGAAGTACTATATTAAACCATGTTGTAAGCCCATCATAAGCGCTTTTTAAAGAAACTTCCGGGTATATGATAATGCTTATAAGAAGGCAAACTATTATTAATAAAAATATAGTATTTTTTAAGTATATTTTCATAACTTAACCTCCTTTATAAATTATACGTTTTGTAAACTTAAATGAAAATTGAGGACTTCAATCCTCTATGGTACAATGTTTTTGCCAAAAAAACTATACCTCCTAGAAAGGATGAAGTCCTCATGCAAAAAATTGTACCAATAAAATGTCCA
>JAAYHM010000144.1 GCA_012735405.1 Tissierellia bacterium | reverse complement strand
TTCATGTCCATGTAACACCACCTGATATTATCAAAGATTGGAAAAAAATAGCTGAGAAGGAACTATACTTTAAGCTTCTAAGTGAAAGCCCAGTGAACAAATTTGCCACTGTAGAGGATGTTGTAGTGGAGCTGGATAATTCCAAGGTGGATAAGGCTGTTATATTTGGTTTTGCTTTTAAAGATATGGGGCTGTGCAGATATGTTAATGACTATGTAGCAGATGCCATTAAAAGATATCCAGATAAGCTTATTGGATATATGGTACTAGATCCTACATCTGATGAAATGGAAAAGGAAATAGACAGGTGTATGTATTTAGGCTTAAAGGGGGTTGGAGAACTGTTTCCTTATGGGCAAGAATTTGATATCACAGATACAAAGCAAATGTCATCTTTATGTAATTATTGCATAGAAAGGGATTTACCTGTCATGATCCATACCAACGAGGCTGTAGGACATTATTATAGCGGGAAAACCAACACTACTGCCGTAGAAGCAAGTATATTTGCACAAAACTATCCAGACCTTAAAATCATACTTGCCCATTGGGGCGGTGGCCTACTCTTTTATGAATTAATGCCAGAGATACGAAGGCAAAATAAAAATGTATATTATGATACAGCAGCATCACCTTTCTTGTATGATAAAAAAATATATAAAGTAGCTAAAGAAATAGGGATTTTGGATAAAGTATTGTTTGGGAGTGACTACCCATTAATACCTATGAAAAGATACCTTAAGGAGATTGCTATCTCAGGTTTAAATGACATGGAGCAGGCCCTTGTATGTGGGGAAAATGCTAAAGATTTGTTGAAATTATAAAAAGGTACATAATAAGAAGGGCCAGTTAGGATATTTACTATAAGTCCTAACTGGCGCTAAATAGAATTATTCTACTGCTTCTTCAGTTATCTCCTCTACTACCTTCTCCTTCATCTTTTCTATAAGCTCTAATACCCCAGCTTCTATTTTTTTAAGGTCTTCTTCCTTTGGAGCTCCTTCAAACTCCACAGACTCAATAAAATCCCACTTCATTTTATTTCTTTCCATTATTTCATGAAGCTCCCTTTCTGCTCCACCAGACCATCCATATGATCCAAATCTGAATGCTAGCTTGTTTGTAATCCTCTTTCTGCCAATCTCATTTAAAGCTGCTGCAACAGGTGGAAATAGCTTGTATTCATAAGTAGGTGCTGCAATAATTATGCCTGCAGATTTAAAAACAGTGGCAATCATTTCACTATCACTTTCTAAAGGCATTTCTAGCTTGTTGTATTTAACCCCTTCTCTTTGAAGTATGCCTTCAACAAAATCAACTGCCCTGGCAGTCATTCCATACATGGATCCCCATAATATAGTAACTTCGTTCTTGCCTGCCCCTTCAGCATATAGGGAAAACCTGTAATAATCATCTATTATTTTTTGGGGATTTTTTCTGTAAACCGGACCATGTCCAGGAGCTATGATGTTAATTTCCAATGTTTTTGCTTTCTCAATTGCCTTTCTTATACTTGATGTAAAGGTTGTCATTACATTAGAATAATATCTTATGCCTTCAAATTCAAAAAATTCAATTTCTTCAGATGTCAGTTCATCATCAAAGCAATGTTCCTCCATCCTTCCAAATACTCCAAACATATCACAGGAGAATAGAGTTTTTGTATCATGTTCATAGGTATACATGGTCTCTGGCCAGTGAACATTTGGAACTGGATAGAAGCTTAGTACCTTCCCCTTCCCAAGATCTAAGGTGTCTCCTTCCTTAACAACTTTTATCTTGTCTTCACCATAAAAGGAAGAAACCATCTTAGCAGCCCTATCAGTGCATATTACTGTAAAATCATCTTTAACTTTTCTAAAGTTTTCAATCCAGCCAGAATGATCGGGTTCCATGTGATTGACAATTAAATAATCAATGTCTTGTGGATCAATGCCTATTTCCTCCAAGTTTTTGTAAAGGGTTTCAGGTACCCCATCCCAGCCAATTACACCATCAATTATGGCAGTCTTGTCCCCCTGTACAATATAGGAATTAAGCGTAACTCCATTTGCAATCTCCCAAATTCCCTCAAATAATATGTCCTCAACATTCATAGTAAACATATATACTCCCTCTGCAATTTTAAACTTTTTCATAGCTCCACCTCCTTTATATATTTTACCACAAAATGATATGCTTCCTACAATTTCATCATTGTTTTATAAAATATTCTTTGAAACTGCAGATATAAAGACTTCCATTTTAGCAACAGTTTAATTCATGATTGTCCCCCAAAGTATAAAGCTATTGAAGCAGATATCTCTTGTAATATGCACCAGAGAATTGCTCTCTTCCTATTTGATTGTTCATTATGAAATCATTATGACTAAATCTTAATAGGTTCAATAAAGGTTCCTTAGTATGTTGATATGCTATTGATCCTACTTTATTACAATATAATATGTATTAATTATATTGAAATAATAGAATCACATACTATGAGTTTCCTGTAAAGGCTTATACTAATTAATCTTTCCCAGACCAACCATACTCCCCTTTTAGTTCTACAAATCGAACCTTTCCAAATGTTTCCATTTTAATTTGCCCATGGTCTTCCTTGGTAATAAGTTTAAGTTCCTGTAAATGGCGTGGCCCTATTGGAATAACCATCCTGCCTCCATTTGCCAGTTGTTCAACTAACTTATCAGGCAAGACACCTGCTGCTGCAGTTACCATAATCCTGTCATAGGGGGCATATTCTTGCCATCCCTTGCTCCCGTCCCCAACCTTAAAATAAATATTTGAAAAACCCAATTCCTCCAGCCTCTTTTTAGCCTTTTTCATTAATTCTTCAATCCTTTCAACTGTATAAACCTTGGCAGACATTTTTGCAAGAATGGCTGTCTGATAGCCTGAACCTGTCCCAATCTCCAAAACCTTACTATCCTTTTCAGGTGCCAGAAGCCTGGTCATGTACAGTACAAGACTTGGCTGGGAGATTGTTTGTCCAAAACCTATAGGCAAGGGCTCGTCTAGATCTGCATACTTTTTCATAATGCCTTCCACAAAGAAAGAACGATTCAATAAACGAAAGTATCTTTCAAGCTCTTTCAGATCCATTCCTTCTCACCTCAGTTCTCAGTAAACCACAGGGATGGTTATCTTAATTTTCTGCATCAGGCCTGGAATCTGCTTTTAATTTTAACTTTGGTCTAAATGGCGAGGTTTTTAAATACATTGATAGGAGGGATTTTATAGTTTCAAAAACAAAGGCCTTGGTTTCTGAGTCTATACCCTTTATGGTTTTCATGGCTATAACTGCCTTCTTACGCCAATCTTCAGTAAAATCACTGAAATTAACTACACCCATGGATTCAAAAACACCAAAAAGGGTACTCACAAATAGTTCCCTTTTTTCATCATCCAATGACGAAAGCCACTGATTAATTACCATGTTGACATGTTTTGCCCCTCCAGTAATATCCTCTACATACTCAAAATCATCTTTATCAATTACCCATGAAAAGGGATTATGCTGCATTATCCAAAATTCCTTACTTTTTACTACATAATAATCTTCCTGATGATGAAGTAGCATTCCTACTAAAGAGGATTGAGGCAAAGTTTTATGTATCCTTCCCTTAATCTTTTTATATTTTTCACTTGAAAATACCTCTTCCTTAAAACCAGGACCATCATGGCTATAAACTGTTATAATTCTGTCTTGAACTGCTGGATGGCACTCCATGGCAGAAAAAACTGCAATATTTCCTCCCTTAGAATGCCCTCCCACCATTAGCTTATGTGAAAAGCGTTCAGCCACAGCATTCAAGTATGAAA
This sequence comes from Tissierellia bacterium, assembly GCA_012735405.1. GTDB lineage: Bacteria > Bacillota > Clostridia > Tissierellales > Tepidimicrobiaceae > JAAYFE01. The sequence goes on along the minus strand of JAAYHM010000144.1, from coordinate 2,516 downwards.
GGCCCTCCAGCTGTGAAGGTATGGGAGAGATAAAGGCCATATTAAAATCTTCCTTCCAGCCGACAATAGTCATGTCTGTACCCCGATAGGCAATATAAGCGGTCTTATCATCAAGCAGATAGGTTATAGCTGCAAATTGCTTCTCATCATCTATATTAACGCTATCTGAATAACAACACATTTTAATGTCCCGAAATCTTGGACTCATCCCCATAGCAATCAAAAACCTGCGATTACTTTCTGGATCCCATGTATTATTCAACATATGTGGGATATACTCTGCCTTTAATAGATCTCCAATTCTTACAGGAGTTTTATCATCTGTAAGCCCAGGTACTATATTGTTAAAATTAAGATAAGCAAATTGAGATAAAACCAAGCTATCTACCGGATTAAACTTGGAACTTTTAAAATCTTCCATCTTTCTTTCAACATAGTCTACAATATTCATGCCTTATCCCTCCCCATATAATTTATACCCATATATTTTATTACAGGAAACAAATTCAATACCCTTGGTTATATGCCAAGGGTATTTTTTCTGTTTTACTTTAAAAGCAGTTCAAGTTTTATTTGCCTATAGCCATATTTAAATCCATTAAAATGTGCTGTAAGCCTATTAATTGATTTTTGATTTCATCATATTTTTTAGATAATATTTCTTCATCCAATATAACATCTGTCTTCTCTATTAGGGCTTCAAATTGATTATATGCTGCTTCTAATTCTTTCTCTATATCAGCCTTAAGCATTGATGGCAAGATTTGCCCCTGGCTAGTTAATTCTACTTCGGACTTTTCTATATTAAAGCTATCCCCTAAGTTTGGTATTATGGTTTCTATGCCATATAACCTTTTGATTTGATCTGATAAGGCTGTGGCAGGTCCTTCTTCTCCATGAACTATAAATATCTTTTTAGGTTTTTTCCTAAACCTTCCTATCCATCTTAGTAAGGTAGGTTGGTCTGCATGGCCTGAAAATCCCTTTAAGTCATAGATTTCTGCCTTAACCTTTATTTCTTCACCTAAAATATTCACCCTTTTTTTCCCATCCAATAGAATCCTGCCTAAGGTTCCTTCTGCCTGATAGCCTACAAATACCAGGGAATTTTTCTCATCCCAAAGGTTGTGCTTTAAATGGTGTCTGATCCTACCTGCTGTTGCCATTCCACTAGATGAGATTATGACCTTAGGAAACTTATATTTGTTTAAGGCCATGGATTCTTCCTGGCTCTTAACATATCTTAAGTTTCCAAATTCAAAGGGATTGTCACCACTAAGCACAAGTTCCCTTGCCTCATCATCAAAGCTACCAGAATTTCTTTTAAAAGCCTCGGTAGCTTCTACTGCCATTGGGCTGTCCACATAAATGGGAATTTTCATATATTCTTCTAGACTAGGATTTTGCTCATAATATTTATTAAGATAATATATAAGTTCTTGAGTCCTGCCTACTGCAAAAGAAGGAATGATAACTGTTCCTCCCTTAAGTACAGTTTTGTTTATTATATCTATCAGCTTTTCTGTACTTTCCTCAATGTTTTCATGTACAGTATCTCCATAGGTAGATTCTATAATCAGATAATCGGCTTCTTCTATAAACTCTGGATCCCTAATTATAGGCCTATTGGGCATGCCTAGGTCTCCAGAAAAGACTATTTTAATCTCTTCACCATCCTCCTTAATCCACATTTCCAGTATGCTGGAGCCTAATATATGGCCTGCATCCCTGAATCTAATTTGTATATTATCATTTATTTTTATCCTTTGGTTGTAAAAGTAGGGTTCAAAATATCTTAAGCTATATTCTGCATCTTCCATTGTATATAGTGGCTCTATAAGTTCTTTACCTGCTCTTTGTCTCTTTCTATTTTCCCACTCCACATCTGCTTCCTGTATTTTAGCACTATCTATTAACATTATTTTACAAAGATCGTAGGTAGGACTAGTTGTAATTATACGACCCCTAAAGCCTTCCTTTACTAGTTTTGGTATCCTACCACTGTGATCTATATGGGCATGGGTTAAGAATAAAAAATCAATCTCCTTTGGGTCATAGGGAAAATCTTCATAATTTAGACTTTCAGTTTCCTTATTACCTTGAAACATACCACAGTCTATTAGTATATTATATTTATTAGTTTGCAAAAGATAATTTGAACCTGTTACTATTTTTGCAGCTCCAAAAAACTTAATATTCATGATCCAACCTCCCACTATATTCGCTAATTTTACTATATATGATACTCCCATATAATTCCATATCCTCTTCTTTATGTGTTTTTTGTTTACCCATATTAATATCTACTCACACAAAGGATAATAGTAAAAATCCCCCTTCCTTCAAAGCGGGATGCATTAATTCTAAAAACTTTATTTAAATATCATGCATTTTTGGTAACGATATTAAAAAGGTAACTGAAATCAATATCATTGCTGTAAGAATGGTCCCCGCTCCTGCTGGGTCACTGATTGTGATACGCATATTTTTCTGATCATCCAGTATAAACTGCAAGG
>JAAYHM010000143.1 GCA_012735405.1 Tissierellia bacterium | reverse complement strand
TTTACAGAAGATGTAATAAATACTGTGATTAATACTGTTAAGGAAAAGGACAGTTCCATATCTGAAGTTTTTGTATCAGGAGACAAAAAAATATTTGATGATATAGAAGGTGTAATTGAGAATTTACTTAATGGTAAATCCTATGATGAACAGGTAGATAGAATAAACAATATAATTGAAAATATTAGAAAGCAATTATAAACCAGTTTAAATACTGGTTTTTTTGTTATGTAAAAGATGACAATTTATGCTATACTATTTTATAAATTAAGTAGAAAGGAGATAAGTAATGGATCCTGTAGCATTTGAAATATTTGGAATTGAAGTAATGTGGTATGGCGTACTAATATCTATTGGGGTTTTTATAGGTATAATTTTAGCCTTAAGGGAGACAAAAAGGGTTGGAGTTAAGGAAGATGATTTTATAGACCTTTTAATATTTGCCATACCTAGTGCCATAATAGGGGCAAGGTTGTATTATGTAATATTTAATTGGGATTATTATGGAAAGAATTTAGATCAGATACTTAACTTTAGAGGTGGCGGATTAGCTATACATGGTGCAATTATTGCTGCAATAATTGTAGCCATATTATTTACAAGAAAGAGAAAATTAGATTTTTGGCAAATGGCAGATATAGCAGCACCTAGTTTAATATTGGGTCAAGCCATTGGAAGATGGGGCAATTATATTAATCAGGAAGCCTATGGAGTTCCCACAGATTTGCCTTGGGGGATAATAATAGATGGTGTAAAAGTACATCCTACTTTTTTATATGAATCCATCGGTAATTTTATTATATTTTTTATTTTGTTGTGGTATAGGAAAAAAACAAAGGTTACTGGTGAAGTATTTTTAATATATTTAATTTTATATTCCTCAGTAAGATTTTTTGTAGAAGGCTTAAGAATTGATAGTTTAATGTTAGGACCAGTTAGAGTGGCCCAATTAGTGAGTATTTCTGCTATAATTATTAGCTTTTATTTATTACACAAAAGAAGGAAAAAAGAAGAAAACCATTGATACCAGTGTTAAGGGGGGATTAAATGTCTATAGAAACTGTTAGAAGATATTTAGAAAAATGGAATGCTCACAATAGAATTATGGAATTTGATACTTCTAGTGCTACCGTTGAACTTGCAGCCCAAGCTGTTAATTGTGAACCTGAAAGAATAGCAAAGACATTAGCTTTTAAAACTAAAGATAGGATTATACTAATTGTAACAGCAGGAGACGCAAAGGTTTCTAATTCAAAATTTAAGAAGAAATTTAATTACAAACCAAAAATGCTTACACCTGATGAATTAGAAGAATTAGTGGGGCATGAAGTAGGTGGTGTATGCCCCTTTGGAGTAAAAGAAGGTGTGGAGATTTATTTAGACATATCTTTAAAAAGATTCAATACAGTTTTTCCTGCCTGTGGTAGCAGCAATAGTGCCATAGAAGTGACTTTAGAAGAATTAGAGAAATTCTCACAATATAAAGAGTGGATCGATGTGTGTAAAGATTGGTTTTAGAGAGATTCTTGACAAAGAATCTCTTTTTTTTACAGCTTTTAATGTCTAAATAAGTTATACTATGAAGTATTTTGAGGGAAAATAGGACTTAATTACTATAACTTTTTTTAAAAAATTTAATTTAATTGAAGGAATTATAGAAATGGTATAGAATAATATTAGTGTGGGGGAAAGTGGTAGATTGTGGTGTATTTGTTTGCATAAGTGAACCAAAAGGGTGAGTGGTATGTTTATTGGAGAATATCAACATACTGTAGATAGTAAAGGTAGACTTATAATACCTTCTAAATTTAGAGAAAGTTTAGGAGCAGAATTTATAATGACTAAGGGGTTAGATAATTGCTTATTTGTCTATCCTCAAGAAGAATGGAAGGCATTAGAAGAAAAGTTAAGGAAATTACCACTTACCAACAGGGATGCAAGAGCATTTGTAAGATTTTTCTTTTCTGGTGCTACAGAATGCATATTAGATAAACAAGGGAGAGTTTTAATACCTAATAACTTGAGAGAACATGCAAAGCTGGTCAAAGATGCAGTGATTATTGGAGTTGCTTCAAGGATTGAAATATGGAGCAAAGAAGAATGGGATAGCTATAATGATGATGACAGTTTAAGTTATGATAGCATAGCAGAAAAAATGGCTGAATTAGGTATATAGATTAAGGAGTGGATAAGTTGAGATTTGAACATATACCTGTACTACTTCAGGAAGTTATAGAAGGATTAAATATTAAGGAAGACGGCATATATGTAGATGGCACCTTAGGAGGAGCAGGGCATTCATATGAAATTGCAAAAAGACTAAAAACAGGAATGTTAATTGGCATAGATCAGGATATTAATGCAATAAATAAAGCAAAAGAAACCTTAAAGGATTTTTCTAATAAAGTCATTTTTGTCCATGATAACTATGCAAACATAGACCAAATATTGGAAGACTTAAAGATAGATAAAGTAGATGGAATACTTCTTGATTTAGGTGTATCATCCCATCAATTAGACGAAAAGGAAAGAGGTTTTTCACACAATAAGGATGCCCCCTTGGATATGAGAATGAACAGGGGAAAAAATTTTTCAGCTTGGGATGTAGTAAATAAATATAGCAAAAAAGATCTTGAAAGGATAATTTGGGAGTATGGAGAAGAGAGATGGGCAAAAAGAATTGCAGAGTTTATTGTAAAAGAAAGAGCAAGTAAGCCTATAGATACAACTTTAGAGCTGGTAGATGTTATAAAGAAGGCCATACCTAAAAAGGTAAGGATGGAAGGACATCATCCTGCAAAAAAAACATTCCAAGCTATAAGAATTGAAGTAAATGATGAACTTAATATATTAGAAAAAAGTATACCTAATATGGTTAGGCGTTTAAAGAAGGATGGTAGACTTTGCATTATTACCTTTCATTCACTGGAAGATAGAATTGTAAAAAGAGCCTTTATAGATTTAAACAAAGATTGTATATGTCCTCCGGAGATCCCTGTTTGCAGGTGTAATAAAAAAAGAGAGATAGATATTATAACAAAAAAACCAATTATTCCTACTGTAGAGGAAGTAGAAAAAAACCCTAGATCAAGGAGTGCAAAATTGAGGATTGCTAAGAGACTTTAGGTTCTAAATCAAAGGGGGTTAGAATAAATTGTTAGTAGCAAAAAGAGAATTAGAATATAGTCACATAGAAGAAAAAAGAAAAAAGAATATCAGGACTACTAACAAGAAGAAAAACAATATGGCCGTATATAGGTTAATGCTTATGTTTTTTGCAATTATTGGATTAGCCCTATCTTTAATTATACTTCATAGATACGCCCAAATTACAAAGTTAAAATTAGAAATAACAGAATTACAAGCTCAAAAAATTAGACTAGAGGAAGAAAAAGATGATTTGCTTGCAGAGCTTGAAGCAATTAAAAGCTCTACAAAGATAGAAGAAGATGCATTTACAAAATTAGGCATGATATATCCAGAAGAAGGGCAAGTAGTTTATGTAGAAGTAGAAGAACCTATTATAACTAGTGAAAATGAAACAGAGGACTTTAATTTAATTGCTGTTATTAAAAATGTAGTAAATTTCACATTAAGCTTATTTAAGGGGGTCTAGTTTTGACGTTGCCTACTAATGCTTCTAAGAAAAGGCTATTATTTGTGTTATTTGCAACTATTTTAGCAATATTTGTTTTGACAATAAGATTAGGCTATATACAAATAGTTAAAGGAGAAGAGTTGAAAAAAGGAGCATTGGAACAGTGGACAAAAGGCATTTACATAAATGCTAAAAGAGGAAATATTTTTGATAGAAATGGGAAAAAACTTGCAATCTCAGTAAGTTCCCATACTGTCTGGGCATCTCCTGCAGATATTAAAAATCCTGTGGATACTGCAAAAAAGCTATCAGAAGCACTAAACTTAGATGAATCAGAGGTATATGAAAAAATTACGAAAGATGTAAATGTTATAAAAATAAAGCAATGGATATCCATGGAAGAAGTTAAAAGACTTAGGAGTTTAAATCTTTCAGGGATAGAGATAGTAGATGATAATAAGAGATTTTATCCCTATGGAGAGTTTGCAAGCCATATTCTTGGATTTACAGACATAGACAACAATGGCTTATATGGCATAGAAAGGACTTTTGACAAATATCTATCTGGAACCCAGGGGATGTGGGTTAAGACTGAAGATGCCAGAGGTGTGGAAATGCCTTATGGAGGAGAAAAAGTTTATGATCCTGAGGATGGATTGAATGTAGTACTAACAATAGATGAAACTATACAGCATTTTGCAGAAAAATATGCAGCAAAGAAGCTAATGGAGACAAATGCTAAAAACGTTTCAATAATTGTAATGGAACCGCAAACTGGAGATATACTGGCTATGGCAAATATGCCTCAATATGATCCAAATTCACCAAGGGAGCCTTTAGATGAAGAGACAAAAAAACAATGGGAAAGCCTACCTCTAGAGGAATTACAAAAAAAATGGTATGACATGTGGAGAAATTTTTCCATAAATGATTCTTATGAGCCAGGGTCAACTTTTAAAGTCATTGTTGCAGCGGCTGCACTGGAAGAAAATGCAGTACAGGTAGATAGTCCTTTTTACTGCAATGGCTTTGTACGAGATATACCTGGTGCAGTTTTAAAATGTGCTAGATGGTACAATCCTCATGGGCATCAGACTTTTGAGGAAGGATTTGAAAATTCCTGCAACGTTGTTTTTGTAAATGTAGGAAGGAGATTAGGAAAAGAAAAGCTGTACGAGTATATTAAAGCCTTTGGATTTGGTGAAAAAACAGGAATAGAGCTAACCGGAGAACAAGCTGGTATTATTCCTGTAAATACTGACGTTATAAAAGAAGTAAATTTAGCTACTATGAGTTATGGGCATGGAATAGCTGTAACTCCAATACAGCTTATAACTGCTATATCTGCCATAGCTAATGGTGGTAAACTTATGACACCAAGATTAGTTTCACAACTAGTGGATAATGAAGGAAATGTAATAAAAACTTTTGAACCTGAAGTAAAAAGACAAGTTATATCAGAAAGCACATCCAAAACAATCCTTAAGCTAATGGAAGGAGTAGTTTCAGAAGGAACTGGTTCAAATGCTTATGTTCCAGGATATAGGGTTGCAGGAAAAACTGGAACTGCTCAAAAAATAATTGATGGAAGATATGCACCTGGCAAATATATTGGTTCCTTTGTAGCTATAGCTCCAGCAGATGATCCTAAAATAGCTGTCCTGGTTATAGTAGATGAACCTGAAGGAATTTATTATGGTGGAAGTGTGGCAGCTCCAATAGCTGGTGAATTAATAGAAGAAACTTTATCTTACTTGGAGGTTAAGCGTGAATTTACTGAAGAAGAAAAGGAAGAATTTGAGTATACTGAAATAGTACCTGATGTTAGAAACTTAACCATCTCAGAAGCAGGAAGAATATTAACTGAGTTAGGTTTTAGATATGCTACAGAATCATATAATATAACAGAAAATTCCATTGTTATAGAGCAATTTCCACTACCAGGAACAGAAGTTACCAAAGGTTCAATAATAGATCTATATCTTGATGCTGATTTTGAAGCATCCCCCTAAGCTAAAGATGAAATAAGTTTAATTGCTAAAGCTAAACTTGTAATAAAGATACTAAAGATAATTAATAGGCGACTTATAAAGTTGCCTTTAATTAATTATTTTTAGTAAAGGCAGGGGGATATTTTGGAGTTAAAAAGATTAATTGATAATATTAGTCATGAAATAATAAGAGGAAATGCAGATATCAATATATTGGGAATAGAACATGATTCAAGGAAGATTCAGAATGGCTATATGTTTATAGCAATAAAAGGGTTTACAGTAGATGGTCATAAATTTGTTAATGAAGCCATAAATAATGGAGCAGTTTGTATAGTGGTTGAACAGGATGTAAATATTGAGAAGGATGTTACCATAGTTAAAGTTAAGGATACAACAGAAGCCTTAGCACGAATTAGTTCAATTTTTTATGAGGAACCCTCTAAAAAAATAAATTTAATAGGGGTTACTGGTACTAATGGGAAGACAACTACTACATATATTATAAAAAAAATTTTAGAAGAGCATAAAATAAAAAATGCAATAATTGGTACATTAGGGTCTATAATTAATAATAAAAGGATAGATAATAAGAATACAACTCCAGATTCTTTAACTCTACAAAGATATTTAAAGACAATGGTAGATGCAGATATAGAATTTTGTATAATGGAAGTTTCATCTCATGCATTGGACTTAAAAAGGGTTAAATATATAGATTATCAAGTAGGAATATTTACTAATTTAACAGAAGATCACCTAGACTATCATCTAACTATGGAAAAATATTATAAAAGCAAATTAAAACTATTTAATATTACTAAGAAATGTAATATTATAAATTATGATGACCCATATGGGAGGAGAATGTTAAAAGATATAAAAAATGATGTTCCTTCAATAACCTATGGTTTAAATGATAGCTGTGATGTAATAGCAAAAGACATTGTATATCATAGTAATGGTGTTGATTTTATTCTTCATACACCTAAAGGTAGTACACCTATAAGTATGAAGTTGCTGGGTGAGTTTAATGTATATAATGTATTAGCAGCAGCTTCATGTGGAATTGCCTTTAATTTGGAATTGCCTCTAATAAAAAAGGCTATTGAATCATTTAATGGTATTAAAGGTAGACTTGAATTGATACCATTAAAAAACAAAGATTTTAATGTTATAATTGACTATGCTCATACACCTGATGGCTTGAAAAAAGTATTGACCACTATAAAACAGTTTGCTCAAGGTAGGGTTGTGGTCCTTTTTGGTGCAGGAGGTAATAGAGATAGGGAAAAGCGTCCGTTAATGGGTGAAGTTGCATCAAAATTTGCAGATTTTCTAATTGTGACATCTGATAATCCAAGATATGAAGATCCAGATAAAATAATTAATGACATACTAGTTGGAGTTAAAAGGGGCAAAGCTAAATATATAGCAATAACTGACAGAAAAGAAGCCATAAAATATGCACTAGAAAATGCTAAACCAAAAGATACCATATTATTAGCAGGGAAAGGACATGAAACCTATACTATAATTAAAGATGAGCTTATTCCTTTTGATGAATACAAAATAGTATTGGATATACTAAATGAAATTGATTAGTTAATTTTAAAAATGCACAAGAGAGGAGCTAAAAAATGGTAGAATATATTGATATTATTAGGGTTGTAGTAATCGCATTTATTATTACTTTAGTATCAGGACCAATTGTTATACCTATGCTAAAAAAACTTAATATAGGCCAAAATGTAAGGGATGATGGACCTAAGTCCCATTTAACAACAAAAAGCGGTACTCCAACTATGGGAGGAATAATAATTATATTTTCCCTTGTAATTACAGCCTTAACTTCAGGACTATTAAATAGAGACATGTATGTATTAGTATTGTCCACAATAGGGTTTGGACTTATTGGTTTTATTGATGATTACTTAAAGATAAAAAATAAAAGATCTTTAGGTTTAAAAGCTTATCAAAAGCTTATAGGCCAAGTTGTTTTAGCAGTAATACTAGCCATTTATCAATCTAATACATCTATGTTGGGAACAAAGGTTATAATACCTTTTTTTGAAAACAAGTATTTAGACTTAGGTATGCTTTATGTACCCTTTATAGCTTTTGTTGTTGTAGGTACTGTTAATAGTGTAAATTTGACTGATGGATTAGATGGATTAGCTTCAGGAGTTACTTTAATTGTATCGTCTTTTTTTGGCTTGGTAGCTTTAAATTGGGGAATGGATAGTATCTCCATATTTTCAGCAGCATTAACTGGAGCATGTTTAGGTTTTTTAGTACATAATGCCCATCCTGCTAAAATATTTATGGGAGATACAGGTTCTTTAGCTTTAGGAGGGGCCATATCTGCTATAGCAATTTTATTAAATCTTCCATTGATTATTCCAATAGTCGGTGGTATATATTTTGCAGAAGCCCTTTCAGTTATAATACAGGTAATTTCTTTTAAGTTAACAGGAAAAAGAGTATTTTTAATGAGTCCCCTTCATCATCATTTTGAGCTTAAAGGATGGAAGGAAACAAAAGTAGTAGTGGTATTTTGGAGTATTACAGTAGTATTAAGCCTAATAGGTGTCATAAGCTTAAGTTAACGGGAGAGATGAAAAATGAATATTAATGATAAAAGAGTTTTAGTACTAGGACTTGGTATAAGTGGTGTATCAACTGTAAAGGCTTTAACAAAATTAGGAGCTGAAGTTATAATTAGCGATTTAAAGGCTGAAGATGAATTAGGAAGTTTTCTGTCAGAAATTAAAGATATGGATATAGAGACTTACTTTGGTACTAACAATGTACCATTAGATAATATAGACCTAATAGTTAAGAGCCCTGGGATACCACTTAATATAGATATTATTAAAGAGGCAAATAAAAGAGGAATAGAAGTAATTACAGATTTAGAATTAGCATATAGAATATCACCAGATAGAAATTATATAGCTATTACTGGAACTAATGGAAAGACAACAACTACAACATTAGTTGGTGAACTTTTTAAAGGGTGTGGATATAATACACATGTTTCTGGGAATATTGGGGTTGGAATACTATGGGATTTGATAAATTCAGAAACTGAAGATATATTTGTTATTGAAGCCAGTAGCTTTCAACTTGAAAGTACTAGGGACTTTAAACCAAAAGTAAGTGTAATCCTTAACATAAGTCCAGACCATATTAACTGGCATAAAGCATATGAAAACTATGTAAATGCTAAAAAGAAAATATTTAAAAACCAAAGAGAAAATGAATACACTGTTTTAAACTATGATGATCCTTTATTAAAAGAAATAGAAAAGGAAGTCAATTCCAACATCTTTTGGTTTAGTGTTGATAATAAACTACCTAAGGGAGCCTATATAGATAGGAGCTATGTAGTTATTAATGATGGCAAAAAAATTTATAAAGTAGTGAAGATAGAAGATATTAAGATATTAGGGAAACATAATTTAGAAAATATATTAGCCAGTGTTTCTGTTGGATGGATTATGGGCCTTGATGTAGGCTTAATGGGACATATTATAAAGAATTTTAAAGGTGTTGAACATAGGATAGAATATGTAGATACAATAGATGGTGTAAAGTTTTATAATGATTCTAAAGGTACTAATCCTGATGCAAGTATAAAAGCAGTATTAGCAGTTAAACCTCCTATAATACTAATTGCTGGAGGACAAGACAAGGGAAGTGAATTTGATTCACTTATAGAGTCTTTTGGGGGTAGGGTTAAATCATTAGTTCTTTTAGGAGAAACAAAGGAAAAAATTAGAGATACAGCTATAAAACATGGATTTAATAATGTTCATCTTGTAAATAACATGAAGGAAGCAGTATATAAGGGCTTTCAGTTAGCAGAACCTGGTGATAGCGTACTCTTATCTCCAGCTTGTGCGTCTTGGGATATGTATAGTAGTTTTGAGATGCGGGGATATGATTTTAAAAATGTTGTTTCAAGCTTAAAGGAGGAAAGTAATGTCTAGTAAAAAAAAGAGGAAGGCTTCAAGGAAAGCTTCTGATTTTACCCTGCTTTTGTCTACCTTAATACTTGTTTTCATAGGAATCATTATGGTATTTAGCTCTTCATGGCCAGAGGCTATTAGGATGAATGATGGATACTTCTTTTTAAAAAGGCAGATTGCCTTTGCTATTATAGGCATAATAGCAATGTTGTTCTTTATGAATTTTGATTATCGATATCTAAAGAAATTTTCAAAATTAATATATTTAGCTTCTTTGTTTACTGGACTTTTAATATTTACACCTTTGGGATTAGAGCTAAAAGGAGCAAGAAGATGGGTTGATTTAGGATTTATTACTTTCATGCCCTCAGATATTATTAAAATAGGATCCATAATATTCTTGTCAGATTTCTTGTCTAAGAGAAAAGATGAAATAAAAAGTCTAAGAAAAGGAACTATTCCTGCCATGTTAATTATTGGACTTTCATGTGGAATGATTTACTTACAGAGAAGTTTAAGTGTTACTGTTACTTTAGCTCTAACCTTGATGATAATTTTTTTCGTAGCAGGCATGAAACTAAGCCACCTATTCGTAATGATAGTAACTGGTGCTTTAGGACTATTTTATGCTATTACAGATGAAGACCATGCCTATAGAATGAGGCGTTGGACAGCTTTTTTAGATCCATTTGCTGACAAAACTGATTCTGGGTGGCAGGCGGTGCAATCCTTATATGCTCTAGGTTCTGGAGGTTTGTTTGGTTTAGGGCTAGGGAAAAGTAGACAGAAATTCTTCTATATTCCTGAACCATACAATGATTTCATATTTTCCATAATAGGAGAAGAATTAGGTTTTTTAGGGGCTTTAACCGTAATACTATTATTTATTGTGGTTATTTGGAGAGGAATAAGAATAGCTCTTAATATAGATGATTTGTTTGGCTGCTTGTTGGCAACAGGCATTGTAGGATTAATTATAGTTCAAACTCTAATACACATAGCAGTTGTAACATCTTCAATGCCTACAACAGGTATTCCCTTGCCATTAGTAAGTTATGGTGGAACTTCATTGGTAGTTTATTTGTCATCTATAGGAATTTTGTTAAATATATCAAGACATGTAAAAACTGATAGGAGTTGAAAAGATGAAGTATTTAATAACAGGAGGAGGTACAGGTGGACATATATATCCTGCATTAGCCATTGCTTGGGAGATTAAAAGGAGAAATAAAGATGCGGAAATTTTATATGTAGGTACTGAAAAAGGATTAGAAAGTGAATTGGTCCCAAGGGAAGGCTTTGCATTTAAAACAATTAGGGTACAGGGTTTGCCTAGAAAATTAAATATACAAACTATAAAAGCCATGAAAGAACTATTATTAGGTATAAGGGATGCAAACAAAATAATAAAGGAATTTAAACCAGATGTTGTTATTGGTACAGGAGGATATGTAAGTGCTCCAGTAGTATTTGCTGCTAGCAAAAAACATATTCCTACCTTAATTCATGAACAAAATGCATTTCCAGGCATTGCAAACAAAATTCTTTCCAGATATGTAGACAAGGTATTAATAACTTTTGAAGAATCTAAAAAGTACTTTAAATATCCGGAAAAAATAATTTTGACAGGGAATCCTATTAGGAAAAATATACTTGAGGTTGATAAGAGGAAAGCTTACTTCCAATTAAAAATTAGTCCCAATAAACCATTTATTTTATCCTTTGGAGGTAGTGGAGGACAGAAAAAGCTTAATGATGCAATGTTATATGTTATAGAAAAAAATATTAATAAGGATATTCAGATACTCCATGTCACTGGAAATAGGTTTTATGATGATTTTATGAAAAAAATACAATCTAAAAATATAACTTTAAATGAAAATATAAGGGTATTGCCTTATATGTATGATATGCCAAGTGCATTAAATATCGCAAATTTAGTAGTCACAAGTGCTGGAGCAATTACCCTAGCAGAGATTTCTGCCATTGGAGTGCCTAGCATCTTAATACCTAAAGGATATACTGCAGAAAATCATCAAGAATATAATGCTAGAGCCTTTGAAAAAAAAGGAGCAAGCTATTTAATATTAGAAAAGGACCTTACAGGTGAAAAATTAAATAATGTTATAAATAACCTGATATATGATTTCAATAAGTTAAAAGAAATGTCAAAAAATAGTAAAGCTCTGGGGAATATATATGCTACAGAAAAAATTGTAGATATCGTTAATAGAACAGCTTTAGAATAAAGTTGTCACACTTCCAAAATATGTGCATAATATGATGATATACCAACTGTATAGGCATATTTTGGAGGTGCGATGATGAAAAAGATAATAGTTGAGGGTGGGAAAAAATTAACAGGAGAAATTGCCATATCAGGTGCAAAGAATGCCATATTACCTATTCTGGCAGCTTCTGTTATTGGTGCTAATGAAAGTACAATATTTAATGTTCCAAATTTATTAGATGTATCTGTTATGGAAAAAATTTTGTTATCCCTAGGATTAAATATTAAAAGAATGGACAATATGATGTGGATCGATTCAAAACCTTTAAATAATATTAATATTCCTGAAAAATTAGTTAGAGAAATGCGCTCTTCAATTATACTTATGGGTGCTATGCTTGCAAGGACTGGCGAAGTTGTAATAAGCTATCCAGGTGGATGTGAAATAGGACCGCGTCCAATTGACTTGCATCTTAAAGGTTTAAAAGAATTAGGTGCAGAAATCGAGGAATCCCATGGATTTATACATGCAAAGGCAAAGGAGTTAAAAGGATGTGAAATACAGCTTGACTATCCAAGTGTTGGGGCTACAGAAAATATTATGTTAGCAGCAACCAGGGCTAAGGGGACAACAATAATAAGAAATGCTGCTAGAGAGCCAGAAATTGTGGATTTACAAAATTATTTAAATAAAGCTGGTGCAAAGATAAGTGGGGCAGGAACAAGTGTTATAATTGTAGAAGGAGTAGATAGTTTCAAGGATGTAACTCACAACACAATGCCAGATAGAATAGTTGCGGGAACTTACATGATTGCATCCGTAATAACAGGTGGAGAAGTAGTTATTAAGAATATAGTCATAGAACATTTACAAGCAATTATAGCTAAATTAAAGGAAGCAGGAAGTATAATATATGATGATAACAATTCATTAAAAATTATAGGTCCTAAAAAAATTAACTCTATTGAGATGATTCAAACTTTACCATATCCTGGATTTCCTACAGATATGCAGGCACAGATGATGGCACTTTTAACAATTGCAAATGGAACTAGTATAATATCTGAAACAGTTTTTGAAAATAGATTTAAACATGCAGAAGAGTTGACTAGAATGGGTGCAAATATAAAAACTTTTGGACGGATTGCAGTTATTAAAGGTGTTAAGGAACTAACAGGGGCCAAGGTGACAGCAAAGGACTTAAGAGGAGGGGCAGCTTTAATATTGGCAGGTTTAGCAGCAAAAGGTGTCACTGAAGTAGACAACATATATCATATTGAAAGAGGATATGAAAATTTTGATTTAGGATTAGAAAGTTTAGGAGCAAATATTAAGAAAATAGATTAAAGCAGCCTTTGCTGCTTTCAACAAAATGGACAAGGGTTTAGGTGGGATTGTTATGAAAAAGAAAGAACTAAAGAAAAGAAAAAAAAAAGATTAAATAGATTTTTGCTATTGGTGCTAACTATAATATTGTCATATCTATTTATATTTAAAACCGACTTTTTTATTCTTTCAGATATTGTTATAATAGGAAATAAAAAATTAAAATATGAATCTATTGTGAAAGCTTCCAGTTGTAATATTGGGGAAAATATTTTTAAAATTGATACTAAAAAAGGAGAAGAGAATATAAAACTTATACCTTATATAAAGGATTGTAGGATAAAAAGACAACTTCCAGATAAAATAATAATTGAAATTAAAGAAAGAAAAGAAATAGCCGCAATAGAATATTTAGATTATTTAGTTTATATCGATAACGAAGGATACATATTAGAAATAGATACAAATGACAAAGGTATTGAACTGCCTGTAATTACAGGATTAAATATGGTAGATTATGAAGAGGGAGACAATATTTACCAAAACGATTCTACAGAAAACATAAAGGAATTTATGCTCTATAGTGAATATTTAAATATTTTAAGTACAATAGATAAAATAGATTTTTCAAATAAAGAGGATATTTATATAAAGTTAAAAGGTGGAACTTTAGTTGCCTTTGGACCACTAAATAATGTAAAATATAAATTAAGCTTTTTAAATAAAATTTTAAAAGACATTGACAAAAAAAACATTATGGCAAAACAAATTTTGTTTAATAAAGGTGAAAATCCTATAATTGTTATGGATAATAGGTAGGTGAAGTGGATGAAGAGTAAAAAAGGTACAATAGCCATTACAATAGTATCAATACTTTTGGGAATTATACTTTCATTACAGTTTAAAACTGTTAGCGCTACAGTAGGTGAAGGTATATTACCTACCCAAAGGGCTCAACAGCTGGCAATAGAGTTAAAAAAAGCTCAGGAGGAAAGGGATGCTGCTTTAAAAGCCCTTAATGAAGTGGAGGACAAAATCGCTCAATATGAAAAAGGGGAAGCAGATAATAATGTTATAATAGAGAATTTATATAAGGATCTAGAAAAATACAGGATTCTATCAGGATATGTTGATCTAGAGGGGCCTGGGATAATACTTGAAATACAAGATCCACCAGTAGATGTACAATATGGGATTGAATACAGTATAGTAGACGATTTAGACTTAATATTACAAACCATAAGTGTTTTGAATGCTGCTCAGGCTGAAGCAATATCTATAAATGACCAGAGATATACAGCTTATACTGAAATAGTTAGGGCAGGAGATCATATTGAAATAAATGGTGTTTCTATAAATTCTCCCATAGTTATTAAAGCCATAGGAGATCCAGAGACTTTAGAATCTGCTTTATCCATTAAAAGGGGCATAATATGGACTTTAAGATATTATGATTACACGGTAAATCTTATTAAGGATGATAATATAAGAATACCTAAATATAGAAAGTTAATTGAATTTGTATATTCACAACCAGTAGACGAGGATATAAATTAAAATTTAGGTGATATAAATGAAGATAAATAGGACTAATTTGGTGGTCTTTGGCTTATCTGTAATGCTTGGCATCATAATAGCAGTACAATTTAAACAAAAAGTGCCTGAAATGATTCCTGTTACTTTAAAATCTATTGAAACTACTAAAAATGAAATAAATGCTTTGTATAAGGAAATTGAGGAATTAAAAATTATGATTAAAGACAAAGAAGAAAAAATTGAAATGTATGAGAGTATATTAGATGGAAATGAAAACTTATCATCTGTCCTAAAAGAGGAGTTAAGAAAAAATAAAACTATTGCAGGATTTGAAACAATAAAAGGGCCTGGTATAATGGTAAAAATGACAGATAATATGGACGAAAATGCTTTTGGTCAAGCCTTTGACATGGATTTAATTCATGATACTGATGTTTTAAGGATTATCAATGATTTAAGAATAGCAGGTGCTGAAGCAATTAGTATAAATAATCAGAGGGTACTGTCTTTTTCAGAGATTAAATGTGGGGGACCAATTATACGTATTAATGGAAGAAGTATAGGAACCCCAATTTATATTAGGGCTATTGGAGATCCACAAGTATTAAGTGCAGCTATTAATGCGCCAAATACTTATGGATATGCCTTAAAAAACATAAGCCAAATTAATATTGAAACAAGTATGGAAGATGAAATTATAATTCCAGCATATAATGGAGTCTTTCAATTTAGATATGCAAAACCTGTAAGAGAAGGTGATTAAAGTGTTTTTTGCAGCAATTGGAATTTTAATTGGTATAATCGTAGGTTTAATACTGCCTTATACATATAGTGTTACCTATTCCCTTTATATATCTGTGGCAATATTGGCTTGTTTAGATTCAGTTTTTGGTGGAGTCAGGGCTAATTTAGAAGGCAAATTTGACTTGAAAATTTTCTTATCTGGCTTTTTTGGTAATTCTATACTTGCTGCTATCTTAGCATACATAGGTGATAGACTGGGAGTTCCTCTATACTATGCTGCAATATTTACTTTTGGTGGAAGACTATTTGAAAATTTTGCAAGTATAAGGCGCCTTCTTATTAATAGAAAAAGTGAGAAAAGTGATTAATTATATGTGAGAATATTTTGAATATAATTAGGCATTAATACAATTTATTATAAGGAGGTCTGTTTATGTTTGATTTTGATGTTGAAGTAGAACAATTTGCTAAAATTAAGGTTGTAGGAGTTGGTGGAGGAGGAAATAATGCTGTTAATAGAATGATTGAATGTGGTGTTAGAGGTATAGAATTTATTGCTGTTAATACAGATAGACAAGCGCTATATGCTTCAAAGGCTGAATTTAAATTACAGATAGGTGAAAAATTAACAAAGGGATTAGGTGCAGGAGCTAATCCAGAAATTGGCATGAAAGCAGCTGAGGAAAGCAGAAATGAAATTGCTGAATCATTAAAAGGTGCAGATATGGTATTTATTACTGCAGGGATGGGGGGAGGCACTGGTACTGGAGCAGTTCCAGTTATAGCTGAAATAGCAAAAGAGTTAGGTATACTTACTGTGGGAGTTGTGACTAAACCTTTTACATTTGAAGGAAGAAAGAGACAAGAGCGTGCTGAAAAAGGCATTGCAGAATTAAAAGGGAAAGTTGATACTTTGGTTACTATACCAAATGATAGGTTATTGCAAGTGGCTGAAAAGAAAACAACAATGGTACAAGCCTTTGCTATGGCAGATGAAGTACTCAAACAAGGTATTCAAGGGATTTCAGATTTAATAGCTGTACCAAATTTAATCAATTTAGATTTTGCTGATGTTAAAACTATTATGTACAATAGAGGTATTGCACATATGGGTATTGGTAGGGCTAGTGGAGAAAACAGGGCTGTTGAAGCTGCAAAACAAGCTATAAGAAGTCCATTACTGGAGACATCAATTGATGGTGCAAAAGCTGTACTTTTAAATATAACTGGAGGGGAAGATTTAGGTCTCTTTGAAGTTAATGAAGCTGCTGATTTAATAAGAGAAGCTGTAGATGAAGAAGCAAATATAATATTTGGTGCTGGAATTGATGAATCAATGAAAGATGAAATAAGTATAACTGTTATTGCTACAGGATTTGATGATGATAGAATAAAAAATAGAGAAAATTTAGTAGATGTAAAAATTGATGAAGTTGCTGCTACAAGTGAGTTTAAAGTTGATGATCTTGATATTCCAACCTTTTTAAGAAAGAAAAAATAATATTCTTTTAAAATAAAATGTCAAAAAAACGTTTCTCATAATTTGAGATACGTTTTTTTTATTTACTCATAACGACAAATTTTTAAAAATATATTATATATAATAGACATAAATAATATAAGCTATGAATAAGGTTTTAATATAGCTAAGGAGGTATCAAGTTGTATGTATATGCTGAATACATTTTAATAGAAAATATGGTAATTAATTTTGTTATATTACAGGTAACTAAAATGATAGTAAAAGCAAAAAGTAACAAATATAGATTACTTATTTCTTCCTTCATTGGTTCCTTATATATACTTATAGCATTTTTACCCCTATTTAATTTTATGGGTGGTTTTGCTATAAAGTTTTTAGTGTCTGTACTGATGATATTAATAGCCTTCAATCCGGAAAAATTTAATACTTTTTTAAAGCAAATTTCTGCTTTTTATCTAGTTTCTTTTGCCTTTGCTGGAACTATTATAGGGATATATTATATTTTAAATAATAATACTTTATCTGCTAAAATATCCTTTACTAATGAAAAAGAACTAATAAGATATTTAATAACTGGTATAGGCCTTGCAATTATATTAATTCATTATATTTTTAAATACCATAAATCGAAAATACAGAAAGAAAGGTTCTTAACCAATATTACAATTAGCTTAAATGACAAAAAAGCAAACTTAACAGCT
Source organism: Tissierellia bacterium (assembly GCA_012735405.1). Lineage (GTDB taxonomy): Bacteria > Bacillota > Clostridia > Tissierellales > Tepidimicrobiaceae > JAAYFE01. Next base: position 45,472 of record JAAYHM010000143.1, on the reverse strand, counting down.
CTTATTGATACAGGAAATTCTTTGAAGGAACCTATATCACAAGAACCAGTTATAATAGCAGAATATAATTCTTTAAAGGAAATACTACCTAAAAGTTTAAGAAAAATTTATGTTGAAGAAGATCATTTGGATTTAAATAAAATAGCTAAGGTAATGGAAGAGATTGGTGATGATATAAAACTTAGATTAATACCATTTAAATCCATAGGAAATGAAAACGGTATTTTAATTGGCTTTAAACCAGATAGTATCAGCATATATTTAGAAAATGAGACAAGGAGATTGAAGGAAGGAATTATTGTTGCTATTTATAATAACAAATTAGCACAAGATGAGCAGTATACTGGGCTATTGCATCCTGAAATATTAGGATAGGAGGTAGAAAATTTGAAATTAGCTTTTATTAAGTTAAAATGGAATTTATACAAAATATTAAGTAAATTAGGTTTTTTAGAAAGTATTTATTATATTGGAAGTGGTGAAGTACTTCCACCTCCTTTGGAACCGGAAGAAGAAAGCTATTTTATTAGCAAGCTAAAATATGATGACAGTATAAAAAGTATTTTAATAGAAAGAAATTTAAGACTTGTCGTATATATTGCAAAAAAATTTGAAAATACAGGTATTAACATAGAAGATTTGGTTTCAATTGGTACCATTGGACTTATTAAGGCTGTAAATACTTTTAATCCCGATAAGAATATAAAGCTTGCAACTTATGCATCCAAGTGTATAGAAAATGAAATTCTAATGTATTTAAGAAGGAACAGCAAGACAAAATCCGAAGTATCTCTTGATGAACCCTTAAATGTTGATTGGGATGGAAATGAGTTATTATTATCTGATATATTAGGTACAGATGGAGATATTATATTTAAGCTTCTTGAGGATGAAGTTGATAGGGAGCTTTTAAATCAAGCAATTGCTAAGCTTTCCAGAAGAGAAAAAACTATAGTTGAATTAAGATTTGGATTAAAAACTGGGAAGGAAAAAACACAAAAGGAAGTTGCAGACCTGTTAGGAATTTCCCAGTCTTATATATCTAGATTAGAAAAAAGAATAATTAAGAGATTAAAAAAAGAAATGGTAAAATTAATGTGACAGCTTAAGAGCTGTCTTTTTTTTATAGATATAATTGGTTATTATTGGCATATTATAATTGAATAAAAAAATTACATCAGGTAATAATTTTAAAAGTAAAAGGGGCAATTTAAGCGAAAGGAATGAAGAAAGTGAATTCAAACAAGGTTGAAATTTGTGGAGTTAATACATCTGAATTGCCAGTATTAACAAATGAAGAGATGCAAAAGCTATTTGTCAAAATAAAGGCAGGAGATAAAAAAGCAAGAGAAAAATTTATACAAGGAAATTTAAGATTAGTATTAAGTATTATACAACGATTCAATAGACGAGGAGAAAACTTAGATGACCTTTTTCAAGTAGGATGTATTGGGTTAATTAAGGCAATAGACAATTTTGATTTAAGCCAAAATGTTAGATTTTCAACCTATGCTGTGCCTATGATAATTGGAGAAATTAGAAGGTATCTTAGAGATAATAATCCAATTCGAGTAAGTAGATCTTTAAGGGATATAGCATATAAAGCTTTGCAAGCCAGGGAGCAATTGATTAATAAAAATTCTAAAGAGCCTACCATAACAGAAATAGCAAATGAATTAAACCTTCCAAAGGAAGAAATAGTTTTTGCTTTAGATGCAATACAGGATCCTATATCCTTATTTGAACCTATATACCATGACAGTGGTGATGCTATCTATGTGGTAGATCAAGTTAAAGATGAGAAGTCAGAAGATGAAGTGTGGCTTCAGTCAATAGCCATTAGGGAAGCAATAAATAAACTAAATAAAAGAGAAAGACATATTTTAAATTTAAGATTTTTTGAAGGAAAGACCCAAATGGAAGTTGCTGAAGAAATAGGCATTTCTCAAGCACAAGTATCAAGGCTGGAAAAAAATGCCCTAAGGCAAATGAGGAAGTTGATATAAGAAAAGTCATTACCTCACCAAATTTTAGTAATATTTTAAAGGCCAATCTCAATATATATATTAAGAGATATTTAAGAAGAGGTGAGGTAATGATTAACTTATCTGAAATGAAGGAAAAGGAAGTTATTAATATTAGAAATGGTGAAAGATTAGGATTTATATATGATTTTGAAATAGACTTGGAAAACGGAAAGGTTGTTGCTGCTATAGTACCATCTTATGGAAAAGTATTGAATATATTTAGTAAAAATAGAGATTTATATATACCTTGGCAAAATATATTTAAAATTGGACAAGATATTATTTTGGTTGACATGGAAACTAATGAAACTATACAATTAGACAAATGAAAATAGATATATTATAATCAAATAAAGGAGAGCTTGGAGGTGAGTTGATGAACTGTCCATTCTGCAATTTTCATGAAACAAAGGTAGTTGATTCAAGGCCAACAGATGAAGGACAGGCTATAAGAAGAAGGCGAGAATGCTTAAGATGTCTGAAAAGATTTACAACCTATGAAAAAATGGAAAAAACCCCTCTTATAGTAATCAAAAAGGATGGCAATAGGCAACTATTTGATAGAAATAAAATATTAAATGGAATTTTAAAGGCCTGTGAAAAAAGACCTGTGCCTTTAACTAAAATAGAGGAAATAGTTGATGAGATAGAAAAGGAACTGTACAACTTAATGGAGAAAGAAGTTACTAGCGAAATGATTGGACAAATGGTAATGGATAAGCTTAAAGAAGTAGATGAAGTATCCTATGTAAGATTTGCATCAGTATATAGACAGTTTAAGGATATAAATACTTTTATGGAGGAGTTAAAGAAATTGTTAAATGAAAAATAGAACTGGTGGTGCTAATTAATGATTGAAAAAAGAGAAGGAGAGCTTTTATACCTGCAATTTAAAGAACTTAATGATTTAGGATTTGTAAGACATATATTTACCAGTAGAATTGGGTGGACTAAGGAAAATCATAAGGAAATCTTGTCTAGATTATTTAACATTGATATGGAAAGGATTGTAAATGTAAATCAGGTACATAAAACCGATATACTAATCATTGATTCACTTAATAAGTTATCAACTAAAGCCAGTAAAAGAGAATATGACGGAATTATAACCCATTTGCCTGATATGCTGCTAATAACCTATCATGCTGACTGTGTTCCCATATATTTTGTAGATAGGAAAAAGAAAATTGTTGGTATAGCCCATGGAGGATGGAAAGGTACTTTAGGAAATATTGTGGGTAAAATGATAGATAATATGGTGGGGTTTTACAACTCACATATAGAAGATATACTGGTAGCCATTGGACCCTCTATAGGTCCTTGTTGCTATGAAGTTGGAGAGGATGTATCTAATCTGTTTATAAATAGATACAAGGATTATAAAGATATAATTGTTAATAGGAATGGAAAAATATATTTAGATTTATGGAAAACTAATTTTTTACAATTAAGAGAAAAAGGAATTCCAAAGGAAAACATAATACTGTCAAATATGTGTACCAGTTGCAATATAAATAAATTATATTCATATAGGAAAGAAAAAGGAACAGATCAGAGGATGATAGCTGGTATTTCATTAGTATAAAAATTACTATATGTTAGGATGGTATTTATGGATAAGAATGCTTTCAACAATGCGCTACTGCAAAATATTTTGCATAATATAGATATTGGTATACATGTTATAGATGAGAATAGAAAAACTATTGTTTACAATGATGCAATGGGAAGAATTGAGGGGCTTGACCCTACACAAGTATTGAATAGGGATCTATTAGAAGTTTTTCCTAGCTTAGATGAAAATTCTTCCACATTAATTAATGCTTTAACAGAAAAAAAACCTATTTTCAACAAAGCTCAAATATATATTAACTCAAAAGGGAAAAAGATATTTACTGTTAATACAACTTTGCCAATATTTATAAAAGATAAGGTAGTAGGTGCTCTGGAAATTGCTAAAGATATAACATATGTAAAAGAACTATCGGAAAAACTTATGGATTTGCAAAATGAATTAAATATAAGCGCCCAAGCTAATAAACACAGCAATAAGAAAAAAATTAAGAAATATAGCTTTATAGATATTATAGGAGAAGATGAAAAAATTTTAGAGTTAAAAGAAATTGCAAAACGTGCTAGCAACACTTCTTCATCAGTGTTAATATACGGAGAAACAGGGACTGGCAAAGAATTATTTGCACAGAGCATACACTATGGTGGCAACAGAAAAGACAAGCCCTTTATAGCACAAAATTGTGCAGCCATACCTGAAACCCTCTTGGAAGGAATACTTTTTGGTACAGAAAAAGGAGGATTTACAGGAGCTGTAGCAAGAGAAGGCATATTTGAACAAGCTGATGGAGGCACTTTACTATTAGATGAAATTAATTCAATGTCTGAAGCTTTACAATCTAAGCTCCTAAGAGTGCTACAGGAAGGATACATTAGGCGTATTGGCGGATTAAAGGACATTCCAATAGATGTTAGGATAATTGCAACTACTAATGAAGATCCCCTTCTAAGTATTAAAAAAGGACGATTAAGAAAAGATTTATACTACCGGCTAAATGTCATTTATTTAAAAATTCCTCCATTAAGAGATAGAAAAGGTGATATTGAAATATTATCCAATCATTTTATAAATAAATATAATTATATTTTGAATAGAAATATATTGGGAATAGATGACAGAGTTTTGGAAGCTTTTTATAAGTATTCTTGGCCTGGAAATGTTAGGGAATTAGAAAATGTTATAGAATCAGCAATGAATTGTGCACCTCTAAATAGAAAATATCTTGAAAAAGAAGATTTTATCACAAATGCTAACATATTCAATGACAGTAATTCTTTAAATGCTAATGTATTTAATTTAGACAAGCCTCTACCTTATTATTTGGAGGAAATAGAAAGGAAGATTATATTAGAAAAACTGAAAAAAAATCAAAATAATATATCAAAAACAGCTAAAGAGTTAGGAATTAAAAGACAGACCCTACAGCATAAAATTAAAAAATACTTCAAAAGAGCAAAATAATTTGCATTACTATGCAAATTATTTTGCTCTTTTATTATAATCTAATCAAAAATATTTTAAAATGATGCTAGATTATAGGGAAAATTTGGGAAAAATGCAAACAAAAAAATTGGCAAGAAATTTGCATGAATATAAAATGGGTGAGTATAAATTATTATTTTGGAGGTGTATTTATGAGAAAGGAAAATGTAAAAGTAATAGTATGGGGCTTAGGAGCTATGGGAAAAGGCATAGTAGAAACTTTACTTAACAAAAAAGGCGTTGAGATAGTAGGTGCGGTTGTAAGAGGGCAAAAGATTGGAAAATCAATGTATGAGTTAACAGGCATTGAAAGAGGAGACAGGCCTGATATAATAGCTGGATCCTATGAAGATGTAATAAAAGAAGGGGCTGCAGATGTAGTCATAATAGCTACTGATTCATATACAAGAACTTCATTTGATAAGATAAAGTATTGTCTAGAAAGAAAGATAAATGTCATATCAACTGCTGAAGAAATGGCATATCCACAAGCACAATCTCCAGAACTAGCTAAAGAGTTAGATAGAATTGCAAAGGAAAATGGGGTAACTGTATTGGGCACAGGTATTAACCCAGGCCTTATTATGGACCTATTAGTAATTGTACTTACCGGAGCATGTATAGAAGTAGAAAGCATTAAAGCAGAAAGAATTAATAACTTATCACCTTTTGGTCCTTCAGTAATGCATGGACAAGGTGTTGGTATATCTGTAGAAGAATTTAATAGGAGAGTTGAGGAAAACGATTTAGATGGTCATATTGGATTCCCTGAATCAATTACAATGATTGCAGATGCTTTAGGATGGAAATTAAGTGATGAAATTAAGCTAGAAAGAGCGCCCATTGTTTCAAAAGTATATAGAAAGGCACCTTATGCTGAAGTACAGCCTGGTGACGTGGCAGGATGTAATATGAAGGGCTACGGATATGTTGATGGAGAATTAAAGATTGAAATGGTGCACCCACAACAGGTAGAACCTCAATTAGAAGGAGTAGAAACAGGAGACTATATCACTATAAAAGGTACACCAAATATAAATATGCAAATTACTCCTGAAGTTCCTGGTGGAATAGGAACAATTGCCATGACTGTTAATATGATTCCTCATGTTATTAATGCTAGACCAGGATTGAAGACAATGATTGATTTACCAGCCCCAAGAGCAATTATGGGAGACATGAGAGAGTTAATTGAAGAGTAATAAAGGATGATACTATCATAATCCAAAGGAGTGATTATGATAGTATCCTTGAAAATTATTATAGAAAGGATGAGGTAAATGGATGCTAAAAAAGGTGATTGGGTAAGGATACACAATATAGTGTTAAAGCCAGAAGAAAGGGCTGAAAACTTGCCAGAGGATACTAAGAAAGTACCCTTGGAAATGTGGGTTAAAGGATTTCTATTAAATGATGAGGCCAATATTGGTGATGAGGTAGAAATTGAAACTTATATAGGAAGAAAAACAAAAGGAACACTAGTGGAGGTTAATCCCCGTTGGGAACATGATTTTGGAGAGGTTGTTCCAGAACTACTTCATATAGGTAGACATCTAAGAAAAATAATGGATGAGGACGGTGAGTAATATGGCTAAAGATATGAGCTATGAAGCTGTAATGGCTAGAAGAGGAGAAATAATGAAAAAAGCTGTAGGTATAGATTATGATGAGTTTGAATCAGGAAGTATTGCCTTTGACTATGAAAGAATGATGAGGGAAACGGGATATACTTTACAAGAAATTGAAAAAATACAAAGAGAAACTGGAGTAGGCAATACACCATTGTTGGAGCTTAAAAATTTAACTAAACTTGCAAGAAAGTATGCTCCAAAGGGTAAAGGAGCCAGAATATTTATAAAGGATGAGGCAGCAAATCCATCAGGAAGCTTTAAAGCAAGAAGAGCAGCTACTTCATGCTATCATGCTCAAAAATTAGGTTATAAAGGTGTAATAGCTGCAACAAGTGGAAATTATGGTTCTGCTGTAGCAAGCCAGGCTGCCATGAGAGGTTTAAAATGCATAGTAGTACAGGAATGTTATGATTCTAGAGGAGTAGGGCAACCGGAAATAATTGAAAAAGCAAGAAAATGTGAAGCCTTTGGTGCTGAAGTTGTTCAACTTTCTGTAGGTCCTGAGCTATTTTATACCTTCCTAGTCTTATTGGAGGAAACTGGATACTTTAACTCATCTTTGTATACTCCTTTTGCAATAGCTGGTGTAGAAACTTTAGGATATGAGCTAGCAATGCAATTTAGGGAAAGGGAAGGCAGGGACCCAGATGCAGTAGTTGTAACAAATGCTGGAGGAGGTAATTTAACAGGTACTGCTAGGGGACTTTTAAAGGCAGGAGCTCAAAGTAAGATAATAGGAGCAAGTGTTGATTTAAGTGGCTTACACATGGCAAGTGATATTCATTTTAACAGAAAATCCTTTACAACTGGACATACAGGCTTTGGAGTTCCTTTTGCTACATGGCCAGACAGATCTGATGTACCAAGATCAGCAGCTAGACCATTAAGGTATCTTGATAGATATGTTACTGTAAATCAAGGTTCAGTATTTTATATGACTGAAGCTTTAGCACAGTTAGAAGGTATTGAAAGAGGACCTGCTGGAAATACATCTTTAGCTGCAGCTTTCTATCTTGCACAAGAAATGGATGAGGATCAAATAATAGTAGTACAAGAAACTGAATATACTGGGGCAGGAAAGCATATTCAACCTCAATTAACTTTTGCAAGGAAAAATGGAATTGAAATATTAATTGGTGATCCAACAGAGGAAGTACCGGGTAAAAATATAATACTACCTAAGGATCCAGGATATATCAAAGCCACAGATTTAGATGTTGATAGATTAAGAAAATCCTATATTAGAAATTGCATAAAAAATACAAATGTTAAAAAGGTAACAGAAGAAGATATTAAATTCCTAGCTGAGGACACTAAATCCAACGAAGATTTTGTAAAAGAAGCACTGGATGAATTAGGAATTGGGTATTAAATTTGAAAGGAGTGATATCAGGTGAAAAGGGAAGATGATTTTCAAGAAAGAAGGAAACATTTAGCAAATCTTACAGAAGAAGAGCTGGAACAAAGATTTTGGGAATTAGCTGAAAAAATTGTAGATCCTCTAGTAGATTTAGCATATAAGCACACATCTCCTTCAATAGAAAGATCAGTATTACTTAGAATGGGCTTTTCGAGTTTAGAAGCAAAGGCTATTGTAGATGGAGCTGTGGAAAGAGGATTGTTGGGGAAAGGTGCAGGCCATTTAGTTTACAGACTATCAAGGGATAAGAACTTAAGCATAAGAGAAGCAGGCTTAAAACTTGCCAATGGAGAAATGTGGGACTATATTGTAGGAGTTTTCAAAGGAGGTGAAAAGTAATGGAGTTAAAACCAAATGAAAAATTAGATATTGAATATATATTAAAGGATTTAGATAAGTATAGACCTAGAAGAAGAGGCTGGACTTGGAGAAAAGGTGCAGGAGAAAAGAGAAAAATAGGCAAATTTGAGTATTATGAAACGACTGAAAATCTAAAAAGTAGTCAACCTTTACCAGCAGCAAAATACTTTGACAATATTGACCCACAACCACAGCCAGTTATTACAACAGAAATTGCTTCAGGCAGATTTGAAGATGATATTAGAAGGATGAGGATGGCTGCATGGCATGGTGCAGATCACATAATGGTTATTAGAACTGCTGGGCAAAGCCATTTTGACGGACTAATAGAAGGGACTCCTCAAGGAGTAGGAGGAATACCCATAACCAGAAAGCAAGTACGGGCCCAAAGAAAAGCTTTAGATCTTATTGAAGACGAAGTAGGAAGACCTATAAACTACCACTCCTATGTTAGTGGCGTTGCAGGACCTGAAATAGCAGTTATGTTTGCTGAAGAAGGTGTTAATGGCGCTCATCAGGACCCACAATATAATGTTTTATACAGAAATATAAATATGGTTAGATCCTTTGTTGATGCAGCCAGTGCAAAAAAGGTAATGGCTTGGGCAGATATGGCTCAAATAGATGGTGCACACAATGCAAATGCAACAGCTAGGGAAGCTTGGAAGGTAATGCCTGAACTTATGGTACAGCATGCTATCAATAGTATGTTTTCAGTTAAAGTAGGAATGAAAAAGGAAAATATATGTCTATCAACTGTACCACCTACAGCACCTCCAGCGCCATGCATGAGATTAGACTTACCTTATGCAGTAGCTTTAAGGGAATTGTTTAGAGACTATAAAATGCGAGCCCAAATGAATACAAAATATATGGAATCATCAACACGAGAAGCTACTGTAACCCATGTATTGAATCTATTAATATCAGAACTTACAAGTGCTGATATTCAATCTACAATAACACCAGATGAAGGAAGAAATGTACCATGGCATATTTACAATATAGAAGCTGTAGATACAGCAAAACAGGCCTTAGTTGGTATGGATGGATTAAAAGAAATGGTTGAATTAAAAAGGAATGAAGGAGAGCTTAAAGAAAAGGTTAGGGAGCTAAAAGAAAGAGCAGTTCTATTTATGGAAGAAATACTTGAAGTTGGTGGATATTTTAAAGCAGTTGAGGAAGGATTCTTTGTTGATTCAGGATATTATCCAGAAAGAAACGGCGACGGCATTGTTAGAAAGATTGATGGTGGAATAGGTGCTGGAACAGTAGTAGAAAGGGATAAGGACTACATGGCACCAGTTACTGCAGTATTTGGATATAATAATGTAGCACAATATGATGAAAGTGCAGTAGATAATCCATCTAAATTAATTGGGGGATGTACTTTTGAAGATCCGGATAAAATTGTTTATATAGATGAATTAGATGAAAATGACAATGTATATGTAAGATTAGAAGAAACTAAGGAACTAAGGGGAACAGGCCTTGTAAAACCTGAAATGGAATGGGCAGGAGATGGCATTATACTTTTAACAATGTTTTTACCTGCAGAAGAAAGGGTTGCTGAATTTGCAGCAATTGAAATTGGTGAAAGACTGGGATTGGAAGATGTAGAGGTAATTCATAGGGAAATTATGCAAGAAGCTGAAGGAACTAGGATAGAATTGAAAGGTAGGGTACCATTCACCATAGATACTAATAAACTTGAAATTCCTCCAAAACCAGACATTATGTCTGATGATGAAATAAGAGAAGAAATAGAAAAAAATCCAATGAAGATAGTTGCAGCTACAGTAGGAGAAGATGAACACTCTGTAGGATTAAGGGAGATTATAGACATTAAGCATGGAGGAATAGAAAAGTATGGTATAGAATGTCACTATCTAGGTACATCTGTACCAGTTGAAAAATTAGTTGATGCTGCCATAGAATTAAATGCTGATGCTATACTTGCTTCAACCATAATAAGCCATGATGACATACATTATAAGAATATGAAAAAATTACATGAACTTTGTATAGAAAAAGGTATAAGAGACAAAATTATACTAGTTGCAGGAGGTACACAGGTATCCAATGAACTAGCTATAGAGAGTGGAGTAGATGCAGGATTTGGCAGAGGAACAAATGGAGCTCAGGTAGCAACCTTTTTAGTAAAGAAGAGAAGAGAGATGAAAGATGAAAGTTGACATATTAGTTGCTGAAATAGGTAGTACTACAACTGTAGTTAATGCTTTTTCTGGGATTAAAGACCCCTGTCCTAGCTTTATAGGACAGGGGCAGGCACCAACTTCAGTATTAGAAGGCGATGTAAATATTGGGCTTCTCAGTGCAATAGAAGATTTAAGAAGAAATTTAAAGGCAGATAGTATTGAGTATTCAGAGTTGTTTGCAACTAGCAGTGCTGCAGGCGGTTTAAAAATGACAGTACATGGACTGGTATTTGATATGACTGTAAGAGCTGCAAAGGAAGCTGCATTAGGTGCAGGGGCCAATATAAAAAGCATTACGGCTGGTAAATTAAGGAACACTGATTTGAAAAAAATAGAGGAAATAAAACCTAATATAATTCTTATTGCTGGTGGAGTAGATTATGGTGAAAGGGATACAGCCTTATACAATTCTGAAATGATTGCTAAACTAGATTTGCAAATTCCAGTAATTTATGCAGGAAATATAGAAAACCATGAGGAAGTAAAAGAATTATTTAAAGGAAAGAAAAGCGAATTATATATTGTAGACAATGTTTACCCAAGAATTGATGAGCTTAACATAGAACCAACAAGAAAGGTTATACAAAATGTATTTGAAAAACATATAATTCATGCACCAGGTATGGAAAAGATTAGAGAGCTAGTAACAGGTCCAATTATTCCAACTCCAGGTGCCGTAATGGAAGCAGCAAAGCTTCTCTATGAAGATATAGGTGATTTAGTGGTTATCGATGTAGGAGGTGCAACTACAGACGTTCATTCAGTAACTGAAGGCAGTGAAGAGATAACAAGGATGCAAATTAATCCTGAGCCTACTGCCAAAAGAACCGTTGAAGGGGATTTAGGTGTTTATGTCAATATGAAAAATATTGTTGACTTAATAGGCAAAGAAGAGTTAGCAAGGGACTTGGACCTGACCATAGATAAATTAGAAGCTGTTATAGAAAACCATACTCCAATTCCAGAAAATGATTTAGATACTGCTTTTACGGAAAAGCTTACCCTTAGTGCAGCAGTGACTGCTGTTAAAAGGCATGCCGGGAGGCTTAGACATCTTTATGGACCTGGAGGTAAAAAAACAATAGCAGAAGGAAAGGATTTAACAAACATAAAATATATAATTGGAACAGGTGGAGCATTAACTAGGTTACCAAACAGGGTGGATATATTAAAGGAGATACCAAGATCTAATAAAGGAAACGAACTATTACCAAATACTGAAGCTGAGATTCTTGTAGATAATTATTATATAATGGCTTCATTAGGCGTAATGTCAATAAATTATCCTGAAGCTGCGTTAAAGCTTTTAAAGGAGAGTCTTAAAATATAGGCGTCCATAGGACGCCTATAATAATATTATTGAAGTTAAGGAGGGATACTATGTTTTATCCTAGAATAGAGGTGGATTTAAATAAAATAAAGCATAATACATCTACCTTGGTTAACTTATGTAAAAAATATAAAATTAAAGTAGCAGGAGTTACAAAGGTCTTTTGTGCTGATACTGAAATTGCCAAGGCATATGTTGAAGGTGGAGTAGATTATTTAGCTGATTCAAGAATAGAAAATTTAATTAAATTAAAGGAGTTTAAGATACCCAAGATTTTGTTAAGACTTCCCATGATTAGTGAAGTAGAAAAGGTAGTCGAATATGCAGATATATCCCTTAATTCAGAGGTAGATACAATTAAAGCTTTGTCTAAAGCTTCCAAAGGAAAAGGGGTTACTCATAAAATAATACTAATGTATGATTTAGGTGATTTAAGAGAAGGTTATTTTAAGGAAGAAGATTTGTTTGAAGCTATTGAAGAAATTCTAAAATTAGAGGGCATTGAAATTATTGGTCTTGGGACCAATCTAACTTGTTATGGAGGGGTAATACCACGAGGAGAAAATCTAGGAAGGTTAGTGAATTTGGCAAATAAAATAGAAAAAGAATATAATATAAATTTAGATATTATTTCAGGTGGGAATTCAAGTACCTTACATTTATTAATAAATGACAAGAAAATAGACGGTATTAATCATTTGAGGCTTGGGGAGTCAATCGTTTTAGGCAGGGAAACTGCTTTTGGAAACAGAATTGAAAACACCTATGATGATGCTTTCCAGCTAGCAGCAGAAATTATAGAAATCAAGGACAAGCCATCTGTTCCCATTGGTGAAATAGGTATGGATGCTTTTGGAAAAACTCCTACTTTTGTAGATAGGGGTGTAAGAAAAAGAATAATATGCGCTATTGGAAAGCAGGATATTGATTTTGACAGCCTAATTCCCTTAGATGATGGTATAGAAATATTAGGAGGTAGCAGTGACCACCTAATATTGGATGGAACTGATAGCAAGGTAGACTATAAGGTAGGAGATGAAATTAGATTTAAATTGACTTATGGTGGTATACTCAGGGCTATGACTAGTGCCTATGTAAAGAAGGTGATTAAGTAATTTGCAATTGTTGACTGGAGAAAATTAATATTATATCATTATATAAACAAATACAATTGTCTATAATTAAAACAGGTGATATTATGGATTTTTTTACTTTAAACATGGAAAGCCAGTTGGAGAAAGAGGCCCCTCTAGCAGATAGGATGAGACCAAAAACTTTAGATGAATTTGTTGGTCAGTCCCATGTATTAGGGAAGGGAAAATTTTTATGGAGAGTTATTAAAGCTGATAGAATCAATTCTATGATCTTGTATGGGCCTCCTGGTATAGGCAAAACTACTTTAGCTGCTATAATAGCAAATACTACCCATAAAGATTTTAAAAAATTGTCAGCAGTTACATCTGGCGTAAAAGAGTTGAGAGAAGTAATTAAATCTGCAGAGGAAAACTTGAAACTATACAATAAAAGAACTATACTATTTATTGATGAAATCCATAGATTCAACAAGGCTCAGCAGGATGCGCTACTTCCATATGTTGAAAGAGGTATAATTATACTCATTGGAGCTACCACTGAAAATCCATATTTTGAAGTAAATAAGGCACTTTTGTCTAGGATGATGGTTATACCTTTATATACACTTAATAGGGAAGAGATAAGTATATTAATAGATAGAGCTCTTAAGGATAAAAAAAGAGGATTGGGTAAATATAATGTTAATATAGATAAAGAAGCTATGGATTATCTTATTACAATTTCAGATGGTGATGGAAGAATTGCTTTAAATTCATTGGAAATTGCAGTACTGTCAACTCCAACAGACGAAAAAGGTGTAATAAACATTGACTTGGAAACAATTATGGAATCCTTATTAGTGAAAACTGCTAAATATGATAAAAATTCAGATGAACATTATGATACTATTTCTGCCTTTATAAAAAGTATGAGGGGCTCTGACCCTGATGCCACTCTCTATTGGCTTGCGAAAATGATAGAAGCAGGAGAAGATCCTAAGTTTATAGCAAGGAGAATAATAATATGTGCATCAGAAGATGTAGGAAATGCAGATCCTCAAGCTTTAAATGTAGCCGTATCTGCCTTTAATGCCGTTGATGCAATAGGTATGCCTGAAGGTAGGATAATACTTGCTCAAGCTGCCTGCTATGTTGCATGTGCTCCAAAAAGTAATGCTTGCTATATGGGCATAAATAAGGCTTTGAATGACATTAAGAATAAACCAATCGGCAAGGTTCCGCCCCACTTAAAAGATGCATCCTATAAAGGGGCCAGGAACCTAGGCCAAGGAATAGGATACAAATATCCCCATGATTATGAAAATTCTTATGTAAAACAACAATATTTGCCTGATGAATTTAAAAATGCTAGATACTATATACCTACTAATAATGGATACGAGAAGATAATTAAAGAAAATATGGCTAAATTAATTGACAAAAAGGAATGATATAAATATAATAATATAAAGTTTACAAGAAGTAATGAAGGGCGCATTAAAACCTTCGTTCCTTTAGGATAGAAGGTTTTTTTGATGAAAGTAGGGAAGGAGTGTGCGAATGAAAAGTACAATCAAAGAAATATATACAAATCCAGATGAATTTTTGGATAAGGAAGTAGTTGTTGAAGGTTGGATTAGAACACTAAGAGCTTCAAAAAGAGTTGGTTTTATAGAAGTTAACGACGGAACTTACTTTTCAAATTTACAAATAGTTTTTGACGAGCAAATGGATAATTTTAAAGAAATAAGCAAATACAGCATTAGCAGTGCTATTACTGTTAAAGGAAGACTGGTAAAAACTGAAGGAGCAAAACAACCCTTTGAAATCCATGCAAAGGAAATAATTTTAGAGGCAGATTCTCAAAGTGATTATCCTTTACAGAAAAAGAGGCATACTTTTGAATATTTAAGGACCATAGCCCACTTAAGACCAAGAAGCAATACCTTTAGTGCAGTTTTTAGAGTAAGATCCTTAGCAGCTTATGCAATACATAAATTCTTCCAGGAAAGAGACTTTGTGTATGTTCATACTCCAATTATAACTGGAAGCGATGCTGAAGGTGCAGGAGAAATGTTTAGGGTTACCACTTTAGATTTGGAAAACATTCCTCATACGGAAGATAGTAAAGTAGATTATTCAAAGGATTTCTTTGGAAAGGAAACAAATCTAACTGTTAGTGGACAGCTTGAAGCAGAAGCTTATGCTTTAGCCTTCAAAAAAGTTTATACCTTTGGTCCTACCTTCAGGGCTGAAAACTCCAATACTCCAAGACATGCAGCAGAATTTTGGATGATAGAACCAGAAATAGCCTTTGCTGATCTAAAAGATAATATGAATTTAGCAGAAGATATGATGAAATACATTATAAATTATGTTATGGAAAATGCACCAGAAGAGATGAAATTTTTCAATTCTTTTATAGACAAGGGCTTAATTGAAAGGCTAGAAAATATTGTAAATTCAAAATTTGAATGTATTACCTACACAGAGGCTATAGAATTACTTAAAAAGTCCAAGGAAAACTTCCAATTTCCTGTGGAATGGGGTGTAGATTTACAAACTGAACATGAAAGATATATAAGCGAGAAGGTATTTAAAGGGCCAGTATTTGTTATTGATTATCCAAAGGATATAAAAGCCTTTTACATGAGATTAAATGATGATGAAAAAACTGTAGCTGCTATGGATTTACTTGTGCCAGGAGTTGGAGAAATTATAGGTGGTAGCCAAAGGGAAGAAAGGCTTGATGTACTAGAAAGAAGAGTTTCAGAAATGGGACTTAAAAAAGAAGATTACTGGTGGTATTTAGAATTAAGAAAATACGGTGGAGTAAAACATGCTGGTTATGGACTTGGCTTTGAAAGGGCAATAATGTATTTAACAGGAATGAAAAATATAAGGGATGTAATACCATTTCCAAGAACAGTAGGATCAGCAGAATTTTAATAGGAAATCTTGAATAATTTGTATACTTTTGCTATAATACAACGTAAAATAATACAAACTATGAAGGGAAGTAGTAGGCCTGATATTAGTTTGAGAGAGCTGTTGGTTGGTGCAAAACAGTACTAATTAGGGCTGAACTCGTCCTGGAGTTGTTAAAGCGAATTAAGTAGCTTTAACCGGTAATAGCCGTTATTATTCTAAGTGGGTAGCCTATGCTGCCAAGTAGAGTGGTACCGCGGAATACACCTTTCGTCTCTATTTTTTGACGGAAGGTTTTATTTTTATAAGATTTAAGGAGGAGTAGATATGAAAGAGTACAATCCAAGGGAAATAGAAAGAAAATGGCAAAGAATTTGGGAAGAAAAAAAGGTATTTGAAGCTAGTGAAGATCAATCAAAGAAAAAATTTTATGCTTTGATTGAATTTCCATATCCATCAGGGGAAGGTCTACATGTAGGCCATCCAAGGCCCTATACAGCCCTTGACATAGTTGCTAGAAAAAGAAGGCTTGAAGGGTATAATGTATTATTCCCAATTGGTTGGGATGCCTTTGGATTGCCTACAGAAAACTATGCTATAAAAAATAAGATTCATCCAAGAATAGTTACAGACCAAAATGTGAAAAGATTTAAGGAACAGTTAAAATCCATAGGTTTTTCTTTTAATTGGGATAGAGAAATAAATACAACAGATCCTAAATATTATAAATGGACCCAGTGGATCTTTTTAAAACTATATGAAAAAGGCTTAGCATATAAAAAAGAAATGCCTATAAACTGGTGCACCTCCTGTAAAGTGGGATTGGCAAATGAAGAGGTAGTTGGTGGTAAATGTGAACGCTGTGGAGGAGAGGTTGTCAGAAAGGTAAAAAACCAATGGATGCTTAAGATTACAGAATATGCAGATAGATTAATTGATGATTTGGAAACTGTTGATTATGTTGAAAAAATTAAAATACAACAGATAAATTGGATTGGTCGCTCTGAAGGAATGGAAGTAGAGTTTAAGATAGCAGGGAAAGAAGATAGTTTAACAGTTTTTACAACAAGGCCCGATACACTATATGGTGTAACCTATATGGTAATTGCACCGGAACATCCCCTTATTGAAAAATACAAAGATAGTATCCAAAACATTGATGAAATATATGAATATAGAGAATATGTAAGTAAAAAATCAGATTTTGAAAGAACTGAACTTTCAAAGGAAAAAACTGGTGTAGAGATAAAAGGAATTAAGGCTATAAACCCTGTTAATAAAAAAGAGATACCTATTTGGATTTCAGACTATGTACTAATGAGCTATGGAACAGGTGCCATAATGGCAGTGCCAGGGCATGATACCAGGGACTGGGAATTTGCTAAAAAGTTTAATTTGCCTATTATAGAAGTTGTTAAAGGTGGAGATGTTGAAAAGGAAGCCTATACAGACACAGAAGATGGGATACTTGTAAATTCAGAGCTAATTAATGGATTGAGGGTAAAAGATGCTATAAAGAAAATAAGTGATTGGTTAGAAGAAAATGGATTAGGCAAAAGGGCTGTAAATTACAAACTACGCGATTGGGTATTTTCCCGTCAAAGATATTGGGGAGAACCAATACCTATGATTTATTGTGAAAAATGCGGTTGGGTTCCAGTACCTGAAGAAGATTTACCTGTAGAATTACCAGAGGTTGAAAATTATGAGCCTACTGATACTGGTGAATCACCACTTGCTAACATTACTGAATGGGTAGAGGTAGATTGTCCAAAGTGTGGAGCAAAAGCTAGAAGAGAAACTGATACAATGCCCCAATGGGCAGGTTCCTCCTGGTATTACCTAAGGTATACAGATCCACATAATGATAAAGAACTTGCAAGCAAAGAAGCACTTGAATACTGGACACCTGTTGATTGGTATAATGGTGGAATGGAACATACTACATTGCATCTATTATATTCTAGATTCTGGCACAAGTTCCTATATGATTTAGGCATTGTTCCAACTAGTGAACCCTATAAGAAGAGAACATCCCATGGTATGATTCTGGGAGAAAACAATGAAAAAATGTCAAAATCCAGAGGCAATGTGGTTAACCCTGATGATATAGTTAATGAATACGGTGCAGACACTTTAAGAACCTATGAAATGTTTATTGGTGATTTTGAAAAAAGTGTGCCATGGTCTGAAAATGGTGTTAAGGGTTGTAGAAGATTTTTAGACAGGGTATGGAGATTACAGGATATAGTAGTAGATGGAGATGAATATACAAAAGAATTAGAAAGCAAAATTCATAAAACAATAAAGAAGGTAAGTGAAGATTATGAATCATTAAAATACAACACAGCTATTGCAGCTCTAATGGCATTATTAAATGACTTTAATGACCATGGCAAGATAACAAAGGCAGACTTTAAAACTTATTTAATACTTTTAAATCCAGTAGCTCCCCATATAACAGAAGAATTATGGGAGATTATGGGATTTGAAGGCATGTTAAATGAAAGTACTTGGCCTAAATATGAGCAGGAAAAAATAAAAGATGATGTAATAGAAATGCCAGTACAAGTAAATGGAAAGGTAAGAGGCACCATAGTACTAAATGCAGATGATGGTCAAGACCAGGCTAGAGAAAAAGCTAAAGAAAATCAAAATATTATGAAGTATTTAGCAGGAAAAACAATAGTAAAAGAAATATTTGTAAAAGGAAAGATATATAATATAGTTGTAAAGTAATTTTAAATATGGAATAATAGTTTTGCTATAGTTTTCTATAGCAAAACTATTATTATTTAGGAGGGATTTTGTGAAAAAAATTAAAATAATAACAGATTCTACAAGTTATATTACAAAGGATTTTGCTGAAAAACACAATATTTCAGTAGTAAAACTTAATTATTCCTTTGATGGTGTAGAAGAAAAGGAGGGATTTCCTGGAGAATTTGAAGAATTTTTCTATAAACTTGCAAACTCAAATTTATTCCCTACTACTTCTCAGCCATCAACTGGTGAATTTATTGAAGTGTATAAGAAGGCCATTGATGAAGGATACGAATCTATAATAGTAATACTTTTATCTTCTAAATTAAGTGGAACTTACTCTAATGCAGTATTAGCTAAAAATATGTTAGGAGATGAAAGGATTACTATTGTAGATTCATTGCAGGCTGCAACTAATTTAAGATTTTTAGTTGAAGATGCATTAAATATGATACAAAAGGGGAAGACTAAGGAGGACATAGTATCCCATCTGGAAGAGAAGAAGAAAAAAATGTCAATTTTTCTCACAGTGGATACTTTGGAATATTTAAAAAGAGGTGGAAGACTTTCAAGCATTCAATCCATAATCGGAGATGTCTTAAATGTTAAACCTATTATAATGCTTGAGGATGGAGAATTGAAATTATTAGAAAAAGTTAGAGGAAAATCTAAGGCCATAGCAGCTATGGTTAAAAAGATACCAGAGGATGTAAAAAGAATCAGCATATGTCATGTTTTAAACGAGCCTGAAGCATTAAAGCTTAAGGAAAGCCTTGAAGAAAAGTTTCCTGATGCTAAAATATCCATTGATGAAATTGGTCCTGTTATAGGTTGTCATATAGGACCTAAAGCCATAGGTATTTGCTTTTACTAATTTATTGATGATATAAGTGTTGTTGTGTTATAATAATAACTAATAGATAGTTATTATTATAACACACTTAAATTTAATATTTTGGAGGTGTGCCAATGAGAAAAATATTGGTAACAGGAGCTTTAGGACAAATTGGTTCTGAACTAACCATGCTATTGAGAAAAGAATACGGTACAGACAATGTGATTGCTACCAGTAGAAGAATTAAAGAAGGCCATGAAGAATTAATAGAATCTGGTATTTTTGAAATATTGGATGTAACAGATGGAAAAGGTTTATCTGAATTAGTTAGAAAATATAAAGTAAACACTATAATTCATTTGGCAGCTATTTTATCTGCTGTTGGAGAAAAAAATCCTCAAAGGGCATGGGACATTAATATGAATGGACTTTACAATGTTTTAGAAGTGGCCAGAGAAGAAAATTGTTCAGTATTTACACCAAGTTCAATAGCTGCTTTTGGAGATTCGACACCAAAGGATAATACACCTCAGGATACAATACAAAGACCAAATACTATATATGGAGTAACTAAAGTAGCTGGAGAACTTTTATGTGACTATTATTACCATAAATTTGGAGTAGATACTAGAGGAGTGCGTTTCCCTGGACTGATTTCTTATGAAACCTTGCCAGGTGGAGGAACTACAGACTATGCAGTCCACATATACTATGACGCCTTAAAGCATAAAAAGTATACTTCCTTCATAGCCAAGGGTACTAAGATGGATATGATGTATATGCCAGATGCCCTTAAAGCAATAATACAGCTTATGGAAGCAGATCCATCAAAACTTATACACAGAAATGCATTTAATGTTACTGCCATGAGCTTTGATCCAGAAGAAATTGCTGCATCCATTAGAAAATACATTCCTGAGTTTGAATTGGATTATGATGTGGATCCAGTAAGGCAGGCAATTGCAGAATCATGGCCAAATTCCCTTGACGATTCAGCAGCTAGGGAAGAGTGGGGCTGGAATCCAGATTATGACCTGGATTCTATGACTAAGGATATGCTTGAAAAGCTAAGGGTTAAACTAGGTCTATAAAAAGATCTTTCTCTTGATAGGATACTTCCAAGTAGATATTCTAATTTAAATTAGATTATCCACTTGGAAGTTTTTCATTTTATTATCCTGCTTCTATTATAAAATAAATTTATAAATGTTATATTAAACAATTATTATTCCTCTCCCCTAAACATATAATAGTTTTATCTAGTGGAATTGGATTGTAAAAGGGGGCAATAGATTGAAGGCGCTTATACTTTGTGGAGGTGAAGATAAAAATCTTACTCCTATTAGCTATACAATTCCTAAAGAGCTAATTCCAATAGGAAATAAGCCATTATTAGTTTATACTATAGAGCTATTGTTAAAATCAGGTATAAATGAATTAGCAATTGTGGTAAATGCATTTAATAAGCCTATATTTGAAAAGGTGCTTAAGTATTATTTAAAAAAGGATTTTCAATATTTAATCGAGAAAGAATCAAAAGGAATAGTCCATGCCTTGCTACTGGCTGAAGAATTTATTAAGGGAGATAAGTTTATTATGCTTTTAGGGGACAATTTTTTTGATTTTGATTTGAAAAGCTTCATAAGTAATTTTGAGGAAGAGGAAATGACTTGCAAAATTTTGTTGAAGGAAGTAGAAGAACCTGAAAAATTTTCAGTAGCCTATATAGGAAATGGAAGGATCATAGATCTAGAAGAAAGGCCTAAAATGGCCTTTAGCAACTGGGCTATTACAGGCCTGTATGCTTTTAATAAAAATATATTTGAAGCCTCTAAGGCTATAGAGGATTCTAATAAGGGGCAATACCAAATTGTTAATGTAGTAAAGTGGCTAATGGGAAACGGACACAAGGTTGGCTATGAAAAGTTAAAGGGTAGCTGGAGAGATATAGATAGCCCTTCAGAGCTAATAGAGCAAAATATTGATATATTATCCTCCGTGGAGGAAAATATAGCAGGTGAAGTGATTAATTCTAAAGTATCTGGCAAAATAATACTCATGGAGGGCTCAACAGTTTATAATAGTATAATTAGGGGTCCTATAGTCATTGGACAAAATACCACTATAAAAAATTCCTATATAGGCCCCTATACTTCAATAGGTAATGGAGTTACCATAGACAAATCTAATATAGAAAATTCCATTATACTAGATAGATGTAATATATGGGGAATAGAGGACCCCATTGATTCTTCAGTTATTGGAGAAGGTTCTACAATTATGGGTACTAGAAGCGTGAAAAAAAGCCATAAAATAATAGTAGGAAGAAACAGCAAGGTATATTTAGGAGTATAAATAAATTTTTTAGTACTGGCATAGTAACATCATCCTAGTCCAATAAATTTGTAAATTTAAACTAAAAAAAGTAACCAAAACTATAGTATTTCAATATATTGATAATGCAAAGACATATTTATATTTTTTAAGGAGGGAGATGTTATTATGGCAGTTTATTACCAGCCAGGCTATAAGCCAAGCAAATGCGGAAAACATGATTCTGATTGTCATTCACCGATAGATTGCAAGCCTCAAAATGTTTTGGTTAGATGCAATAACCTAACTGGCGCTAATGGATTAGGCGTTGTTGCTGTTGGTGAAGTTGTTACTCCAAGAACCTTAGGAAGTTTAACCCTATCAGGCTTACACTGCTTCAAGAGACCAACTGTAAAACTTGATCTTACAGCTGTAATTACTGTAAGTGCTGCCCTTGCTGTAGATACAACTATAACATTTAGAGTATTTAAGCGTTGTGGAAAAGAAGAAGAAACTGAAATTCAATCCTTTGATGTAAGTCCAGGAATAGCCCTTGTAGCTGGAGCATCAATACCAGTAGCCTTCAGCATATGTGACCATAATGAATGCTACGAAAAACACTGCGTATACAGGGTTACAGTAGAGGCGACTGCTGCAGTAGCAGTAGCAGCTGCATTAAATGTTAACCAAGGAGCAATATCAGCCTTAGTTTATGACCTTTGCTAGTTAAATATTAAAGCATAAATACTATAATGTTTTCCCATATTCCCATTATTAATTAAGATAATTTAATCTAGCATTTACAAATTCTCCTTTCTAGGAATACACAATGAAATCTAACTAGAAAGGAGAATTTGTTATTTACCATCTAATATTCAAGAAACTTTTCTTACTTAGGGCTTTTTCTTCAATATCTTGTAATTTATTCTTTATTGATTCCATGTCCTCTTTTATAGCACTTAATTGTTTTTGTAAATCCAGTAAGGTATCTTTAAGATCTTCTAATTCCCTTTTTTCCTTATCTAAGTCAGCTTCTGTAATAAGATTTTTGTCTAGTAAATCCTCATGGAAATCATCAAAGTAAAAAGAAATACTACCATTATCAATATTTCCATAATAATGATTTAGCTTATTTTCACGCCTATTTAGCGTAAGATTGTAATACTTAATTAAATAAACTGGATCCTGTTCCATATGTCTTTTATTATCTAAAAACCAATTGATACCATAATCCTTAGAGACTAGATTGAAAATTTCTTCCTGAGAAATATATACTATGTTTAAATTATTGTATTTTTCAAACATAAGGGCAGGATAATTGTATCCTAAAATTTTAGGCAGCTTAATTTCCTTCCATTGATATCTACTATCACCAATGGAAGAATAGCGCTTATAGTTAAGGAAATAATCCCTATTATTTGAGCTATACCATAATATGTGTATATTATTATGAGAATCTACAAACAAGTAAGGGAGAGTATTATTAGATAAAGATGATGAAATTTGAGTAGGAGTAGTAGCCCATCTTTTTGTAAAGATATTATAGAATAAATAGTAAATATTGTAGTTATTGTACTCCTTGCCACTATAAACCAGGTGTATATTTCCAAATTCGTCCCTATCGATGAAAAAAGGATCCACAGCTTTTTCCGAAAAAATGTTAGCTACAATATGTTTTTGCCATTTGTTTTTTTGTTTTACAATATGTTCAATAGTCCATAGATTTAGGTTTATTAAATTAGCAGAAACATAAAAGATGTTAACTATATTGTTGTGTACATATAGGGTTAGATGTCTGTAAGTATTAGATTGGATATCAAATTTTCCAATTGTTCTTTTTTGCCAGCTCTTATCTGAGTATATACCATATATAAGATCACCCTTCTTATGTATATAGATTAGATGCAACCTGTTATTCTCATCGATGGCAGCAGAAAAATCTAATACGTCCTTATCTATTACTGTGGAGTTGTTTTCTACATTAACTTTATCAAATATAAGGTTTTCATTATTATCTTTGAAGAAAACAAAACTTTGTTTAAAAGAATCCTTTATAAAAATAACTTCCCTTATAGCCAAATTTTTTTTCATTTATATCCTCCCTATTCTTAAACAAATATCACAAATCTTTATATATTTCATAATATGAAAGTAGATATGATTTTATTAAATAAAAGGAGTGAAAAATATGACAACTGCTCAAAATATTTATGATTCAGGCGGAAAGATAGAGTTTGATTTAAATCATATAAAAGAAGTGGATTGTCTAATAGTAGATAAGGTATACGCCCAGTATCAAGCTAGAGAGTGTTTTACTTCAGTAGAAGCAGAAATTGAAAATGGCACCTTCCGCACAATAAAATTTGATCCGGGTTTTATTCTGCCTGAAACACTGAGATTAGATAAAATACCTAATAAACCAAATTTTAAAAGAGCACGATTTACAATAAGAATACCATATAGAATAATTTTAAAAGATGGAACAACTCTTGAGAGAAATTTACCAGATATAGATAAGGACATTATACTATTTATGCCTGAAGCAAGGGATGAGTTCCAACTTAATGTTATTGTCGAAACTAGTTCTAGGGTACTAGGACAACCAGAAATAATGGATAATAGAGTGATTTTTGCAGTAGGAATATTCATAATAATAAAAGTGGTTGGCAGGGTGCAACTTTTAGTACCTACATTTGGATTCTGCCCTGAACCACCACCAGCACAAGATTTTGTACAGGAAGATATCTGTGATGATTTTGATAATGAGCCATTTCCACTATTTTTCCCACTACAATATGGAGATATATGCGAGGAGGATTAATGTGAGGAGCTTAGGCTCCTTTTTATTTTATTTTAAAGGTAGAAAAAATCTCAGATTTTATAGTAAGTTTACTGTGTATAAGGGATAATATACATGTGTAGCATAGAATGTTGACAAAATTACTAGGGTATACTATACTTTATTATGAATACCTAGTAATATGGTTGGAATTGGGAAGAGGTGTTAATATGAAACTATCTACTAGAGGAAGATATGGACTTAAAGCAATGTTTCAATTAGCTTTACACTATGGACAAGGTCCTATTCCCTTAAATGTTATTGCAAGCCAACAGGAACTTTCTGAGAACTATTTAGAACAGCTTTTTTCTACCTTAAGAAAAGTTGGACTAATAAAAAGCGTTAGAGGTGCCCAGGGTGGGTATATGTTAGCTAAACACCCAAAAAATATAACAGTAGGAAATATTTTAAGGGCTCTGGAAGGAGACATGGCACCTGTTTATTGTGTAACAGACGACAATTCTAGCTGTCATAGGGAAGAAAAATGTGTTACTAGGTTAGTTTGGAAGAGAATGAAGGATAGCATCAACAACGTAATTGATTCTATAACCTTACAGGATATGGTAGATGAACAAAAAGAAATAGAAAGTGCTAATAAGTCTGTTGGGGGGGTTTAATATGGATAAGTATATTTATATGGATAATGCAGCTACAACACCTGTAAAAAAAGAAGTATTAGATGAAATGCTACCTTATTTTAATGTTAACTATGGCAATCCATCTAGTATATATACTCTTGGTAGCAAATCTAAAAATGCCATATCAATATCAAGAGAAAAAGTTGCAAAAGCAATCAATGCTGATCCTAGAGAGATATTTTTTACAGCCGGTGGATCAGAAGCTGATAACTGGGCAATAAAAGGTGTTGCTTATGCAAATAAAGATAAAGGCAATCATATAATTACAAGTAAGATTGAACATCACGCTGTATTACATACATGCGAATATTTAGAGAAGGAAGGATTTAGGGTAACCTACTTGGATGTTGACCAATATGGAATTGTAGATTTAGAGCAATTAAAAAAATCTATTACTGATGATACTATATTAATTTCTATTATGTTTGCAAACAACGAAATAGGTACTATTCAGCCAATAAAAGAAATAGGTAAGATTGCCAAAGAAAAAGGTATATATTTTCATACTGATGCTGTTCAAGCAATAGGACATATTAAAATTGATGTTAATGAATTAAATATAGATTTATTATCTATGTCAGCCCATAAATTTTACGGGCCAAAAGGAATTGGTGCCTTATATGTAAGAAAAGGTGTGAAAATAGATCCTCTAATTACTGGAGGTGGACAGGAAAGGAATAGAAGGGCAGGCACAGAAAATGTACCAGGAATAGTTGGTATGGGAAAAGCTATAGAGCTGGCTTATGAAAATTTAGAAGGAAAGAATGCTAAACTTATTAAATTAAGGGATAGAATGATAAATAAAATCCTAGAAAAAATAGATTATGTAAGACTAAATGGCCATCCAACAAATAGGCTTCCTGGAAATGTAAATGTCTGTTTTGAGTTTATAGAAGGTGAATCAATACTGCTAAGTCTTGATATGGAAGGTATTGCAGCATCTAGTGGTTCTGCCTGTACCTCAGGTTCTTTAGAACCATCCCATGTTTTACTAGCTATTGGACTTTCCCATGAAATTGCCCATGGTTCAGTAAGGTTGACCTTGGGAGATTTTAATACTGAAGAAGAAGTAGATTATGTTGTAGAAAAGCTTGCAGAAATTGTATCAAGATTAAGAACTATGTCACCTTTGTATGAGAAGGTTAAGGAGGGAAAATAAATGTATTCAGAAAAGGTTATGGATCACTTTAGAAATCCAAGAAATGTAGGAGAAATAGAAGATGCAGATGGTATTGGTGAAGTAGGCAATGCCAGATGTGGTGACATCATGAAGATGTATTTAAAGATTGAGGATGGGGTAATAGTTGATGTCAAGTTTAAAACTTTTGGCTGTGGTTCTGCCATTGCTTCATCAAGTATGGCAACAGAATTAATAAAGGGTAAAACAATAGAAGAAGCTATGGAAGTTACAAACAAGGCTGTAGCAGAAGCCTTAGATGGTTTGCCACCTATTAAAATGCACTGTTCCCTATTAGCTGAACAAGCTATAAAGGCAGCCTTATATGACTATGCAAAAAAGAATAATGTAAAAATTAAAGGATTAGAAAATTTCAATCCTGTTGAAGATATACATGATCATGAACATGCTTAATTGTATAGTATACCCCTTGAATCAATAAATTGGTTAATTTTGAATTAATAAATTACCCTTTTTCATAACAAAATAAATTTACAAGTATAAGAAAAGGGGTATAATTGTGATAAGATATAAACAATTAATTACATTAAAAGTAATGGATAAGTATCTAAAGAATCCTATTGGTAGAATAAAGGATGTACTATATTCAAGTGATTATAGGAGAATAGATTATATAGTAATAAATAATGGATATTTATTAAAGAATAAGGTGATTATTGATTATAAAAGTTTATCCTTTCAAGAAAACAATAAAATTATATATAATAATACAGATATATTTAATTTTAAAATGGATAAATATGTTGAAAATACTAACGAAGGATACAAGCTTATTGACAAAGAAATAAGAAATGAATATGGTGAATGTATAGGTTTTGTAAAGGATGTCGTAATAGATAAAGATGAGGGAAAAGTTGAAGGTTTTATAATTACAGAGGGCATAATAGAAGATCTTCTTAAGGGTAGAAATTATATTCCTCTCCTGGATACTATTTATATAAATGAAGATTGTATATCTATACCCAGCAGTATTTTAATTTAATTAACAATAATATGTATTGTTGTAAATATTTATATTGAATTAATTAAGTACTAAGAGAAACAATAATGTATATAATAGTAAAGGAGAGGATATAGTTGAACAGAAATGGCTTTAGAAATGGAGCATTAATAGGAAGTGTTCTAGGAATTTCCCTAGGCATGGTAGTTGGAACAAAGGTAGTAAACAATATTCCAAAAAGAAAGATAAGAAAAACTGCTAGAAGGGCAAAAGCTACTTTAATGAATGGAATGAATTCATTATGGGGATAGGCAGCTTTGCTGCTTATCCAATATTAAAAATGGAGACAAGTACTATGAATGTTCATTATCCTTATTTAAGTAGACATTTAATGCTTTTAGTATTTATATTATTAGTTTTAATTATTTATTATCTTATACATATTGGAAATAGATTTGTAGAAAGCAATAGAAGAATTAAAATAAGCAGAAAAAAAGGATTACCTATTCTTCTTATTGTATTATTTATTTATATATTTATTCAACTATCAAAAGAATTTACTATATTAAAAGATACCTTTTTTACAATTATAGCTTCAGTTGTAATAGCTTATTTATTTAATCCTATAATAAACTATTTTGAAAAACATAATATTTCCAGAACCTTAGGAGTTCTAATTTTATACATAGTTATATTGGGCATAATAGTTGGAATTTCTGTTTCTATAATTCCAAGAATTGGTGAAGAAATTGGAGGACTTTTATCAGTTACTCCAGCATATATTAGGAGTTTTACGGATTTTTTAAATAGTTTGTATGACAAATATTACTCAGAAGTAGAATATATACCATCCATAATGAAAAGTATAGAAGAGGTAGTAATACAAAATTTAGATAGATTGCAAAATATAATAGTTACTAATATTAGCAAGTTTATTGATGGAGTAGTTAAGGCTTTTAGTAAAATAGTAAGCTTTATACTGATACCTATACTAACCTTCTACTTTTTAAGAGATAAGGATTATTTTAAAAATTTACTATATTTAACAATACCCAAGAGTAAGAGGCAGGATGTAAAGGAGCTATTTGTAGAAATAGATAGGGCTTTAAGCCAGTTTATTAGAGGCAGATTAATTTTGGCAGTTTATGTTGGAATTGCTACTACAATATTATTACTCATACTAGATATTAATTTTGCAATAGTTATAGGTTTAATAACAGGCATAGCAGACATAATTCCATACTTTGGACCTTTTTTAGGCTTTTTACCTGCTGTAATATTTGCCTCATTAGATAGTCTTGTTAAAGGCTTTTGGGTTGCAGTAGCCTTTGTAATAATCCAGTGGATAGAAAACAATGTACTAGCACCTAAAATAATAGGGGACAGCACAGGAATACATCCTATAACAGTGTTACTATCTTTAATTATAGCTGGTGGGATGTTCGGCGTAATGGGAATGATTTTTTCTGTTCCTGTAGTAGCTACAGTAAAAATATTAATAGGATTTTTTATAGATAAAATTAAGAAGCGAAATCTTGTGAAAAAATAGAAAACCATTAGGATGTTGACAAATGCATATCTTTAAATTATAATCCAAATTATAGATATAACGTGGATTATCGTCCCTTTGACAAGGGGCGAATTTTTTTAAAAATTGATATAAGAGGTGTGTAAGTATGAAAAAAATTGGTTTACATGAGATAAGAAAAGAGTTTTTAGACTTTTTTGAAGGAAAAGATCATTTAATTTTACCTAGTTTTTCTTTAGTTCCTCAGAATGATAAGAGTTTGTTATTAATAAATGCAGGTATGGCACCTTTAAAGCCATATTTTACTGGAGAGAAAAAACCACCTAGAAAAAGGGTTGCTACTTGCCAAAAATGCATTAGGACTGCAGATATTGAAAATGTAGGGAAAACTGATAGACATGCAACTTTTTTTGAAATGTTAGGTAATTTTTCATTTGGTGATTATTTTAAAAAAGAAGCTATACAATGGGCATGGGAATTTTTAACTGTAAATATGGAGATCCCTCCAGAACTACTTTGGGTATCAATATATGAAGATGATGATGAGGCTTTTGAAATATGGAAAAATGATGTGGGTGTACCTGAAGAGAAAATAGTTAGATTAGGAAAAGAGGATAATTTTTGGGAATTAGAAGTAGGCCCTTGTGGTCCCTGTTCAGAAATATATGTAGACAGAGGGGAAAAATATGGTTGCGGTAAAGAGGATTGTAAGCCTGGATGTGATTGTGATAGATATATAGAGGTATGGAACTTAGTATTTACTCAATTTGATAAGGATGAAAATGGTAACTATCATCCATTAAAGCATCCAAATATAGATACTGGTATGGGACTTGAAAGAATAGCTACAGTGATGGAAGGTACAGATAATATATTTGAAGTTAGCGCAATTAAGGAGATATTGAATATTGTTGAAGGAATATCAGGAAAAAAATACAGACAAAATGAAGAATGGGATGTTTCAATAAGGGTTATAACAGACCATAGTAGGGCTATGACCTTTTTAGTTTCTGATGGTGTTTTGCCAAGCAATGAGGGTAGAGGATATATACTAAGAAGGCTTATCAGGAGAGCTGCTAGACATGGTAAACTACTGGGAATAGAAAAGCCTTTCTTAAGCACAGTTGTATCTGGAGTTATAGATTCTTGGAAGGTAATTTATCCTGAGATTAAGGAAAATGAAGAGAGAATTTTAAAAGTTATAAGAGCAGAAGAAGAAAAATTCCAAGAGACAATTCATCAGGGACTACAAATTCTGGACACCTATATTGAAGAGATACTAAGTAAAAATCAAAAATATCTTGACGGGGAAAAGGCCTTTAAATTGTATGATACCTATGGATTCCCTCTTGATTTGACACGTGAAATATTAGAAGAAAAAGGTTTAGCTGTAGATGAAGAGGAATTTAATATTTATATGGAAGAACAAAGAGAAAGGGCTAGAAGAGCAAGGGAAAAATCTACAGATACTGGCTGGAAACATAGTGATGTAATTGAGTTTACTAAAGAAATAGATACTGAATTTAAAGGATATGAAACCTTTGATACTAAATCTAAGGTAGTTGAAATAATTGTTGAAGGCAATTCACAAGATACAATAGAAGAAGGAATGAAAGGAATTGTGGTATTAGACAAAACTCCTTTTTATGCAGAAAGAGGAGGTCAAGTAGGGGATAAGGGTACTATCACGAATGATGGTTTTTCAGCTAAGGTTTTAGATACTCAATATGCAAAGGATGATATTATAATTCACCACATAAAAGTAGATAAGGGAATATTAAATATAGGTGATGAAGTAGAAGCAAAGGTTGATTACAATTATCGTTATGATATTATGAGAAATCACTCAGCTACACATTTACTACACAGGGCATTAAAGGACGTACTAGGTGAACATGTAAATCAAGCAGGTTCCATAGTGTTGCCAGACAGATTAAGATTTGACTTTACCCATTTTGAAGCAGTTAAGGATGAAGAATTAAAAGAAATAGAAAGAATTGTAAATGAAAAGATATTAGAAGCTCTGGAAGTAAAAACTTTTGAGACAAGTCTTGATGAAGCACAGGAAGCAGGTATAGTTGGATTATTTGAAGAAAAGTATAAAGATAAGGTTAGGGTAGTACAAATGGGTGATTACTCAAAGGAACTTTGCGGAGGAACCCACGTTAAAAATACAAGTTTTATTGGAATGTTTAAAATAATATCAGAATCAAGTATTGCAGCTGGAGTAAGAAGAATTGAAGCTATTACAGGCAGAAGTGTATATAAATATTTGTTAGACCTTGAAAAAGATATGACAGCCATAGCACAAATTATGAAGGTAAATAAAAAAGATGTATTTGGCAAGGTTCAAAATCTAATGGAAGAATTGAAATCAAAGGAAAAGGAAATAGAGCTATTACAAAGTAAGATGGCTTCATCTTTAGTTGACGAAATATTAAATTCTAAGCAAAATGTGGAAAACATAGATTTAATTACCTACAAGGTTGAAAACATGGATATGAATAGTTTAAGGAATCTAGGAGACAAGATAAAAGATTCATTAGAATCTGGAGTAGTGGTCCTTGCAAGTGTAGAAAACACTAAGATATATTTCTTATGCATGGTTACTAAAGATTTAGTTAATAAGGGAATCCATGCTGGTAACATAATAAAAGAAGTTGCTAAAATAGCTGGTGGAGGTGGCGGAGGCCGCCCAGATATGGCTCAAGCAGGTGGCAAGGACATAAGTAAAGTAAATGAAGCTTTGAGCAAGGTGCCTTCTGTACTAAAGGAGCAGCTAAAATAAATATTAGCTATTAAGCTAATATTTATTTTAGCACTGCATATTTTATTAAAGATATGTTATAAATATTATAGGAGGTGTTAATGTGAATAATAATTTAAATGAAACGATGAAATTTGAGACAAATAAGGATATAGATAGCGAAGTTAAAAAGATTATTTTTGCAGTATATGATGCATTAAAAGAAAAGGGCTATGACCCGATAAATCAAATAATAGGCTACATTTTATCAGGTGACCCAACCTATATTACAAGTCATAAGGATGCAAGGAGTATCATTAGGAAAGTTGAAAGAGATGAACTTTTAGAGGAAATACTTAGGAGTTATTTGGAGAAGGAAAATAATATTTAGGGGAGATATGTAGTTGAAGCTGACAAGTAGATTTATGATAATCATTCTTACTTTATTGGTTCTAATATCTACATACCATATTTCCTATGGAATAGAAGAAAATTCAAATAGTAAAAAAGTATATATTCTTGTAGTTAATAAGCTTACCCTTCAGGACATAGAAAAGATGCCAAATTTGACAAAAGTAATAAATGAGGCTGGTTTTGCCTTAATGAATGTACGAGGATTAAATAGTTATACAGGGGCGGAAAGTTTTGTAACCATTAACTCTTCTGGTAAAACTTATGCAAACAATACTAGTTCTCAATTCTACAATCTAATTGGAGAGTATAAGGAAATATATGAAAATAGAATAGGCAAAATTGAAGGGGATTATTCTGTTGGCAATATAGAAATAGGTAGACTATATATTCAAAATGAGGATAATAGATATACTCCCTATATAGGCCTATTAGGTGATCTTCTCCATGAAAATGGGTTAAAGACTGCTATTTTTGGTAATAGTGATACAATAGATTATACTTATAGATATTCATCCTTTATACCTATGGACTCTAAAGGATTAATAGATTTTGGAAATGTTGATGACATACTTATTGAAGATGAAGAATATCCCTACGGTTTAAAAACTGATTATGATAAGATAATGAATGAAATAAAAAAACTACAAAATGAAACTTCTCTTTTTGTTATAGATACGGGAGATTTATTTAGGCTTCATACTACAAGTAGCTATATTAGTGATGATAGGTTTTTTGAGCAGAGAAATAATATTTTAAATGATATTGACGCTTTTATTGGAGAATTAATTAATAGCGTTAATAAAGGAGAGTCTCTTATATTTATATTTAGCCCCAACAGTGGTGAAGAGAAAATTAAGGGAAGTCGCTTATCTCCTTTAATATTATGGGGTAGCAATATAGAAGAAAGCATTCTTAGTTCAGCTACAACTAAATATACAGGTATTGTATCAAATTTAGATATTGTACCAACCATTGCCGAATTTTTTGGTATAAAAACAGAAAAAGCCTCTGGTAATAAAATTACCTGGGAAAAGAAAGAGGATGTTTTTACTTATATCAAGTCAATAAATGGCCGTATTGATTTAACTTCAAAAATAAGGACTAAATCTTTAACCGCTTATGGTATTATATCTATTATAATATTATTACTTTCAGCACTTTTATTAGTTATAAAAATTAGGGTAGATTTTAATATAAACAAAATAATAAAAATATTAATTCTTTTTTTATATGGAATACCTCTTATTTATATAATAAGTTCCTTGTTTAATATAAATAGTATTTATAAATTCTTTTTAGTTATATCAGCACTTAGTATCATATACCTCTTTATTTTAAATAGATATAATGGTATAAGTACATTCTATAGCCTTAATTTTTTATATCTTATTATTATAACCCTTGATATACTGTTAGATAATGCTTTTAGTAAATTTTCAGTTTTAAGTTACGATCCAATTATTGGAGCAAGATACTACGGATTGGGTAACGAAATGGTTGGTTTATTGTTACCAGTTGCTATGATTTGCATAAATTTAATATACCAAAGACTTAATAATATAGTGACTTTAGGTATAATGTTACTTTTAACAGTAGTCTTAGTAGGTCATCCGCAGCTAGGGGCCAATGTTGGAGGCATGATTTCATTTTTATCTGCCAGCCTCTTATTTATATTAGAAGCCATAGAAAAGAAATTCAGTTTAAAAAGTATGGCTATTATTGCATTGACAGTGGCTTTCTTTTTAGGAATTTTAGGCTTTATAGATCTTAAATTTAACCCAAATCCTACCCATCTTGGGGAAGCATTAATGAAGGTTAGGGATGAGGGTTTGTATATAGCCAATAATATTATTATTAGAAAACTAGCCATGAATATAAAACTAGTTGGCAATTCCTTCTGGACAAAAGTTTTATTTTCAAATATAATTGTTCAAGGAATGTTGACCTTTTTATATAGAAACGGATACAAATATTTAATTAATAGGAAAATTAATAAAGGATATATATCTATTATATTTGGAAGCATAATAGGATTTTTAGTAAACGATTCAGGTTTAGTGCTGGCTTCCATAGCCCTAAATATTTGTACAATATTTTTAGTATTTTTATTTACTGAAGAAAAAAGAATACAACAAGGATAGGAAGATGACTTATAATGGATAAGGTTCAGTTGGGAAGTACAGGGATTGAAGTTTCAAGGCTTTGTTTTGGTTCTTTGACTATGACACCCTTTCAAGCAAATTTATCTGTAAAAGATGGCGCTGACTTAATAAAATATGCCTATAGTAGAGGAATAAATTTTTTAGATACAGCTGAAATATATAATAATTATGACTATATTAGGGAAGCCCTAAAAGTTATAGATAGAAAAAAATATATAATATCTACTAAATGCTATGCTTATACCTATGATATGGCTAAGAAAAGCTTGGAATTAGCCTTGTCAGAACTTAATACTGACTATATAGATATATTTATGTTACATGAACAGGAAAGTATTCATACTATAAGAGGCCATTGGGAGGCTATTGAATATTTTAAAGATGCTAAAAAGGAAGGTAAAATTAGAGCTATTGGAATATCCACTCATAGAATAGAAGGGGTTTTAGGTGCTATAGAAGTTGATGATATAGAAATTATTCATCCCATAGTAAATATGCAAGGTATAGGAATACAGGATGGTTCTATTGAAGATATGTTAAAGGCCATTAAAAAGGCATATGATATAGGAAAGGGTATTTTTGCCATGAAGCCTTTGGGAGGAGGCCATTTAATAGGAAAGGCGGAAGAAGCATTTAATTTTGTTAAAAATATTTCCTTTATACATTCTATAGCAATTGGCATGCAGTCTAAGGATGAAATAGACTGTAATATTAGTTTAATGGAATCAGGTTACGCACCTGAAAATTTAAGGAAAAATATAAGCAGTAAGAACAGAAGATTAATTGTGGCTGACTATTGTATTGGTTGTGGAAGATGTGTTAAAACATGCAAGCATAATGGTATTAAATTAGTGAATGGTAAAGCAGTACCAAATGGAAACTGCATCCTATGCAGCTATTGTGCTAGAAATTGTCCTGAATTTTGTATAAAGGTTGTTTAAAGGTGATGGAATGGAACGAATAATGGGATTAGATGTGGGAGACAAGACAATTGGAGTGGCAATTAGTGATCCCTTATTAATTACAGCCCAAAGTTTAATGACTATTAGAAGAGAAAGTTATAAAAAGGATATTGATTCCTTAATAGAAATTATTAATAAGTATAATATAAGAAAAATTGTTGTGGGTATTCCTAAAAATATGAATAATACCATTGGGCCTCAAGGTGAAAAGGTATTAGATTTTGTTGACAAGCTCAAAAACAAGGTTAATATAGACATAGTATTGGAAGATGA
Organism: Tissierellia bacterium; assembly: GCA_012735405.1. Taxonomy (GTDB): domain Bacteria; phylum Bacillota; class Clostridia; order Tissierellales; family Tepidimicrobiaceae; genus JAAYFE01. The sequence continues at coordinate 9,818 of JAAYHM010000143.1, read as the reverse complement.
AAGGCTTACAACGGTTCAAGCAGAAAAACTGCTTATTAAAAGTGATGTAAAAAGGAAAAACAGAAAAAAAGTTATAGATAAGGTAGCAGCAACCTATATACTACAATCTTATTTAGATAGAACAAGAAGGTGATAATATGCAAGAAAAAATAGTTTTACTAGACGAAATGGGCAATAAGGTTGAATTCCAATTGGTAATGACTTTTGGCTTGGATGATTCAAACTATGCTGCTTTAATACCTATGGATGATTTGAAAAAAGAAATATTTTTAAGATTTGAGTTAGATGAAAATGGGGGAACTATTCTGGTACCCCTAGATAATGATCAAGAGTATAAGGATGTAAAAGAAGCCTATGAAGAAATTAGAAAAGAAAGATTGCAATGAATACATGGCTTGACAAGTGTGGCTAATATTAGTATGCTAGTATTGAGAACTATAAGCAGGTGAAAATATGGATATAAATGTAAAAGATGTTAAAGAAATCTTGAAAGAAGAAGGGTATAAATTAACTACACAAAGAAAGGCAATACTTGATGCTATTTTAGAAAACCACGAAAAGCATTTAAATCCAGAAGAAATTTATAATATTGTTAAGCTAAAATGCCCTGATATTGGTATAGCAACAGTATATAGGACTTTACAATTATTTGAAAAATTGAACATAGTCTGCAGGGTGAATTTTGATGATGGTTATAATAGATATGAATTAATTTATGATACAGAGCAGCACCAACATCATCATTTAATATGTTTAAATTGTGGCAAGGTTATAGAGGTCAAGATGGATTTATTGGAAACGCTGGAAAATGAAATTGAAAGGGAGTATGGTTTCAGTATAGTAGATCACAATGTTAAATTTTTCGGGTATTGTTCAGACTGTGAAAAGTAAACCCTTTATAGGGTTTATTTTTTTAGAGATATTTTACAGCGGGTATGTATTCATATAAATAATACAAATGGAAAAATTAATATAAAAGGAGATGATAAAGTGTCGAGGAAAACAAATAAACTAAAAATCATACCATTAGGTGGACTTAGAGAAATAGGAAAAAATATTACTGTTATTGAATATAAAGATGATATTGTTGTTATAGATTGTGGTATGCTTTTCCCAGAAGATGACATGCTGGGAATAGACATAGCAATTCCTGATATAACTTATTTAATAAAAAATAAAAGCAAAATAAGAGGAATACTATTGACCCACGGACATGAAGATCACATTGGAGGTTTACCATATTTTCTTAAAGAGCTAAATGTTCCTGTTTATGGTACTAGGCTAACATTAGGCCTATTAGATAATAAATTAAAGGAACATAATTTAAATAATAAGGTCAATTTAGTACAGGTAAAAGCAGGGGATAAACTAAAACTGGGTTCCTTTTCAATAGAGTTTATTAGAACAACCCACAGCATACCAGACTCTGTTGCAATAGCAATTAATACACCGGTAGGTATGGTGGTTCATACAGGAGATTTTAAAATTGATTTTACTCCTATAAATGAAGAAACCATTGATCTACACAGGTTTGCTGAGTTGGGAAGAAAGGGAGTATTAGTTTTATTAGCAGACAGCACTAATGTTGAAAGACCTGGATACACCATGTCAGAAAGGACTGTAGGAGATACCTTTAATGATATATTTTCAAAAGCAGAGGAAAGAATAATTGTAGCAACCTTTGCCTCCAACATTCACAGAATTCAACAAGTGATAAATGCAGCAGAAAAGTACGGTAGAAAGGTGACTGTCTCAGGCAGAAGTATGATAAATACCTTAAATGTGGCTTGTGAACTAGGATATATAAAAATGGAAGAAGGAACCTTAATTGATATAAATGATATGAATAAATATAAAAATAATGAACTGGTTATTTTGACTACTGGCAGTCAAGGAGAGACAATGTCTGCACTGTCAAGGATGGCTTTTTCCGAGCATAAAAAAATTCAGCTAGTACCAGAGGATACAGTTGTAGTTTCTGCATCACCAATACCTGGCAATGAAAAAACTGTATTTAAAGTTATAAATAGACTTATTGAAATTGGTACCAAGGTTATATATGAGTCATTGGCAGACGTACACGTATCTGGCCATGCCTGCCAAGAAGAGCTTAAACTTATGCATACACTCTTAAAACCAAAATTTTTCATACCAGTTCATGGTGAGTTTAGGCATTTAAAAAGGCATGCAGAATTGGCCATGGAATTAGGAATGCCAAAGGAAAATATATTTATAGCTAACAATGGTGATGTAATAGAGTTTACAAAAAATACTGGAACTATTACCCAATCTGTACCTGCAGGCAACATATTAGTGGATGGTCTAGGAGTAGGTGATGTTGGCAATATTGTACTGAGAGATAGAAAGCACTTATCCGAAGATGGTTTAATGGTTGTAGTTGTTACCATGAGTAAACAGGAAGGAAAAGTAATTGCCGGTCCAGATATAATATCCAGAGGATTTGTATATGTTAGAGAATCAGAAGATTTGATGGAAGAGGCAAGAAATGTTGTTAAGGCTGCATTGAGTGAATGTGAGAAAAGGAATATTACAGATTGGTCTACATTGAAATCAAGTATAAGAGATTCCTTAAGAAAATTCCTGTATGAAAAGATTAAGAGAAATCCAATGATTTTACCAATAATAATGGAAGTATAATTTAAGTTTGAAAATCCTAACATATTCATATGTTAGGATTTTTCAACTATATATCAACTATTATATGTTTTTAAGTGAAATTTCTGCATTATAAATGATATTTGTCCTATATGATGTTATAATAAATGTAGACTGGGATAATAAATCGTATTATACTTATATTGCCTATAATATTTAAACTTAGGGGGGTCAATATGAGTAATGTTTATGATTTAGCCCATCAATTAAAAAGAGCAATTATGAATTCTGACCAATACAGAAATTATAGAGAGAAGAAAAAAATTGTATACAGCAATGAAGGAAACAAGAAAATGTTAGAAGATTATAGAATGCAGCTTTTAGAATTACAAATGAAGAAATTGTCAGATAAGGAGATAGAAGAAAAGGAACTAGAGAAGCTTAAAAATTTGGAAGAAATATTAAGGCACAATCCATCAATTAATGAGTTTCTAATTGCGGAGTATAGATTTTCTCAATTAATACAAGATATTACTAAAATAATTGGAGAAGCTATAGATATGGACCTAGGTATAGGTAAACAATAATAAAGGAGGAATAGTAATGAATACTAAGTTTCTTACTAAAGCTAGCTTGATTGCAGCCATATATATAATACTGGTTTTAATACAAATACCAATGGGATCCTTAGCATTTGGTCCAGTCCAGTTAAGATTAGCAGAAGGTTTGACCCTGCTTCCCTTTATTGAAACGGCTGCAATTCCAGGATTATTTATTGGATGCCTTATATCAAATATAATACTTTCCAGCTATTCTTCCTTTGGTTTAGTGGATATAATTGGAGGAAGTTTAGTTACCTTAATTGCTGCCTATTTAACTAGCAAAATGCCTAATAAATTAATGGCTGCATTACCACCTATAATATTAAATGGCTTAATAGTATCCATATGGGTTTCTTATTTTACAAAGGTTCCCTATTTGTTTACAGTTTTAGGAATTGCTGCTGGTGAAATTGCATCCATTGTTATATTTGGATATGTGATGCTATCAGCCTATGAAAAAACAAAAGTTTATTTAGAAAAAAGATAATACCTTGTAATCTAATAAACAAAATTGTATAATTAAAAAGATAAATGTCTATTAAAGGTGGAGATTTTGTGATAGGCACAAAAAAACTCAACAGAAGAAAGTATAAAAAACTAAAAATAGGTTTGATATTAATAATACTTGTTTTTATATTAACTGCAGGAATGGCTATGTCATATTACAATAAGGCCATTCTTCCTATGGAAGTAGAAAATCCCAAGGATATTTCTCTTGAAATACCCTTAGGAAGCACTTCCAAGGAAATTGCTAAAATACTGGAAGATAATGGCTTGATTAGGAATGAGTTAATTTTTAGAATAGCCTTAAAGAAGAAAAATGCTGAATCCTCATTAAAAGCAGGTTCTTATGTATTAAATACTTCCATGTCTCTGTATGAAATTATAGACTCTCTATCCAGGGGAGGAAAGAATAATAATGTGGTCAAATTTACTATCCCTGAAGGATACGAGTTGAAGGACATGGCTAAAAAATTATCTGATGAGGGTTTAGTTGACTTTGACAGATTTATGGATTTAGTATCTGATAAGGCAAATTTTGAAGATAAATTTCCCTTCCTAAAGGAATTAAATAAGGGTCAAAGCCTTGAAGGTTATCTATTTCCAGCAACTTATGAAATATATGTAGATTCAACTGAAGAAGAGATTATTGAAAAGATGCTTTCAAAATTTCAGCAGGAATATGAAGAAATTTTGAAAGAGGAAATGAATAAGGTTGACATGACCTTAAATGAAGTAGTTACTTTAGCTTCTATTATTGAAAGGGAAGCTAAAAGGGATGATGAAAGACATTTAATATCTGGAGTTTTCCACAATAGATTAAGGATAAACATGCCCTTACAGTCCTGTGCAACAGTCCAATATGTGTTGGGAGAAAGGAAGGAAAATCTTTCAAGGGAGGATGTGCAAATAGATTCTATTTATAATACCTATATACACAGTGGATTACCTCCTACACCAATTGCTTCACCTGGAGAAAAGTCCTTAATTGCAGCCCTTAACCCAGCAGATGTAGATTATTTGTACTTTAGGGCAAAGGAAGATGGCTCAGGCGGACATATCTTTTCAGTGACCTATGAAGAGCATATAAATGCAGATCCTAGCAAATAAATTTTAATACGTGGTTTAACCACGTATTAATTATGTCAAGGAGGTTGTAGATTGATTAATGAAGAATATGTAGAAAGCTATATAAGAAGCTTATTCCCTCCCCATGAAGGGATTTTGAAAGAATTGGAAGAATATGCTTTAGAGCATAATATTCCAATAGTTGAAAGGGAAGTGGCCCAGCTATTAAAAGTATTATTAAAAATTCATAAGCCCAAGAGAATATTAGAAGTAGGAACAGCTATAGGATATTCTGCTATTCTTATGGCCTCATCTACAGAGGATAGCTGTATAATAGACACCATTGAAAGAAATGATGATATGGTTTATATAGCTAGACAGAATATTAAGAAGGCTGCATACGACCATAGGATTAAGGTCTTTTATGGGGAAGCACAAGAGATACTGAAATATTTAAAGGCCAAATATGATTTTATATTTTTAGATGCAGCAAAGGGTCAATATTTAGATTTTTTTAGTGATTGTGCCAAACTACTTAATATTGGCGGTATTATAATATCTGATAATGTACTATACAAGGGAATGGTGGCTTCTGATAAACTAGTTGTAAGACGAAAAAAAACTATTGTGAATAGATTAAGAAAGTATCTTAAATATATAAATAACTTGGAAAATTTCGAGACATGTGTCATTCCTATAGGTGATGGCGTGTCTATAACATATAGGGAGGAGTAAATATATGAACAAACCAGAATTATTAGCACCTGCTGGAGATTTGGAAAAATTTAAAATGGCTATTAACTATGGAGCTGACGCTGTTTATTTAGGTGGAGACAGATTTGGTTTAAGAAAGGCATCTAAAAATTTTACCTTGGAAGAATTAAAAGAAGGAATTGAATATGCCCATGAAAGAAATAAAAAGGTATATATTACCATGAACATAATACCTCATAATGAGGATTTAATGGGCTTAGAGGATTATGTAAGAAAGCTATATAATTTAGGCGTAGATGCTGTAATAGTATCTGATCCGGGAGTAATGACACTTATAAGAAAAGCTGTACCAGACTTGCCTATCCATTTAAGTACTCAAGCTAGTGTAACCAATTATGAAACGGTAATGTTTTGGTATAATCTAGGAATACGAAGAATTGTATTAGCAAGGGAATTATCCTTAAAAGAAATAAAGGAAATTATAGATAGGGCACCAAAGGATCTTGAAATTGAAACCTTTGTACATGGCTCCATGTGTATTTCCTATTCAGGCAGATGCTTATTAAGCAACTATATGACAGGTAGAGATGCTAATAGGGGAGACTGTGCCCAGGCCTGCAGATGGAAATATTACCTAATGGAAGAAAAAAGACCAGGTGAATACTTTCCAGTCTATGAGGATGACAAAGGCACCTATATATTTAATTCAAAGGATTTATGCATGATAGAGCATATTCCAGAGCTAATAGAAGCAGGTATAAAAAGTTTCAAAATAGAAGGCAGAGTCAAAAGCTCTTATTATGTGGCAACTGTACTTCGTTCCTACAGAATGGCTATAGATGAATATCTTAAGGATCCGGAAAACTACAAATTTAAAGAGGAATGGTTAGATGAGATAAAAAAAGCAAGCCATAGAGATTTTACTACTGGCTTCTTTTTCAAGAAACCTACGGGGGAGGACCAAATCTATACAACTAGTACCTATATAAGAAATTATGATTTCGTAGGCCTTGTATTGGATTATGATCCTGATACAAAGCTTGCTACTGTTGAACAAAGAAATAGAATGTGTAAGGGTGATGAAGTTGAAATATTTGGACCAGGAAGGGACTTTTTCACCCAGACCATTGATTTGATGTTAGATGAGGAAGGTAATGAAATTGATACAGCCCCCCATCCACAGCAGATATTAAAGATGAAGATGAAGGAAGCTGTTGAGCCCTGGTATATAATTAGAAAGAAAAGAAAGGATTGATTATATGCATAAACCCATATTAATAGGGATAACGGGAGGTACTGGATCAGGGAAAAGTACTGTTTCTAGAGAAATATTAAGGCATATTGGAGAAGAAGATGTTTGTATTATAGAGCAGGATTCATACTATAAGGATCAGAGTCATTTAACCTTTGAAGAAAGAGAAAAAACCAATTATGACCACCCTTTAGCCTTTGACAATGAACTGCTCATAAAGCATTTAAAGAACCTATTAAACTATAAACCTATTGAAAAACCAATCTATGATTTTGAAAAGCATAATAGGAAGAAAGAAACTATAACAGTATACCCTAAGAAAATAATTATTTTAGAAGGGATACTCATACTAAATGATGAAGAAATAAGGAATTTATGTGATATAAAAATATTTGTAGATACTGATTCCGATGTGAGGGTAATAAGGAGGATACTAAGAGACATAAAGGAAAGAGGCAGAACCTTGGAATCGGTAATTGAACAATATATGGCTACTGTAAGACCTGCCCATCTTCAATTTGTAGAGCCAAGTAAAAAATATGCAGATATAATTATCCCTGAAGGCGGCTACAATAAAGTAGCAATAGATATAATAGTTACTAAGATAAATTCAATACTGAATAAATGATTATTTCCCCATTAACTGGTTATACTATCTAGTTAATGGGGTGAATTTATGAGAAAAAAAGAAGTAAACATAATTCATAAAAGATTAATCCAACTGGCCTTCATAACCTTATTTGCCTTTATGTTATTATCAGCAAGGCTCTACTGGATACAAATAAAAAGCCACGATAGATTTAGAACTGAAGCCTTAAGACAAAGAAGTGAAGAAATTAGTTTATATCCTCATAGGGGAACCATATATGATAGAAATTTAATCCCTTTAACAAATGCTAATAAAAAGAGCACCCTATTAGTATTTAGAGAGAAAATAATTAGTGATAGAAAACTGGTGGATTTTATAATTAAAAACACAAATCTAACCTATTCAGATTTAATGGGCTATGCCTCCTTCAAGGGAAAAATAGTATCAATACCCCTAAATGAAAAGATAGACACTATTCCTAATAGTAAGGATATTTTTGTTACTGAAAGGGTTACCAGGTACTCAGATGAAAACCTACTATCCCATGTTATTGGCTATATAAATAAAAGTGAAAATAGGGGAGAATACGGCATAGAAAAGGTATATGATGATATACTTGTAAATCAAAGCAAGAAAAATTATCTTTATTTAGAAATTGATGACAGGCAAAATGTTTTTCTGGGAGGAGAATATCAAGTACACAGCAATGTTAACTCCCTGGAGCCTAGTGGTGTAAAGCTTACAATAGACTATCATATACAAAGAATAGCAGAAGATATAATGGATAAGCATAATGTAAATGGAGCAGTTATTGTTGCAGAAGTAGATTCTGGAGACATAGTAGCCTTAGTAAGTAGGCCTAATTTTGATCAGGACAATATTGGAGAATATCTGGAAAAGGACGATATGACCCTTTATAATAAGGCCATACAAGTGGGCTATCCCCCAGGCTCCCTTTTTAAAATAGTGGTTCTTTTGGCAGCTTTGGAGGAAAATATTGAATATTTAGATAGGATTTTTTACTGTAGCGGGTATGAAAGGGTAGGCAATGTAGTCATAAGTTGCAACAATACTGAAGGCCATGGATACATAGATATAAATGAGGCCTTTTCCTTGTCTTGTAATTCTGCTTTTATACAGCTAGGCAAGGAAATAGGTAGCCAAAAAATAATAAACATGGCAAAGAAACTAGGATTTGGAGATAAAATAAATATTGGCTTATTGGAAGAAATAAAAGGGAATATTCCTGTTGGGGAAGAAATACAAGGACCTGCCATAGGAAACATATCTATTGGTCAAGGTAGTATTGAAGTTACTCCCTTGCAGATAACAAATTTAATGATGATTATTGCCAATAATGGCGTAAGGAAAGGTTTATCTATCGTAGATGGTATAACCTCTGAAGATGGGAGGATGATTAAGCCGTACCAGAGGCAGGAAGAAATTAGAATTTTATCAAGAGAAACATGTAATCTTGTAAAGGAATTTTTAGTAGATGTAGTTAACTATGGAACTGCCAAAAGTTTAGATTTAGATTATTTAGGGGGTGCAGCAGGTAAAACTGGTTCTGCTCAAGCTGTTTTAAATGGAAAGGAGACTATACATGGCTGGTTTACAGGTTTTTATCCTGTAGAAAAACCTAAATATGTCATAACTGTGCTAGTAGAAGGGGGTATATCTGGATCCCAATCTGCTGTGCCAATTTTTGATAAATTGGTTAGAGAAATTAATAAAATTAATAGGTAGGACTGGCACCAGAAATACCTTCCATACATATACTTTAAATATGGAAGGTATACGGAGGTGCCTTTATGCTTAATTCGCTAGTTACTTTTGTTCAAGGGCTTTTAGAGCCTTTTTTAATATTATCCAGCTATATTTCAAATACCAATTCTTTTCCTAAGCCCTTAAGTAAAGAAGAAGAAGCAGAATTATTAAAAAAGTATGCAGAGGGCAGTGAAAGTGCCCGCAATATTTTAATAGAGCGGAATTTAAGGTTGGTTGCCCATATAGTAAAAAAATATAATAATACAGGAAAAGATGTTGATGATTTGATTTCAATAGGCACCATAGGGCTTATTAAAGCTATTTCAACCTTTGATGCAAGTAAAGGCACAAGACTAGCAACCTATGCTGCACGTTGTATAGAAAATGAGATTTTAATGACTATTAGGGCTGACAAAAAATTAAAAGGAGAGGTATATTTACAGGAACCTATTGGAATGGACAAGGAAGGAAATGAAATTTCCTTATTAGATATATTGGGTATTGACAATGAGGATATATCTGATGAAATTCACTTAAAGTTTCAGGAGAAAAAGCTGCATGAAGCTATAAATAAGGTTTTAAAAGATAGGGAAAAGAAAATACTGGAACTTAGGTATGGACTTGTAGACGGAGTTTGTATGACTCAAAGAGAAATAGCATCCATGTTAGGTATTTCAAGGTCCTATGTTTCCAGAATAGAAAAAAAGGC
>JAAYHM010000003.1 GCA_012735405.1 Tissierellia bacterium | reverse complement strand
GGATTTGCACATTGTCAGTTAAGATTTGACTATGTAGAGGGAACAGATACCAGCCCTGCTGGATATCTTGAAGGCATATATGTTATGGAAGAATACAGAAAAAGAGGCATAGGAAAAGAACTTGTCACATACTGTGAAGAATGGTCAAGACAAAAAGGCTGTACTGAATTTGCAAGTGATATTGAACTGGATAATGTAGATAGTTTTAACTTTCATCTTAAAGTTGGATTTAAGGAAGTAAATAGATTGATATGCTTTGCAAAGAAATTATAATGGCACAGATTTTTACTGTGTCATTTTTTATTTATTATTTTTTAAATACTTTAAAATTAATTGCTAAATTTAATTTAGAAAATTATAGTTGAGTGGAATTGATATTGGGTTAGAAAATAAGGAGGCAATTAAAAGAAGGCTGACAGGTTCTCAAATTAATCTTTTGTTTACCCATTACTATGAATGGATGGCAATATTTGTTATAATATATGTATTATTATACAAGGAATACTCCTTCCTTTAAATCAGGACATTCTGGTCCGAGAATCTATATTGCCAAAACAATTGTAGAAAAACATGATGGTTGTATTAAAGCTAAAAACAATGCTCCAAAAGGAGCTGTTATTAGGTTTAGTATCATGCCATTATAATATATATTATGTAGAAGAAATTTAGCAGAATATTAATGAATTATTAAGAAGTTTTTAATGATATAATAGTAAACTATAAATAGACAGGCTGTTTATGAATAGAAGATATAATATTGATTTTAAAGGTTTATATAAATTCTAGTATTATAAAATTTGTACACATGATATAAATTATAATGGTATAATATTTTTATGTGAAAATATTCAAATGATACCAATGATGTTTTAATATACATGATAATTTAATATGTAAAAATATTTTAATCTGATTTAAATGTAGACAAATAAATGGGGGACTATTTATGAAAGTGTTAATTACCACGGATTTATATATTCCAACTATTAATGGTGTAGTAACATCGGTTGTTAATTTAAGAAAAGAGCTTACAAGGCTTGGGCATGAAGTAAAAGTTCTTACCTTATCTCAAAATAATGATTCCTATATAGAAGACAATGTAGTTTATATTGGTTCCAGAAATGCTCAAAAAATATATCCTGGAGCAAGATTCACTTTAACTTTTGATAGTGAATATATAGAGGAGTTAATTAGATGGAAACCGGATATTATACACACCCAGTGTGAATTAAGTACTTTCAGGATGGCAAAATATATAGCAAATATACTTGATATACCAATAGTTCATACCTATCATACAGTTTATGAAGACTATACCCATTATTTTTCACCAAATAGGAAATTAGGTAAAAAAATAGTGACTTTATTTACAAGAAGGATACTAAAGCATGTTGACTTAGTAATAGCACCTACTGAAAAAGTTAAATCACTATTAATTAGCTATGGAGTAGATAAGGAAATATATATTATACCAACTGGAATAGATTTAAATAGATTTAATGAAGATGTGGATTATAATGAAAAGAAAATACTTAGGGAAAAAATAGGAATTCCATCTAACTCTAAGGTTTTAATAAATGTTAGCAGGCTAGCCCGTGAAAAAAATATTGAAGAACTATTATTCTTTATTTCAAAACTAGAGGATGATAATCTAGTTTTATTAATAGTTGGAGATGGTCCACATAGGGAAGAATTAGAGTCGTATGCAAATAAACTAGGTATATCAAATAAGGTATTTTTTACAGGCTTTGTCCCACCAAATGAGGTTCATAAATACTATAAATTGGGGGATGTATTTGTAAATGCATCAAATAGTGAAACACAAGGTCTTACCTATATAGAAGCATTGGCTAGCGGTCTTCCAGTTCTATGTAAGGAAGATCCTTGTTTAAAAGGAGTAGTTAAAAATGGAATTAATGGTTGGCAATATAAAAATTTTGATGATTTTATAAGGAAATTATATTCCATTCTGGATAAAGAAAAATATGTGACCTTAAAAGAAAATGCTAAACAAAATGCATGGCAGGAGTTTTCCTCTGAAACCTTTGCTAAAAGGGTTGAATTAGTTTATGAAAGAGCAATAGAAAATCATTATAACATGATACCGTATACTTTAAACTCATAGTTAAAGTATACGGTTTTTTTCCTACTATATTGATAAAGGTAATTCATATAATTAGTTAGAGGATGTGTTTATTGATAAACACTAAAATTTTTTAAAGAACTTGCGTGAATTATTTGACAATTCCTTTCGATAATGGAATAATTAATATAGTGATATAATAAATTGGAAATGGCATGTTTATGACAAGCCTAGGAGGAAAAAAATGACTGTTCCCTTAGTGGATTTTTTACAACAATTAACCACTAATACCCCTTTACTTATTATAACCATTCTAACTACTGGTGTAATTCTAGTCAATGGATGGACAGATGCACCAAATGCTATAGCCACTTGCATTTCCACCCGTTCTATAAGTCCAAGGAAGGCAATAATTTTGGCAACAATTTTTAATTTCTTGGGCGTATTCATAATGACCTTAATTACCCCCACAGTAGCACAGACTATTTACAATATGGTTGATTTTAGAGGAAATACTCATAATTCCCTTATAGCCCTATGTGCTGCAATGTTTGCAATAGTATTATGGGCAACCTTAGCTTGGGTCTTTGGTATACCTACAAGCGAGAGCCATGCCCTTATAGCCGGTATTTCTGGGGCTGCTATAGCATTGCAGGGAGGGATGGGGGGTATAAATGGAAGTGAGTGGATTAAGGTCATATATGGACTACTTATGTCCACTATACTTGGATTTGGTATGGGTTATATAATTGTGAGGATTATACAGATTCTATTTAGATTCAAGGATAGGCGTAAAACCAGACGATTTTTTGTAAATGCTCAGATAATAAGTGCAGCAGCTATGGCATTTATGCATGGGGCTCAAGATGGACAAAAGTTTATGGGAGTATTTATGCTTGGGATTTTTCTTGTAAAAGGGCAAAGTAATGTTGTAAATTTTACAATTCCTATTTGGCTAATGATATTTTGTTCATTAACTATGTCATTAGGAACGTCCTTAGGAGGATTAAAAATTATAAAAACTGTAGGCATGCAAATGGTGAAGCTGGAAACCTATCAAGGTTTTTCTGCAGATTTAGCTGGTGCTATTAGCCTATTTATAGCTTCATTGTTTGGTATTCCTGTCAGTACTACCCATACAAAAACAACTGCCATAATGGGAGTTGGAGCATCTAAAAGGCTCTCCTCCGTTAATTGGAGCATTGTTAAGGAAATGGCGGCAACATGGGTTTTAACGTTTCCAGGCTGTGGTCTTGTAGGCTATATTATGGCCAGTATATTTATGAAAATATTTTAATCAAAGGAAAGTGATGTAAGATGATGAAATTGAGGAGTAAAAAAAATTTTAACTATTTTGAGGCATTTATAAATTTATCGGAATACTCACTTAAGGCTGCTAATCTTCTCTTTGAAACATTAAAGAAGTTCGACAAGGATACATTAGAGGAAAAAATAAAGAAAATGCACCAAATTGAACATTCAGCAGATATTGCCAAACACGAATTAATTAACAGGCTTGCAAAGGAGTTTTTACCCCCCATAGAAAGGGAAGATATTGTAAGCCTTTCTGAAAATATAGATGATGTAACAGATTTTGTTGAAGATGTACTTTTAAACATAGACGTTTGCAATGTTAAGCATATTCCACCAGAAATAATGGACTTTGCAGAACTTATTCTAAACTGCTGTCAAAATATGGTTGAAATGTTCAATGAATTTAAGCACTTTAGAAAATCTAAAGAGTTGCACTCAATAATTGTTGAAATAAACAATATAGAAGAGATTGCAGACAAGCTTTATATTAAGGGGTTGAAAAAACTATATCGTAATTCAAATGACCCTATTAAGATTATTATATGGAAAGATATATTGGATTGTATGGAAAAATGCTGTGATGCCTGTGAAAGGGTGGCAAATGGGGTAGAAAATATTGTGATGAAGAACTTATAGATTGATCCGATTCAAAGATAATGCTTGAATTAAGCATTAATAGGGGGATGATATAGTGGGAAGGTCTTTGCTATCTATAGATTGGGATTATTTTATTTATTCGGGTGATAAGAATTTTGGATCCTATATTGAAAACAAGAGAACTATTATAGATTTATGGTATAAAAGGTATATTCTTTTTAAGAAAAAGGGAAAAGATATTACAAAATATTTCAGCCTATCAGGGGATGTTGAAAAATTCTGGGACTTAATAAAAGGTAAATTTAATTTTATGAAAGGTATAAAAATATATGTATCTGATTCCCATTCACTATCCTACAGCCTAGCCATTGATAACAACTGCGATACTGTTTATCTTTTTGATTCTCATGCAGATTTGGGATATGGAGGCCTTCAGTCACTAGACTTTGAGGTTAATTGTGCCAATTGGCTTGGAAAACTTTTTAGAGATAATAAAATAGATAAGGCCTACGTCATATATGGTCCTTTTACTTTAGAAGATCCATGTGATTTTGATTTCATGAATAAATTATATAATATAAACTATCCTAAATTAGAGGACCTGGATATAGATACAGATATTTCTGTAATCCATATTGCAAGATCAGGTGCTTGGACTCCTCCCTGGTATGATGAAGATTTCTTTAAGTTTACAAATAATTTTGGATTACCCTATATAATGGTAGATTGCCCAATAAGAAGATGGGATCCGGGTAGATTAAGCTTTTCTGATGAAATATACTATATGATGGCCTAGGAAATACTATGGCACCACCAGATTACTATATAAAAAAATATAATATGTATTGGGTTTAATAGGCATAATAAATTTATAAAAAATATGAGGTGGTGTCTCATTGAGAGTAAGACTAGGATATGTTGCAATTGCCTTGAACCTTCCAAAAGTTACATCCTCCAGCAATGTAACCTATACATTTTATAGGAAATTGGCAACAGAAGAGGAAAAGCTAAATAAGTTAAAGAAGGTATCCTATTCAAATATTATGGATCTGAAAAAGATATTGGAATATAATGTGGAAAACCAAATCCATTTTTATAGAATTACATCTGCCTTAATTCCTCTTGCTACTCACCCTGATGTAAACTGGGATTATAGAAAGATATTTGCAACAGATTTTAAGCTCATTGGGGATTATATTAAGACAAACAAGATGAGGGTAGATACCCATCCAGACCAGTTTAATGTTATCAATAGTGTTGATGAAAATGTAGTGGAAAACACTAAAAGAAATTTACTTTTTCATTCTAATCTTTTTAAGGATATGGATTACCCACTTGGAAAAATGGTGCTTCATGTAGGCAGTGTTGCAGGTGGTAAAGAAGCAGCTCTTAAGAGATTTGTAAAGAACTTCAATACTTTTCCCCAAGAAATCACTTCTAAGCTGATTTTGGAGAATGATGACAAGACCTTTACGGCAGTGGAAACTCTTAAGCTATGCAAGGAATTAGATGTGCCTATGGTGCTGGATGTACACCATCATAGATGTAATAATGATGGATATACCATAGAGGAAATATTGCCCGATATAATGGATACGTGGAGAAATCAACTACTTCCTCCTAAGCTCCATTTTTCAAGCCCTAAAGATGGCCCCTATGATAGGAAACATGCTGATTTTATAGATGCTAAGGATTTTATTGAATTCATTGAAATTTGTAAAAAAATAGATAAGGACATAGATATAATGCTAGAGGCTAAAAAGAAGGATTTAGCTTTATTTGACCTTGCAGATTCTATAAAAGCTTTAAGGAAAAACTGGAAGTGGATAGATACTTCTACATTTGAATTGTAATAATAGAAAAGCAAGGCTAATATACGAAGAAGTCTATAATGATTATTGTTTCAAATATAGATACAGTTTTCATCTGCATGTCTCTTTATAATGATTATAAAATTAGTGTGCAGTACAGGAAGCCATAGATTCAGGGCCATTGTAAAAGGAAAGACTTGAAAGCTATTTGAAATTTTAAAAAGAAGTTAAGTATGAAGGATTAAATTCTAAACAGATTGAAAATGAAAAGATTACAGAAATATTCAAAACAATAGGTAAAATGAAGAAGGCGAGAAAATATATAAAAGAAAAGAGGAAAAGATAAATTTAAGGGACAATTCTCTGTTATACCGAGTTGTCCCTTATTTGTATTGAAAAACAACCTGTATTTTTTATTTCTTGCTTATAATAAAAATGTTAAATACTCTGTTGACATTAACGTAGCGTAAAGGTGTATATTTAAATTGTCAGGAGATGAGGATATGGAATATACGGTAAAACAGTTAGCTAAAATAGCAGGTGTAAGCCCTCGTACATTAAGGTATTATGATGAAATTGGGCTTCTAAAGCCAGCCAGGATTAATTCATCAGGCTATAGGATCTATGAAAAGGAACAGGTAGATTTATTGCAGCAAATACTCTTCTATAGAGAGCTGGGTGTAAGTCTAGATAAAATCAAGGACATAATATACTCGCCAGATTTTAATGAAATTGAAGCCCTTAAAGAGCATCACAAAAAACTGCTAGATAAAAGGAAGCAGTTGGATTTGCTCATTGAAAATGTTAGAAAAACCATATTAGCTAAAGAAGGGAGCATAAAAATGGAAGACAGAGAGAAGTTTGAAGGCTTTAAGAAAAATTTAATTGATGAGAATGAAAAGAAATATGGCAAAGAAGCACGTGAGAAATATGGTGATGAAGCTGTTGAAAAATCAAATAAAATGCTTATGAATATGACACAGGAAGAATATGAAAGACTTAATAAACTACAAGAGGAGTTTATGTCCACCCTTGAAAAAGCATTTAAAACAGGAGATCCAAGAGGAGAGCTAGCACAAAAAGCAGCAGATCTTCATCGTCAATGGCTCTGCTTTTTCTGGGATGAGTATTCTAAGGAAGCTCATGTGGGAGTATGCCAGATGTATATAGAGGATGAAAGGTTTAGACATTATTATGATAAGTTTCAACCTGGCACAGTAGAATTCCTTAGGGATGCAGTTTTAGCCTATACAGGTATAGACCAAAATTAAATATTAGTCATGATAAAAGGCTACAAGAGTTTTATCCCTTGTAGCCTTTTTTAAAAAAATATAATTAGATAGATATAAAAATAATTTGACATATATCAAAATAGTTAATATACTAATATTAGTAAATAGAAAGGGAGAATTTTCATGAATTATAATTTGCACAAGGGACCTAATTGGTTTTATGAGGTTGTAGTTTGTATTTCAGAGTACTACTTAAAAACTGAAGATAAAATAATAGGAAATCATAGTAAGTTTGGAGTTTCAAGGGATGATATGAAAAGATTTTTTTCAAAATATGAGGCATATAAAAAAGCTGTACTTAATGACATACTTCCTATTTATAATAAATATCCATCCCTGGAATGGTTATTTAAACCTGTAGATTATAAAATTGATGTAGATAGGCCTATTGGAGCATCATTAATTACTTTTTGGGGAAATAAGTCAACTAAAAACCTTAAAGATGATTTTATAGACAATATAATTAAAAAGTATATATCAAGTACAATATCAGAGATTATAAATGATGTAGATAAAGAAGATATAAAAATAAATGGAATTACAGACTTATTAGATATACTTGAAAGTATTGAAATAGATGATGACATATTAAAAATGCATTTAATAAGACTCTATCATGCCAGGTATGAAACTGTAAGAAAGCTATGGGAAATGATTCATACTTGTGTACCTATTTTAAAAAAACATTTTTATATTATAAAGGAAGATGTGGATTTAGTTTTAAAAGCACTATCTGATGAAACAAATATAGAAAAAGTACTGGATTTATCAGTAGGTGTAAAATTTAAAACAAAACTATATTGGCAGCTTTATCCAAGTATATTTGCCTTCAATAGTTTTAAAATGGAGATGCAAGTTGAAGAAAACTATTCCTATATAGGAATATATTTTTTAAAGCTTGTAGATTTAAAGGAAAAGAATAAATTCAATGAAGATGAGCTTGTTTCAGACTTAAAGGCCTTAGGAGATGCTACTAGATTGAAGATAATTCGTGTACTCTTAGAAAAGGGAATGTATTTAAAGGAACTGGCTGAAAAATTAAATCTAACTCCTGCAACTGTTTCTCACCATATAAATATAATGCTTAAGTCCGATTTAATATTTATCACCATAGGTGATGAGGATAATAGAAGGGTGTACTACGAGGTAAATAGGAAAAAATTAGAAGCCATTAGTAATTCTATAAAAAGACTTGCATCTATTTATAGGGAGTAGGTGGTAATTCTATGAAGCTTACATTAAGCTATCCTTTGGGAAAGACTTTAAAAGGCCTATTAGAAAATGTGAATAAACAGAATAAGAAAATATTTTTATACTTTCTAGTATATACAACAACAGCAGCCATGTATCCTTTTTTTTCAGTAGTTCTTCCTAAGCTTTTAATTGATGAATTGTCATTAGGTCAAGAAGCCCAGCTTGAAAACATACTAAAGATAATACTTGGATATTTTTTATTAACTTCCATATTTGGATTCCTTAAAACCTTTGTAGCTAATTATGCAGATCCTAGGATTACAAAATTAAGAATCGACTATATTAAGGATATGTTTGATAAGATTGTAAGTGTAGAGTACAAGTACATGGAAGATGCAAGCTTCTTTGAGAAAAATGGTAGGGCTATGGAAGCTACAAACAGCAATGATAATGGTATTGAAGGAGTATACCATAAACTATTTGAAACTCCGGCTGTGATTATAACGGCTCTTGTTCTAATAGTTTTCATTGGAAGATTAAATGTATTTATTCTAATGGGTTTAATATTAAATGTTATAGTTACTATGTGGATTAGTAGAAAGACTCACAACTTTCAATATAAAAAGAAAGAGGAATTATCCCGTGCCCATAGGAGAAAGGACTATTATTATACAACTACCTATGATTTTGGATATGGTAAGGACATAAGAATCTATAATTTAAGGGATAGAGTACTCAATAATTACGCTAGGGAAATAGAAGGCTATGTAAACTTACACAGGCAGATTAAAGACAAGGAATATAAATTAGGATTTTTAGGACTTGTTACTTTACTTATAAGGGATGGGTTAACCTATGGCATACTAATAATGAAAACTGCAAAGGGACTGCCTATATCAGATTTTTCAATGTACTTATCCGCAATATTAAACTTGTCACAGCTTATGAAAACATTAATAGAAAATATTTCTTTTATTATAAATGAAGGCCAATATGTATATGATTTTTATGTTTTCATGAACAAGGATTATGGAGAAAAGGGAGGAGCAAGAAAGGCTATTAAGGATGATACTCTTGAAATAGAATTTAAAAATGTAAGCTTTAAATATCCAAATACTGATAAGTATATATTTAAAAATCTAAATCTTAGGATTAATAAAGGGGAAAAGCTGGCAATTGTAGGTATAAATGGAGCTGGAAAAAGTACTTTGGTAAAGCTTATGACAGGTTTATTTGATGTTACTGAAGGAGAGATACTTATAAATGGTATTCCCATAAAGGAGTTTGACAAAAAGGAACTGTATTCAATGTTTTCTGTAGTATTTCAGGATATAAATATACTTGCCTATACTATAGCTGAAAATGTTGCTTGTACTTCTGAAAATATAGATAAAGAAAAGGTAATAGATGTCTTAGACAAAGTGGGACTTTGGAAGAAAGTAAGTAGTTTTAAAGAAGGTATTAATCAGATAATGTTAAAAATAATTGATGAAAATGGTACGGAGTTTTCTGGAGGGGAAAATCAAAAGCTTGCCATAGCAAGAGCTCTTTATAAAGATGGGGATATGGTAATACTGGATGAACCAACGGCAGCTTTAGATGCCTTGGCAGAGGCAGAAATATATGAGAACTTTAGTAAGTTGGTAAAAGGGAAGACGGCAGTATTTATCTCCCATAGGCTAGCAAGTACCAAGTTTTGTGACAAAATTGCTTTATTTGATAAGGATGGATTAAAAGAATATGGAAGCCATGAAGAACTCATGAAAAAAAGAGGTAGTTACTATAAAATGTTTACAATTCAGGGCAAGTACTATAATGAAGGAGGGAAGACCTATGAAAAACTTAAAGAAGCTTAAAATGTTTTTCCTCCTTTCCTGGAGAATATCACCATCTTATATTATATACCTTATATTAAGTACCATTATAAGTAGTGGGCAGGTTTTTGTTAATGTAATTCTTCCAAAATATTTAATAGATGAATTAATAGGTAATACGGATATGGAAAGGATTATACTATTTGGCAGTTTAATTGTTCTTTCAAATCTACTATTTGCATTTTTAGATAATACTATGAAACGCATAATGGATGTTAAAAATATTTATATGAATGAAATGATGAACAAGGCCATGGCTGAAAAGATTATGAATGTTGAGTTTTCATACCTAGAAAATCCATATTATCTAGATTTGAAAGAAAGAGCTGTTTTTGCAGCTACCAACCAATCAGCTATGAGAAGGTTAATTGAAAATATGGCATCAATGTTAAAAAATTTTGTAACAATTATAGGACTTGTGGCCCTTATGTTTACATTAAGCTGGATTTTAGTAATTCTTCTGGCAGTTGCTATAATAATTGCCCTTCTTATATATAGATTTTTTATGAACTATCAGATGAACTTTTTCCAAGAACTAATACCTGTTAATAGAAAGTATGGCTATTACGTAAACCTTGCCTTTAACGATAAATTGCAAAAGGACGTAAGGCTTTACAATATGAATAAAATGATGACCGATAAGGTGGTTCATTACAATAACGAAATAAACAAATGGCTATGCAGGTATTATGGAAAGCAAGGAAAGTACTTGGGGCTATATGGTATTATTAATGACCTACAGGCTGCCATAGCCTATGGATATGTAGGATTAAGGGTAATAAGCGATAAACTTGGGCCCAAAATAGGGTTAGGTTCCTTTACTATGTATGTTAATGCAGCAATTAATTTCACAAAATCAACAACAGAGTTTGGAAACAATGTAATAAATATTGTGCAGGTTCTTGGATATCTAGATCCATTTATGGAGTTTATGTCTCTGCCAGATGAAGGGCAGGCAGGGGGTAGTTTGAAATTTGAAGGGGAAGTTGAGACTATAGAGTTTAAAAATGTATCCTTCAAATACCCTGGTAGTGATAAATTAGTATTAAAGGATATTTCATTTAAAATAAACAAGGGAGAAAAAATATCCATAGTTGGATTAAATGGTGCAGGTAAGACTACACTGGTAAAGCTTATATGCAGACTTTATCGCCCTACAAAAGGCCAGATTTTAATAAATGGCCGTGATATATTTGAATATGAACATAAAAGCTATATGGATAAAATAGCTGCTGTGTTTCAGGATTTTAAGCTGTTTAACTTTACCATAGAAGAAAATATAACCTGTAAAGAAGCAGATAAAGATACGGAAAGGGCTATGGAATTAATAGAGGAAGTTGGATTAAGGGAAAATATAGAAAGCCTTCCCAATGGAATCAAATCCTTATTTGGCAAGGCCTATGATGAAAGTGGAATAGAAATGTCTGGAGGAGAAAGCCAAAAAATTGCCATTGCAAGAGCCCTTTATAAGGACGCATCCTTAGTTATATTAGATGAGCCAACAGCAGCCCTGGACCCCTTGGCTGAGGCTGATATATATGAAAATTTCAACAATCTAGTTGGGGAAAAAACTGCCATATATATTTCCCACAGAATGTCCAGCAGTGTTTTCTGTGATAAGATTTTAGTAATAGATGAAGGCAGTATTTCAGATTTTGATACCCATGAAAATTTAATGAAGAAAGAGGATAGCTTATATTATAAGCTATATAAGACACAAGCCATAAACTATCAATATAGTTAGCATGACCCATCTCATTGGGGAGGAGGGGATAGGTTTAAACCTGTCCTTTCATTTTTATTGGAATTATACTTGGGTATAATACATATAAGTATAAGAATTATATTAGGGGGATGAATAATGAAAGCCATGAACGAAACTGTTAAAACTCAACTTGCCCATAGGACCATTAGAGAGTTTACAGATGAAAAAATACCTGAAGAAATATTTGAAACCTTAATGGAAGTTGCCAGGAGAACGGCTACTTCTACTGGAATGCAGGCTTCATCTATAATTAGAGTAACAGATCCTGAAAAAAAGAAGGAAATAGCAAAGGTATGTAATCAGGAATATGTTGCAAGGGCAACTGAACTACTAATATTTATAGTTGACCAATATAGAAATTGGAATATTGCAAGGGAAAAAGGCTGTTATGAGGAAAGTATTAGAGATATGGATAGGTTTTTTTCAGCCTTTACAGATGCCTGTATTATGGCACAAAATGTAGTTAATGCAGCAGAGTCCTTGGGATTGGGAACAATGTATTTAGGAAGCATTTTAAATGATCCAGAGAGAATATGTGATATTTTAGAGCTTCCAGAATTGACTTTTCCAGTTATAGGGCTTGGAATTGGATATCCAAACCAATCCCCGCAGCTAAAGCCCAGAATGGATATGAAGTTTAGGGTATTTGAAAATAAGTATATGCCCATGACTAATTATGTAGAAAAATTAAAAGATTATGATGCTGAAATGCGTACTTATTATGATTTAAGGGATGCCAACAGAAGGGTAGATAGTTTTACAAATCAGGTAGTAACAAGGCTTAAAAATGTTATTCCAAAAAGGCAGGAAATATTAAATGTAGTTAAAAAACAGGGATTTGATTTAAAGGTATATGATAAATAAGAAAAATGCCTCTAGTTGTTTTAAACTAGTGGCATTTTTTATGTTATTATTAATTGTTAGATTAATAAAGTGAAATTTTTCAAAGGTTTTAAAGGAATTTTTCATAAATAAACTATTAATATATAAGTATTTAACTGATATAATTATATTATTACAGTTTATAAGTAAGTTTAAAGGAGGAAAAACATGGAAATTATCGAAATATTAAAAGCAGTAATATTAGGGATTATTGAAGGTATTACTGAATGGCTGCCAATAAGCAGTACTGGCCACATGATAATAGTTGATGAATTTTTGCAGCTTAATATGTCTGAAGAATTTAAAGAAATGTTTTTTGTAGTCATACAACTTGGTGCAATTATGGCAGTAGTTTTGTTGTATTTCAACAAGCTTAATCCTTTTTCACCATCCAAATCGAAAAAAGAGAAAATGGATACATGGACTTTATGGTTTAAAGTAGTAGTAGCCACAATACCAGCGGGAGTTATAGGGCTTCTATTTGATGATATACTCAATGAAATGTTTTACAATTATAAGACTGTTTCTTTAATGCTGATAATATATGGGATATTATTTATAATAGTTGAAAATAGAAACAAAAGTAAAAGGCCTGCAGTAGATAGCCTTTCTGATCTTACATATAAGACTGCTTTAGGAATAGGTTTATTTCAGGTTTTATCCTTAATACCTGGAACATCAAGATCTGGTGCCACAATTGTGGGAGCTATGATATTAGGCAGCTCAAGAAGTGTAGCAGCAGAATTCACTTTTTTCTTAGCTATTCCTGTAATGTTTGGGGCAAGTCTTCTTAAACTGGTAAAATTTGGTTTAGCATTTACCCAAGGAGAACTTACAGTATTATTGGTTGGAATGATAGTGTCACTTTTAGTTTCCGTAATAGCTATTAAGTTTCTTTTAAGATATATTAAGAGAAATGATTTTAAGGCTTTTGGATATTATAGGATAGTATTAGGATTTATAGTCCTGTTATATTTTATGTTAATAGGTTGATTTACTAAAAGCAAGGAGGGATAAAAGTGATAAAGATAGTAGTTAAAAAGAAAATTAAAGAAGGGAAAATTGATGAAGCAATTAAGTTGTACCAAGAATTAGTTTTAGCTTCTCAAAAAGAAGAGGGATGCATTCAGTACAATCTATATCAGGATAATGATGATGAAAACATACTATTTATAATCGAAGAATGGGAAGACCAAGAGGCCTTGGATAAACACAACAAAACAGAGCATTTCACTAGATTAGTTCCCATGATTGCAGAACTTGTTGAAGAAAGTGAAATGAATAAATGTCATAAACTATTTTAATAAAAAGCTTCGGCTTAGATCGAAGCTTTTTGTATTTTAACTATCTTTCGTATACAAATACACCATCAATCATAGTTTTCTCAACTTCAATATCTTTAATTTTATTTGCATCAATAGTGAAAATATCATCACTTAGTACTATTAAATCAGCAACATATCCTGTTTTTAACCTCCCTTTAAAATCTTCCTTAAATTCATTATATGCACTGCCAATGGTATAAGCATCTATAGCATCTTGCACGTCCATTTTTTCTTCAGAATAAAATCCTCCTTTAGGATTGCCATCTATTCTTTGTCTTGTTACTGCGCAATATATGTTGTGGAAAGGGTTAATATCTTCTACAGGGGCATCTGTTCCAAAGCTTATATGTACACCATAATTGTAAAGAGTATTAAAGGCATAAGAAGTGCTTGCCAATTTCTTTCCAACTCTGGATTCTACAATCCTGGAATCATAATCAAGGAAAATAGGCTGGAACATAACAGCAATATTTAATTTTGC
This sequence comes from Tissierellia bacterium, assembly GCA_012735405.1. Lineage (GTDB taxonomy): Bacteria > Bacillota > Clostridia > Tissierellales > Tepidimicrobiaceae > JAAYFE01. Next base: position 12,047 of record JAAYHM010000003.1, on the reverse strand, counting down.
AATTCTATTTAATTGTTTTTTATTTGTAATTTGACAGTGTACAATTCCATGACGGAGGTGGTTGTTCTTATTTTTACCACTTATAATAGTTTTTTCAAAAGCATTAATCACACTATCAATAGCCTTATCCCCAATGGCATGCACTACAACTTGGATTCCATATTCTGTTGCCAGGTTTACCAAGTCCTGCAGCTCTTCATCCTTCAATGCTTCAACTCCCCTAAGACCAGGAGCATCTTCATAATCCTTATGCATTAGTGCAGTTCTGGCCCCTAAGGAGCCATCTTTAAATAGCTTCAGTGCTCCTTTAGATAAGAATTTTTCATCGTATTTATCAGATTGAAATTCTGTTTCTAAATAATTTTTAAAATAATTTATATTTTGAAGGTTATACTGATGTCTGTATCTCAATTTGGTTTTCTTGTTATCATAAATATGGTGTATAATATTAAATATTTCATTATAATCATCATTATTTAAAATATCACAGGATTGTACAGAAGTTATGCCGAGGCTTATGGCATATTTACTAGCTTTCAAAAAATCTTTTTCAATGTCATGATTTTTTTCAGGCATAGCCTTATATATTAGATTAATGGCATTTTCAGTAAAAATACCATTTGGTTTACCATCTTCACCAAGTTCTATGGTACCACCAGCTACACCGGTATTTTCATCAACTCCTGCCAGTTCAATAGCTTTTGTATTAGTAACTAAAAGATGGCCACAAACCCTGTCTAATACAATAGGTATTTCTGTAGATATTTTGTCTAAATCATGCCTATCTAAAAGACGTTTTTCACCAGTAAGGAAGTTATCCTGGTTCCAGCCCCTACCATACAATGCCTTTATTTCTTTATTTTTCTCTATAAATTTTCTGCCTGATATTATTATTTCTTCTATAGATTTAGCTTCTTTTAAATTTAAAGTATTCATAAAGCTACCTAGTCCAATTAAATGTAGATGGCTATCATTAAAAGCAGGTATAACAGTTTTGCCTTCAAGGTTGATTATTTTGTCTACCGAATGTTTTTTTATATCTTCATTAGTACCAACTTTTTTAATAATTCCATTTTCAATAAGCAGGGCTTCTTGAAAATGGTTCTTATGAATATAGACTTTGCCATTTACTAATGCTGTTTTCAAAATATTAACCCCTTTCTATTAGTGCTACTATATTTAATACAATTATAATATAACAGCATTATAGCAAAGTCTATGTTTTTTATCCAAGATATGCTTTTTTAATGCTTTCATCATTTAACAACACCTTAGGATCACCTTCTAGTTCAATGACTCCATTCTTTATAATATAAGCTCTATTTGCAATATTTAAGGCCATATTTGCATTTTGCTCCACAAGTAATACTGTTGTACCTAGTGCATTTATATTTTTAATAATGGAGAATATTTCTTTAACTATAAGGGGAGCCAAGCCCATAGAAGGTTCGTCTAATAGTAACAGTTTAGGTTTAGACATAAGGGCACGGCCTATGGCTAACATTTGTTGTTCGCCACCGGATAGTGTACCTGCTATTTGCTTTCTTCTTTCATTAAGCCTGGGAAATAGGGAAAAGACCTTTTCATAATCCTCTTCTATGTTTTTACTGTCGTCCCTAATGAAGGCTCCCATTTCAAGATTTTCCATTACAGTCATATTGGCGAATATTCTTCTTCCTTCCGGGACATGAGAAATACCTAATTTAACAATGTCAGATGCATTAAGTTCATTTATACTTCCACCATTGAACAAAATTTCCCCTCTTTTAGGTTTTAAAAGGCCGGATATAGTTTTTAAGGTAGTACTTTTACCGGCTCCATTTGCACCTACAAGGGTTACTATTTCTCCCTGGTTAACTTTAAGGCATATATTTTTTAAAGCATGAATATTTCCATAAAATACATCAATATTTTTCAGTTCTAGCATATTTCCGTCTCCTCTCCTAGGTAAGCCTTTATTACTCTTTCATTTTTGTTTATCTCTTCAGGAGTTCCCTCTGCAATTAAAGTTCCAGAGTCAAATACAAATATTTTTTCGCATACATCCATTACCAAGGACATATCATGCTCAATTAGTATTATTGTAAGATCATAGCTTTCTCTGATCCATCTTATAAGAGAGGTAAGTTCCCTTGTTTCATTAGGATTCATACCTGCTGCAGGTTCATCCAACAGAAGAACTTTTGGTTTAGCAGCCAATGCCCTTGCAATTTCAAGTCTTCTTTGATCCCCATAGGACAAATTTTTAGCTGTTTCATCCTTTTTGTCCATTAAATTGAATTTTTCCAATAGATTTAATGCATGCCTGTATTTTTCATCCTCCCATTTGTAATAAGAAGGAAGCCTGAATACAGTGGAGGCTAAACCATATTTAAATCTGCTATGATATCCTAATAGCACATTTTCTAGTACAGTCATATTTTGAAATAGTCTTATATTCTGGAAGGTTCTAGAAATACCGTAATATGCAATTTTATGTGGCTTTAAATCCTTTGAAGTAATTTTTTTATCTAAATTATATTCAATTTCTCCTGATGTGGGGTTATATATTCCCGTAAGCAAATTGAAGAAGGTTGTTTTGCCAGCACCATTCTGTCCAATTAAACCAATTATTTCACCTTTATTAATTTCAAGACTTATATCTTTAAGGGCCTTTATACCACCAAAGGATTTAGATAGATTCGTAACCTTTAAAACTTTCACTGGCCTTAACCTCCTTTTTAATAGTTTTTAATTTAAATCCCTTAAATTCTTGTTTGCCCATAAGACCTGTTGGTCTAAACATCATGATTCCAAACAGTACAAGGGCGTATATTATCATTCTTAAATCTGCTACACTTTGAAGCAAGGTAGATACAACGGATAATACAATTGCTCCTACTATAGAACCTGAAATACTTCCTAATCCACCAAATACTACTATAACCAGAATATCAATGGATTTCATAAAACCAAAGCTATCAGGCTTTATAAAATAGAAATAATTTGCATATAAGGAGCCTGCAATACCTGCAAAGAATGCACCTATGGCAAAAGCCAATACTTTATAGTGGGTAGCATTTACTCCCATAGCTTCAGCAGCAATTTCATCTTCTCTAATAGCTATACAAGCTCTTCCTTTATAGGAATTTATAAAGTTTTTAATAACTACTATGGATAGCACTGTCATTCCAAAGGCCCAAGTCCAGTTAGTATATTGTGGAATATCATTAAATCCAATAGCTCCACCTATATAATCTGTATTTAAAGCTAATATTTTAATTATTTCACCAAAACCAAGAGTAGCAATGGCTAAATAATCCCCTTTTAACCTTAAAGTAGGGATACCTATAAGAACTCCGGCCAATGCTGCAACTATTCCTGAAAGAATTATTCCTATGAAAAAGGGTTGACCTAATTTTGCAGTTAGTACAGCAGAAGTATAAGCTCCAATGGACATAAAAGCTGCATGGCCTAATGAAAACTGACCTGTAAATCCTGTAATTAGGTTCAAACCAACTGCCAATATAATGTTTATACATATAAGAATTATATTCAATTCCATATAAGAATCTAAGATTCCTATATTGAATAGGATTTGGACAGTTATATAAAATAACACAAGTCCAACAATGGTAAATATATTTTTCTTATTAAACCTATTCATATAACCCCTCCTATACTTTTTCCTTAGCCGTTTTCCCTAAAAGTCCATTAGGTCTGACTAATAAAACAAGAATTAGTATTAAGAAAGCAACGGCATCTTTAAAAACTGAGCCACCATTGGCACTAACAATAGTTTCAATTATTCCTAGAGAGAAACCACCCAATACAGCACCAGGTATAGCTCCGATTCCTCCCAATACTGCTGCAACAAAGGCTTTTAATCCAGGCAAAGAGCCCATTAGAGGGTTGATGGTATTGTAGTATATACCTACAAGTACACCTGCAGCACCTGCTAGGGCTGAACCCATGGCAAATGTAAAGGATATGACCTTATTTACATTTACTCCCATAAGCTCTGCTGCTTCAAGGTCATAGGATGAAGCTCTCATTGCTTTTCCCATTTTGGTTTTTCTGACTATAAATTGTAGGGCAATCATTAGAATCAAGGTAATAGCAATTATATATATATTTTTAACATCCAGTATTACATTTCCATTCAAAAATTTTAAGCTTTTACTTTCCAAAACTTCAGGAAAGGTTCTTGTTTGCGGTCCTACAAAATACATCATAGTGTATTGTAGGAGTAGAGAAATACTTATGGCTGTAATTAGTGCGGTTATTCTGGGAGATTTTCTTAATGGCTTATATGCAATTTTTTCTATAATAATACCAAGTAGGCTTGTTGCGGCCATGGAAATTAATAGGGCAGGCAAAAAGCCAATATTGAAAAATGTGGTTAAGGCAAAGCCTACATAAGCCCCTACCATGTATATATCCCCGTGGGCAAAATTAATTAAATTTATAATTCCATATACCATGGTGTAGCCTAAAGCCATTAAGGCATATATTCCTCCTAAGGATATTCCATTTATCATTTGTTGGAATACTTGTTCCATTATCAACATCCTTTCTATGAGTATTTATATTTAACACTTAGGACATGTGTCCTAAGTGTTAAATAAGGTGTTAAAAATTATTGAGGGTCTAATTTTTTCAAGAATACTGGTTCTCCATCTTTTAATTCTATGATTGTAACAGATTTTACTGGATTATGCTTTTCATCTATGGACAATACACCGGTAACTCCTTCAAATCCATCTGTTGCTTCCAAAGCTTCCTTAAGCTTTTCTGTATCAGCTTCTCCAGCTCTTTCTAAAGCATCTGCAACTAAGTAAGCCATATCGTATCCTAAAGCGTTGAAAGCATCTGGTTCTCTACCGTATTTTTCTTTGAAGCTTTCTCTGAAGTCAACTGCTTCCTGTGAATCGTCCTGAGATGAATAATGGCTTGAATAATAAATATCATTTAGGGCGCTTGCTCCTGCTATTTCTAGCAGTTTAGGTGATTCATAGCCATCTCCGCCAAGTATAGGAACGTTTAATCCTAATTCTCTAGCTTGTCTGATTATTAAGCCTACATCTTCATAGTATCCAGGTACAAATAATCCCTCTGGATTTAATCCCTTTAAATTTGTCAATACAGCCTTATAATCTGTATCTCCAGCTTGATAAGCTTCTACAGCTAAAACTTTGCCACCCAATTCTTCTATGGTTTCCTGGAAGGCCTTTGAAAGACCTTGAGCATAATCACTGGTTGAATCTGCTAATATGGCTACATTTCTCAATTGTAAATCATTAAAGGCAAATTGTGCCATCATAACCCCTTGGAAGGAGTCATTAAAGCATGTTTTAAATACATATTCTTTTACATTGCCATTGCTATCAACAGTTACGTCATCAGCAGTAGCTGAAGCTGATATTAGAGGTATTTTATTTTGCATGGCTGGTGGAATTGCAGCTTTTGTATTACCTGAAGTAGCTGGTCCTAACATTACTACCACATTTTCTCTTGTAGCTAATCTTGTAGAGACATTAGTAGCCTCTGTTGCCTTAGATTGATTATCTATTTTTATCATTTTAATTTTCTTTCCTAAAACACCACCATTATTGTTTATCTCTTCAAAGGCTAATTCGATACCTTCAACAAGCCCCTGACCATAGGTTGCAGTCTCACCCGTTAGCTCATAATTTAAGCCAACCCTAATTTCATCTGAATTATTTGCTCCACCAGTAGAGGAGCATCCTACTACAAGACTTAATATCAATACAAGAACAGTCACAAATGTTAATCTCTTCTTCATCATTTTCATCACTCTTCCTCCCATAACTTTTATATTATTTAGTAATCTAGTATAACTTATAATAATACCATCTTCATCGCTAATCATAAGATCCCTCCCCTACTTGTAAAATAATATAAAAAAATGCCACTATATGTTTTAACATATAGAGGCTTACATACTAAGCGGTACCACTCTATTTCTTAATTGTCTCACGACAATTAACTCACTAGGTTCCTAAGGATTATATCCTTATAAACCCTGACCTTATAACGGGGTCTACCGATATGACCTACTACCTACTAAAAGGGTTCAGCCATATGACTCAGAAGTGAGAGGTCCCTATTAAGCCATTACTGGTTCTCAGCTACCCCAGTTCTCTGTAAATGGCTTGTTAATAGTTCACGTCTTCCTCATAGTCTTTAAATTGTCACAAAATTATGTTATTTTTAATTTAATGATTATAAATATACCATCATACAATTTACTTGTCAATAGAAACTTGAAATTTTTTTTTGATAAAAATTCAAAAAAACGTTTTCATAAACCTTTTACATATAATAGCATAAAATATTATCTGTTGTATATGGCTTAAAATTGGGAATGAGATTTAAAGTTTAAATTATAAAGAAACTAGGAAAACATTTTCTTTTCTGAAAAATGAAAGAAAAAATATAAAAATTGCATATTTAAAAAAGCATATTGATAAAATTTTATTGATTTATTGTTGAAACTTTGGCAAGTGCTTGGCTCTAGTTTATTGTAATACAAATAAGTGTGGATTTTTTCGAAAGAATAGAAAAAAATACTTTAATTGTGTATTGAGGCTAAGTGTGTTAAAATAATAGAAGTTGAATTGCTTATATTTGTAGGCAACTATAAGTTTGTTCATGAAGTTTCAATAATTTTTCCCAAAAAAACTAAGGAAATGGGGTAGACATATGGATAGGAAAAAGGAATTAAAAGAAAAATACAAGATGATGAAACCAGAGATGGGATTATTTATAATAAAATCCAAATTAGAAAATAAGTGCCATATAGAGGTAAGCCAGAATTTAAAAGGAAGCATTAATGGAACTGTATTTAAACTTAATTTTGGAAATCATCCTAATAGGGAACTTCAAAAGGCATGGATTCAAAAAGGAGAAAATAGTTTTACCATTGAAATATTAGAAAAATTAGAATATGATGAAGACGAAATAAAAACAGACTATAGTGAAGAGTTGGAGATACTTGAATTAGTGTGGAAGGATAAACTAACAAAGCAGGGCATGGAGTTTTATAATAAATAGGATAAAAGGATTGTAACCAATACGGTTATAATCTTTTTTTATTAAAAAAATTTTTGCTGTAGTTACTTATAGAAGGGAAAACATAAATTTTGTAGAATAATATATGTAAATAGTTTTATAAAGGGGGCATTTTATGAAAGGAAAATATTATCCAGAACCTTTTAGGATTAAAATGGTAGAGCCTATAAAGATACTGACTGAAGAAGAGAGGTTAAAAAAGATAGAGGAAGCCCATTATAACTTATTTTACTTGGATTCAGAGGACGTATATATTGATTTGCTAAGTGATAGTGGTACTGGTGCCATGAGTACAGAACAATGGGCTGGTATGATGAAGGGTGATGAGGCCTATTCTGGTTCTAAGAACTATAAAAAATTAGTAAATACTGCCCAAAATATTTTTGGATATAAATACATACAACCTGTACACCAGGGAAGGGCCGCAGAAAAAGTAGTCATGCCAATTTTTTTAGGACCTGGCAAATATGCAATATCCAATATGCATTTTGATACTACCAGGGCCCATGTGGAACTTGCCGGGGCAAGAGCCATAGATTGTGTAGTTCCTGAAGCTTTGGATACAGAAGTCTATAGCCCCTTTAAGGGCAATATGGATACTGAAAAATTAGTAGAATTAATAGAAAAGTATGGGGCTGAAAATATAGGCCTTATAATATTAACAATTACAAACAATAGTGCTGGTGGACAGCCTGTATCCATGGAAAATATAAGAGAGACATCAGAAATAGCCAAAAAATATAATATACCCTTGATGATAGATGCAGCTAGATTTGCGGAAAACGCTTACTTTATAAAAAACAGGGAAAAGGGTTATGAAGACAAGTCCATTAGAGAAATAGTACTAGAAATGTTTAGCTATGCCCAATTATTCACCATGAGTTCAAAGAAGGATGCCATAGTAAATATGGGTGGATTAATAGGCATTAAGGATGACGAAGAACTATATGAAAAAGTAAAGGCAAATACTATACCCTATGAAGGATTTATAACATATGGCGGATTAGCAGGTAGAGATTTAGAAGCTTTAGCCATAGGATTAGAAGAAGGAATTGATTATAATTATCTAAGATATAGAATAGGACAAATGGAATATTTAGCATCTAGATTAGATGAAGCAAATATTCCTTATCAATATCCTGTAGGTGGCCATGCGGTATTTATAGATGCTAAAAAACTGCTTCCTCATATACCCTACTATGAATTTCCAGGACATGCCTTGGCAGTAGAACTATATAAGGAAGCTGGTATTAGATCTTGTGATATAGGTTCCTTTATGTTAGGTAATGATCCAGATACAGGTAAGCAGCTTGAATCACCCTTTGAGTTTACAAGATTAGCCATACCAAGAAGAGTATATACCCAGTCCCATTTAGATGTAGTTGCTGATGCTTTAATAGCAATTAAGAATAGGGTAGATTCCATCAAAGGATATAAAATTGCTTGGGAACCAAAAGTACTCCGCCACTTTACAGCTAAATTGAAGCCTGTTGAATAATAAAAAATTTAAAACAAATAGGATGTACAAGAGAGAAGGAGTTCCGCTCCAAGATTTGTTAACTGCTACGATATGGAAAAATGGGCTGCATAACCGCTTACGCTTTAAAATGCAGCCCATTTTTACTTTAATAAGTTTCATTTAAATATGCATATTTTTTATCCAGTGGTTCGATGGATTTTATTATAGCTCCTCCCAGGCATATTTCACCTTTGTACAATACTGCCACTTGTCCTGGTGTTACTGCCTTTACAGGATATTGGTATTTAATATGGATATTTCCATCTTCCAGCATATTAACTTCAACAGGTATATCTGCCTGCCTATATCTAAATTTAGCAGTACATTTTAAAGGCATTTTAGGAGCTTCTCCTAAAATCCAACTAGGGGATTCTCCAATCATTGACACAGAAAAGAGGGCAGGATGGTCTCTACCCTGTGCCACATACAATATATTCTTTTTTAAGTTTTTACCAACAACAAACCAGGGTTCACCTGTGCCTATACCGCCTATTCCAATTCCCTTTCTTTGACCTAAGGTATAGTGAATAAGCCCACTATGTCTGCCTAGTTTATTTCCGTCTACATCAATAATATCCCCTTCTTTTGCTAAAAGATATCTGTCTATGAATTCATTAAAATCCCTTTCACCTATGAAACATATACCTGTAGAATCCTTTTTTTTAGCAGTATATAAATTATGCTTTTCGGCAATTTCCCTAACTTCCTTTTTTTCTAAGTGGCCTATAGGGAATATTGTTCTAGATAAGGCCTCTTGTCCTATTCTTGATAAAAAGTAGCTTTGGTCCTTATTTCTATCCTTTCCTCTCAATAAATAAAACTTTCCATTTCTTTCTTCTACCTGAGCATAATGCCCCATGGCTATATAATCAGCATCTAATTTTAAGGCATAGTGTAGGAAAGCATTAAATTTTATTTCCTGGTTACACATTACATCAGGGTTAGGTGTTCTACCCTTTTTATATTCATCTAAAAAGTAACTAAATACCTTATCCCAATATTCTTTTTCAAAATTTATGGTATAGAATGGAATATCAAGCTGGCTTGCTACCCTTCTAGCATCCTCTGCATCTTCTGTGGCAGTACATACACCAAATTCATCCTTTTCATCCCAATTTTTCATGAAAATTCCAACCACATCATATCCAGCTTCCTTTAAAAGCAGTGCAGATACTGAAGAGTCTACTCCTCCACTCATTCCTAAAATAACTCTTTTTGCCATACAATCATCCTTTTTCTAATTTAATTCCATCAGATATTATACTATAGTATCCTCTTTTTTTACAGTGCTTATTATGATTAAAATTTCCATTTAGAAAGGAATTATTGTTACCATATAGAATATTATTTAGAAGGAGTGGTATTGTGAGGGTATTAAAAAGAATTATGCTTTTATTAGTGAAAAGTCTTATTATCTTAGTTATATTGTCGGCTGCAGGAGCCATTATAGCATATTCAATCAGTGTAAAAACCTGCAGAGACTTTTTAAGGGTACTTGAATATACAGGATTTGCATTAATGATAATGGGTGCCTTGTCTATAATGGGAAATATGAAATTAATAGGGGATTATAGCTACAATATAGCAAGATCTGCTGTGGATATGAAAAAATCAACCTTCAGGGATATCGAAATGAACTTTGCTGCCTGCAGGTTTACTATAATAACTGGACTTTCTGGGATTTTGCTTCTTTTAATTTGTCTAATATTGTGGGAATATTAGCTTATAGAGTAAATGATAAATGAAAATTTGCTCTGTGCTTTTTAGTAGGAACAAAAGGAGGCTCTCCTGAATAAATTTAACATAATGATACCTTGGGGGTGTTAGGATGGATATGGTTTTAAGGAGCATATTGTCCCTATTTTTGATTATAATAGCAGGTGTATTTGGAAGAAAAAGAAACATAATAACACCTGAAGCTAATAAGGGAATGATAGACCTTCTATTAAGAATACTGCTTCCTTTCATGATTGTTTCTTCCTTTTCTTTTTCATATGATGACAGTATAAAGGCAAATGTAGTTAAGGCTTTTTACTTTAGCTTTATAGCCTATATAATAATTATTGGAATTTCAATTCTTCTTACTAAACCAATTAAGGATGAAAAAAGAATAATACTCCATTTTGCAAATGTATTTACCAACACCGGATATATTGGTTTTCCAATACTAAATGTAATATATGGACCTGAAGCTGTAATATATGGTTCCATATTCAATATGTTCTTTGTTTTATTCCTGTGGTCCTATGGAATAATGATATTTAAAGGGAGGATGGCTAAGGAAGAGCTAAAAAAGGAAATAATTAAGGCCTTATTAAATCCATCAGTTATAGCAGTATATATAGGAGTTGCCATGATGGTTTTTAATTTGAAATTTCCCGAGGTAGTGTTAAATAGTATCAAATCTGTGGGAAATATGACTGGTCCATTATCAATGATAATAGTTGGGGCTATATTTGCTGATGTAAATATTAAAAGTCATCTTAAAGACTGGACAATATACTATGGAATACTTATGAAAATGGTACTAATACCAGCCATACTATGTTTAATTGCAATTATAATTAGGGATAAATCAGTTGTTACTAACTCCATAATTATACTGGCATCCATGCCTTCTGCAGCAATGACGTCCATATTTGCTGAAAACTTTAACCTTAAAAAGGATTATGCTACTATGATAATGGTAGTGACCACTTTAATTTCCATATTGACAATTCCAGTCTTATTAAAAATAATCATCTAAAAAGCCAAGAGTTGCTAATATTTTAATCTTAAATTACAATAATATTGTATTGAAAGCACATAAGATTAAATTACAGTAGAAAGGACAATTAGAATGGATTTAAATAATATTTTAAAAATAGGGGAATCAATATCTAGAGAATATACAGTTAAAGAAGAAGACACTGCAGACTTCCTTGGCAACAAGGGAATAACGGTGTTATCTACATCTGCAATGATTTTCTATATGGAGCTAACAGCTTCAAGTATAGTTTTTGAAAAAATACGGGAAAATTACAGACCTGTAGGTAGTAGAATTGATGTAAAACACATAAATCCTGCTCCTCAAGGTAGTAAAATAAGAGTAAAGGCTACTGTAAAAGCTATTGATGGCAGAAAGGTTACTTATGATGTAGAAGCCTTTAATGAGGAGACAAAAATTGGTTATGGAGAATATGATCTTCATATAGTTGATTTAAATGAATTTAAAAACAAATTTTAAGCATCTCCAATAATGGGATGCTTTAGTTTTTTGTAAATTCCTTTTAACCTTATTGTAACCAATTAATGGATAGGGAAAGTTATAATGAATATAGGAAATGGGTAAAAGGAGGTTGTCATATGAACAATAAATTACAAAAAACCATATTATTAGGAGTATGCACTACTTTAATTTCTTCATTTGTAATAACTGGATGCTCTAGCACAGATATAACAAATGCTGCACCAG
>JAAYHM010000142.1 GCA_012735405.1 Tissierellia bacterium | reverse complement strand
GGAGGATATTGCCATATAGATTTAAATGCATAGAAAAATTGATAATTGATGGTTGACCGGGGATAATTTAAGACAGTGGGACTGATATGATACCTCCAAAGTAGGCGGTCTGCTTAATTGAAAGTAGATTTCCTGCTTGGAGGTATTTTTATGTATTTAATATTCAACACTATCAAATAATATATAATTTTTATAGTTGTCCCTCCAATTATCAAATATTTTTATAATAGTTCTTTGCCAGATTATCAAATGGTATAATTCAAGGTGTGAATTTATTATGGAGGAGGGATCCCAGTGGGTGATTACAGAGAAATGTGGAGTAAGTTACAAATGGATTTAGAGAAGCATGATATACTTTGTGAAGCTCTGCCCCAAGCCTTTGGTGATATTTATTTAACTCAGGAGAATAGACCAGAAGCAATGAATTATTTTAATTATGCCCTTGCTGAAGTTCATGGCGCAAGAATTCAAGAGCTACAGGAAGAAAAGGAAAAAGGTAGGAAAGTGATAGGCACCTTCTGTGTATTTGTACCTGATGAAGTAATACTTGCCACTAATGCAGTTGGCGTTGGACTTTGTTCAGGAAGCCAATTTTGGATTGAAGATGGTGAAAAAGTATTGCCAAGAAACCTATGCCCCCTAGTAAAAGCCTTTATGGGAGCAAAAGTAAGCCGCACTTGCCCATATTTTCAATCTTGTGATATGATAATAGGGGAAACAACCTGTGATGGCAAGAAAAAGGCCTATGAAATATTGGAAGAATATATGTCTGTACATGTAATGGAGCTTCCACAAATGAAGAGGGAAAAGAATTATGAAGAGTGGCAGGATGAAATAAAGCTATTTATTAAGAAAATGGAAGAATTAACAGGAAATCAGGTAACAGTAGAAAATCTAAGAAAGGCTATAGACTTATGTAACAGAAAGAGAAGGGCCTTAAAAAGACTTTATGATTTAAGAAAGCATGCACCATCACCAATAAGTGGTTTAGATGCTTTATTGGTAAGTCAGGTTGCTTTTTTGGATGATATAGAAAGGTTTATTGAAAAAACCAATGAATTATGTGATGAATTAGAAGAAAGGGTTAAGGACTTAAAGCCAAATGGCAAGAAGAGGATAGTTGTAACTGGTACTCCTATGGCTGTGCCAAATTGGAAACTTCATTCCATAGTTGAAGGATTAGATGCTGAAATAGTTGTAGAAGAAACCTGTACAGGTACTAGGTATTTTGAAAATGAAGTATCTGCTGAAGGAGACACAATTGATGATCTTGTAAAAAATCTTGCAGATAGATATATGAAGATTAACTGTGCATGTTTTACACCTAACGATGGCCGAATTGATGATGTAATACGATTTGTAGAAGAGTACAAAGCTGATGGAGTAATTAACTACAATTTATCATTCTGCCATACATATGCCATTGAATATGAAAAATTAGAAAAAGCTTTAAAGGAAAAGAATATACCTGTATTAAATGTTGAAACAGACTATTCAGAAGAAGATGCAGGGCAGATAAAAACAAGAGTAGAGGCCTTCTTGGAGATGATTTAGTTGGAAAAGAATTATATACTCTTTCCAAACCATAGCCAAGGCTTAAAATTGGAATCTATTTTGAAGGCAAATAAAATAAAGTATGTTATATCACCAACACCTAGAAAGCTTTCATCCTGTTGTGGTATATCTATTATGTATAAAAAGGAAGATGAAGAAAAAATAAAGGCCCTAATAGAAGAAAATTCAGTACAAATTACTGGCTTATACACTTTAGAATAGTAGTAGAAGGACGTGATACCATGTATTATGTAGGAATAGATATAGGTTCAACAGCCTCAAAAGTATCTGTATTTGATGAAAATGAACTGAAGTTAAATTTTGTTATGCCTACAGGATGGAGTAGTGTTGAATCTTCAAATAGAATAAGGGAAAAGTTAAAAGATGAAGGGATAGATGTGGAGGAAGCTAAGGTTGTTGCCACTGGCTATGGAAGGGTATCTGTTCCTTATGCCCATAAGACCATAACCGAAATTACCTGCCATGGAAAGGGAGCTTATTATTTAACAGGTAGTGACTTAGTAACAGTTGTAGATATTGGCGGACAGGATACTAAGATAATAACTATTGAAGATGGAAATGTGACTAATTTCATAATGAATGATAAGTGTGCAGCTGGTACAGGCCGTTTCTTGGAGCTTATGGCTAATACCCTAGGAGTTTCCCTGGATCACATGGCTAACATGGCCTTGGAAGGCGAGGATATTAAAATAAGCAGCATGTGTACTGTATTTGCTGAGTCAGAGGTTATTAGTCTTATTGGTAGAGGAGCTAAAAGGGAGGATATTGCAAGGGGTGTATTTAATTCCATAATTGGTCGAATTAAAACCTTACTTAGTAAACAGGGTATAAGGGGAGACTTATATTTAACAGGAGGACTTTGCGAACTAGAACCCTTTATAAAGCTTTTATCTGAAAATCTTGATAAAGAAGTAAAAACCAATCCCCTTGCAAGATATGCAGGCTCCATAGGTGGGGCTATACTGGCAAAGAATATAAAATAAGGAAGGCTTTTAGCCTTCCTTATTTTAATAAGTTCTCCAATATATCAAGGTTTAATTCCTTAAAATCTTCTATGATTAAATCTGCCTCAGACAGATCTTGATTTCCCGAGTCAAGGTTTTTTAATGCTATACAATTCATTCCTGCTGCCTTAGCAGCTTTTACACCATTAGTAGCATCTTCTATGACTATACAATTGGAAGGATCAACATTTATTTTTTTAGCAGCAGTTAAGAATATTTCCGGGTCTGGTTTACCTTTATTTACTTCTTCACCACTTATGATAAATTTCATGTATTTGCCTAATTGAAATTTTTCAACAACTGCATTAACAATCCTTCTATTATTAGAGGAAGCTATAGCCAATATATATCCTTCTTCATAAGCAGAAAGCATGAAATCCATAAAATTATCAACTAGTTCAACTTCATCAATCCTTTTCATAAATCTTTCTTTTTTGGCCTCTATTAACTCTTCCACTGAAGGTTTTAGCTTGAACATTTCTTTAAATTTACTCCACATATTATAGTCAGTTGTTCCAGCAAAGGATTGAAGTTCTTCATCACTTATATTGCCACCAAGTTCTTCTAATAGTTCTTTTTCAATTTTAAAATGTAAAGGTTCACTATTGATAATTACCCCATCCATGTCAAAAATTATTGCCTTCAAACTATCTCTCCTTTATCTATTAGTTTTATGCCAAATATAAATATACATTAATATGTAAAATAAGTCAAAATTTATATATATAAAGCTAGTATACCATGGTAAATTATGGCTATAGCTAAAATTAATACTAACAGCAACATCTATAAAAAATTCAAATTTTACTAAAGTATGTATGTTAAATATAATGTAAGTGGCTTAATACAAAGAGGGATTAAGTATAGTTTACAATTAACAATAGATATAAAATAAAATGGGAGTTGGTTAGATGTTTAATTTACCGGAAAAATTTGATGAATTTGAAGAGGCTAAAAGGGAAGGATTTTTAAAAGTTAAAGAGTTAAAAGAAAAAGGGGCTAATATAGTAGGTGTTTTTTGTACATATTCCCCCTATGAATTAATATATGCTGCAGGGGCATATCCTATAGCTTTATGTGGTAAAGACAATGAATCTGTACAAGCAGCCCAAGCCCATCTGCCAGAAAATCTATGCCCCCTTATAAAATCAAGCTATGGCAATGCAATTTCAGAAACCTGTCCATACTTTTATTTTTCTGATTTAATACTAGGGGAGACTACCTGCGATGGTAAGAAGAAGATGTATGAACTCTTAGGCAAGATTAAGGATGTTCATGTAATGCATCTTTCCCAAGGGCAATCAAAGAAGCATGATTTTCTATATTGGAGAGAGGAAATGTTGGAATTTAAAAGGGTCCTTGAGAAAAAGTTTAATGTAGAGATTACAGAAAAAAAGCTTAAAGAAGCTATAAAAATTAGAAACAGAGAAAGAAAAATAATTATAGACTTCTATGAATTAGGCAAGCTGAATCCTGTACCCATAAGTGGCTTTGAAATGAATACAGCCATTGAAGCAATACAATATAGATTTGATAGGGAAGAAGCCTATGCTGAACTGGAGGAGAGGACTAGGAAATTAAGAGAAAAATACGAAAGGGAATTAAAGGGTAAGAAATCAAATAGGCCTAGAATATTAATAACAGGATGTCCTACTGGAGGGGTAAGGCATAAGGTTATAAAGCAAATAGAAGATCTGGGTGCTGATGTAGTTGCCTTTGAAAATTGTAGTGGAGTAAAGGAAAAGAAGCTATTTGTAGATGAAACTAAGGATCCTATAGATGCTATTACAGAAAAGTATTTAAATGTAAATTGTTCAGTTATGACACCTAATACTAATCGCCTAAAGGATATAGGTGAAATGATAGATGAATATCAGGTGGATGGAGTAGTGGAAGTTGTACTTCAAGCTTGCCATACTTACAGTATCGAGGCCTATACTGTGAAAAATTATGTAAAAAATGAAAAGAAAAAACCTTACCTGTATATAGAAACAGATTATTCTGAATTTGACACAGGACAGTTGAATACAAGATTAAATGCTTTTATTGAAATCTTATAAAAAAGTAACAGTAGGTAAGTGTTACCTACTGCTTTTTATGCTATTTTATCAATTTTGGCTGCTAATATAAAGTCATTTTCATGGAGGCCTCCAATTTTATGGGTCCACAGCTCTATAACTACCCTTCCCCAGGATAGGTGTATATCAGGATGATGGCCTTCCTCTTCTGCTATAGCTCCTATCTTATTGGTAAAATCCAAAGCTTCTTTAAAATTCCTAAATTTAAATATTTTTTTTAGTTTTTTATTATCTATTACTTCCCAGCCTTCCTTAAGAGATTTTTTAAGTTCTTCAATTTCATCCTCCATTAGGCTTGGTGCTCCAACACTACAGGGGATACATTTTTTACTTGCCAAATCAGCCATAAACTCACCATCTTTCTTATTTTGTATTTTATTAATACCCATTAATAGAGCTTTTATTAAATATATTGTTATTATGGCTTTTCCATTACTATTAAGTAAAAAAAGGTTTGCAATAAGCCACCCCAGTTGGTAATGAGATGATACGTCCTAGTTTATATTCTATATATAAACGTATTTAGGATAATTAAATAATATTAATTAAAGGAATTAGGGGTCCTATGTAGAAGTAGTAAGCATAGGATTAAAAGGTGAGGATGTGAACAGATGGAGAGAAAGATATATATAATTTTTATGGTTGTTGTAATTAGTTTGTTGTTTCCCCATGCAGTCTTTGCTGATATAGGACCCAAGCCCAGCATAAAATTAATAGTACTAAATCCACCTGAGGATGAATACTATTTGGATTTGCTTGTAGACTATGACAAAAAGAGTTCTTATAGTAAAATACGGGAATATGATGGACTTAATAAGGATATGATTAGGATTTTAAAGGAGTATCATGAGGATGGCTGGAGACCAGCCCTGGTTACCGGAACTAGGGTACCCCTTTTTGGGAAGCTAACAGGCCAAAGAGAAGGGGATAGCATGGTTCACAATTTTAGCTATGTAGGAACTCCTGATAGATTTAAGGTTATTATAGTAGAAAAGTCAGGCAAGGTAACAGTTTCAAATGATATTATAGACAGGAAGGCCTTTAAGTCTATTGTATATTTTGATTATGCCACTAATAGATTATGGGAAAGTTCAGCTGTCCCTGCATACATAAAGCAGTTTATATTTACCTTTACAGCCACCCTAATAGTTGAAGGAATTATACTCATTTTATTTAGATTCAGCTTAAGGAAAAATTTAAAGCCTTTTATAGGGGCAAACCTAATAACCCAGATACTGCTTACCCTAGTAGTATATAGTGCCATGTACTTCGCTGGTTCAATGGCTGCCTTTTTAATTTATATACCCTTTGAAATAGTTATATTAATTATTGAATGCAAATTATATAAAAAATTTCTTCGCCAGCATTCTGCAAGAAGGCGGGTAGGCTATGCAGTAGTTGCAAATCTGACAAGCTTTCTCTTAGGCATGTGGGCTATATTACAAGTATGGAGATTTTATTAATATACTTTTTGTTGGGATGGCATTTGCCATCCCTTTATAATTCTATCAAACCTTTAATAAATTCATGAGCATCAAAGTCTTCATCAATGACTTTAAAATAACTGCTTTTTAATTCCTTGTTTATTATAGACTTAAAATCCATTAAGCTTTTTTCATTTTTATTGGTTACAATATTTTTCTTTTGTATTTTGGTTTTGCAAATGAAACTTTGCACATCTTCAACTGAAATTTTTTCAAACTTCTTTTTCCATATTAAATTCCCATCAGATACATAAAATAGCTTATATCCATTACCTACCCTTTCCCCCATTATGATTTCCCTATCCTTACTTATGTCATTGTTTTGATACCTATACAAATGCTTTAAGGATAAATATATATCCCTAAGCTGTGATGCCCTCTCAAAATGTAGAGACAGGGAAGCCTTTTCCATTTTATCCTTTAATATATCTAAAAAAAGTTTTAATGAGTCCTTATTAGTAAGTAATTCTATTAAGCTTTCTCTATTTTTTTCAAATTCCTCATAATTCATAACAATAGGAAGGGGATGGTAGTCAAACTCAAAGGTATTTTCAACCTTCCTAATAGGGTATAGTTTTGTTAGCAGCTCTATTAGATTATATATGCTGTATTTGCTTCTAAAGGGACCAAATGTATATTCTCCATCCCTATCATATATAATGGATAAAGGATTTTTTCCACTGTTCTCAATCCTTAAATATACATAGTTTTTGTCCCTGACAAATTGAGAATTATAAATGGGGGTATATTTTTTAATCATTGCACACTCTAATAGTTGGGCTTCTAAATGGGTGTCTGTAACTATGATATCTATGTCATGAATGTTAAATACCAGCCTTTTTATTTTATTCCATTCATGATTTGAGTAAAAGTAGGACCTTACCCTTTTATTTAAACATTTGCTTTTGCCAATATACATAATATTTCCATGGCAATCTTTCATCATATATATACCTGGTTTTTCTGGTATTGATTGTATTTTTACTTTTAAATGTTCAGGTATGCTCATGTTATCACCAGCCTAAAGTTATATAGTTATTTTTTCATATTCCACAGATAATGTCAACAATAAGAAAAATACAGGCTTATGTTATGATGAATTAGAAATTATTAGGATAAAATTAGAAGGAGTTTATTAAGGATTGTGGAATGTATAAAACATGGGAAAAGCTTTGAGTTTAAGGTTAGCATTAACACAATTAAATGATTATATATTTATAGTAGCTTTGAAAACTTATATTAGGATGAAATTCAGTGGAAAATATTAGCAATATACTAGTTTTCATTTTTGGAATACTATTTCTTGCATTTATATTTAAATTTCTATGGTCATATCTAGTAGTTAGACTGTTTCCGGAAGCAGTAGAGCAAAATCTAATAGATTGAGAAATATCATGGAAGGTTCCAATTTTATTTGCAATAATTTTCATAGCCTTCAAGTAGTACAAGTCGTTATTTTGTTAAAGCATTCTTAAATATTATAAATTCTATTGGGAAGTGAGTGTTAATAGTGAAGATTGAGTATGCAAGTGAGTTAGATTTTCAGTTTATACTAGATAATGATAAGCATATATCCAAGAACTTAATAAAGAGAAAACTAAAAGAAGGGGAGATTATAGTAGTAAGAAATCCAGATAACCAAATTATAGGTTGGTTGAGATATGGTTATTTCTGGGACAATATACCCTTCATGAATATGCTTTATATAAATGAAGCCTATAGAAATAAGGGTATAGGAAAAGAATTAGTAAGATTTTGGGAAATTGAAATGAAGAAGAAAGGATATGATTTGGTAATGACATCTTCCTTATCAAATGAACAGGCTCAGCATTTTTATAGAAAACTGGGATATAAGGACTCAGGTGGTTTATTATTAGATAATCAAGCTTTAGAAATAATCTTTATTAAACGGATATATTAAAAGCAATTCTCAAAGAAATTAAATCTTTGAGAATTGCCTTTTAAGCTATTTCTTCAAAAAGCTTGGCCTTATATATATCTATTAGTTCTTCTTCAGTAGTATCTTTGCTCAGCTTATCTAAAACTATTTTACCCTTATTAAGCATGATAATTCTATCTGAGTATTTTATTGCATCCTTCATATTGTGGGATATCATAATGGTTGTAATCTTGTACTTATCTAACAATTCCTTAGTTTTCTCCATAACTACATGGGAAGTTTTGGGATCCAGGGCTGCTGTATGTTCATCTAGAAGTAGTAAATCCGGATGTTTCATAGCAGCCATTATAAGAGATAAAGATTGTCTTTGACCTCCAGACAGATACTTCACTTTAGTGTTTAGTTTATTTTCAAGGCCTAAACCTAGGCTTTTCAACATTTCCACATATCTATCAATATTATTTTTTCTAATTAGCCTTTTTAGGGAAAATCTATCACCTTTTTTATCTGCTAAGGACATATTTTCTAAGATAGTTAGGCTAGGTGAAACTCCCATGGAAGGATCCTGATATACCCTTCCAATATACTTGGATCTTTTTTCCTGGCTTAAATTAGATATATCCTCCCTATTCAATATTATTCTTCCTGAATCTGCTGAAATACTTCCCGCCAGTATATTGAGAAGGGTACTCTTGCCACAGCCATTAGGTCCTATTATGGCAGTGCACTTATTTTCTTCTATATCCAAGTTAAAATTATTGAATACTTCAATTTCATTTTCAGTACCTTTATTGAACTTTTTTGATAAGCCTTGTATTCTTAACATATACTCCTTCTCCTTTATTCTTTATTGATGCAAATAAATCAATGGCTACATTGTTATAAGCTATAAATAGTATTACAATAATGGCACTTACAGCCTTTAAATCACTAGGTGCCAGACCTAAATCTATTGCTATACCTCCTATTATTTTATAAATGATTGCTCCTATTATTGCTCTTGTTGTATTACCTAATTTGGTAGAGTTTTTCTTTATTGTATCTCCAATTATTATTGAAGCAAGGCCAATTACTATAACTCCAGTTCCCATTGTAATATCCACAAATCCCTGATATTGAGCCATTAGTGCACCGCTTAATGCTATTAATCCATTTGATAGCATAAGGCCTATTATTTTATATTTATTGCTACTGGCTCCTAGGGATTTAACCAAGGTTTCATTGTCACCTGTAGCTATAAGCAGGTATCCAACTTCTGTTTTAAAAAATTCATCTAATATTATCTTAATTGCTATAACTAAAATAGCCAGTAGCAATAGGATAGGGACCAAATCGAAGATTGAATCAAAGTTAAAAAGGGGTATGTTTGATTTTCCGTTTATCCTTAAATTAACTGAGTAAAGGGTAGTCATGGTTAAAATACCTGCCAGTAGAGGTTTTATTTTTAGTTTAATAAATAGTAAAGATGTCATAAGTCCTGCTAATGTACCAATGACAAATGCCAGTAAGGTACTTAAAACAGGGTCAACCCCCATGGAGATAAATTTTGCAAATATGAAGGCTCCAAAGGGGAAGGTACCCTCAACAGAAAGGTCTGCTATATTTAGGATCTTGTTTGTTATAAGTATTCCCATTGCAAGTATTGCAAATATTAAGCCCTGCTCGATAGAAGTTATTATTAAAGAATTCATTTTATACCTCCTCTGAATCAAATTAACCCAATTACTTTACGAATTTTTCAGCACCTTCAAATGCCTTATTATTTATATCCAATCCTAGAGCCTTTAATGTTTGTTCGTTGTATACTTTTTTGGTATTAGTAGCAGTTTCTACAGGAATTTCAGAAGGAGATTTTCCATCTACTAATATTTCCTTAGCCATTCTAGCTGATTGTTTTCCAAGTTCATAGTAACTTATTCCATCAGTTATAAGTATGCCGCCTGCAAGATGGGATTCTTCTGCACCAACGGTAATCATATTGTTTTCAATAGCTTTTTCTGCCACCACATTAATAGCTGAAGCTACCATGTTGTCAGTTATTGTATATATGGCATCTACTTTATTTACAATAGAATCAACAGCTTGAGGGATGTCATTAATTGTATTTATTCCTACCTCAACTATTTCAAGTCCCAGATCAGCAGCAAGTTCTCTTGCACTTTTTACTTGAATATGGGAATTAGGCTCACCGGTGTTAAAAATGATTCCAATTTTTTTAATGTTACTATCTAAATCTATAAACAGTTGAAGCTGCCTATCCATTGGGCTTGCATCGGAGGTTCCGGTTACATTTCCTCCTGGGGCTTCCATTGATTCTACTAGCTCAGCATCAACTGGGTCTGTAACTGCGCTAAATACTACTGGAATATCAGCAGTTGCTTGTTTAGCACTTTGAGCTGCTGGTGTTGCTATAGCATATATTAAATCTACCCCGTCTTTTACAAATTTTTGGGCAATACTTAAGGAAGTTGGGATATCCCCTTGAGCATTTTGATATTCTATTTTAGCTTCAATTCCAAGCTCTTTTAGTCCATCCTCGAAACCACGTCTAGCATCATCCAAGGCAGGGTGTTCTGCCAGTTGGCTTATTCCAATTGTAAATTCTTTTTGAGTTTTTGCAGTAGTATCACTGCTACTACAGCCACTTAAGAAAATAATGCTTATCAAAAATACTGTAAGTAATTTAGTAGTCATAATCTTTTTCATAAAACATCCTCCTTAATATTAGTTAGTGATAGAGTGAAATTAACTTATATTTAGGAGCTCCTTAAAGTTGATCTAGACCAACACACTACTGCTAACTTAGGTAATAAAAAAATCTTTCGTTCCTATCAATACAGCTTTAAAGCTATATTCATAGGGACGAAAGATTTTCCGCGGTACCACCCTATTTGTGACATAAGTCACCTCTCTAATCAGACCTAACAGTCCTATCCCTTGTAACGATGGGCTTTCGGATTCGCCTACTAGGACTTCCTTTCAGCGAATCAGTTCAGGAGTGTATATATCACATCTAGTTATTGTTGGTTTCCACCCTTCCCAACTCTCTATAAATAACCTTGGATGTGTTTCTCTCCTTCAACACTTTTATGTAATAAAATTTTTTAAATATTACTGTATATGTTACAACCTATTTTAAAATTTGTCAACTAATTTTTTAAAAAATT